>NZ_JASCAI010000005.1:0-33717 GCF_029967875.1 Acinetobacter sp. V89_4
ACAGAGAACAGAGAACAGAGAACAGAGAACAGAGAACAGAGAACAGAGAACAGAGCTTATATAAACACGTTCAAATATTGGAGTGTGATTGAATTAAAATTTCGAACTAGAAAACAAAAAAATTCCTTCTATCAATACGACAAGAAGAAATTCTTTTTAATCTTTGGGATATTTTTTAAAGCTTGAACGCTTTTAAAATATGGTCGGAGCAGTAGGATTCGAACCTACGACCCCCTGGTCCCAAACCAGGTGCACTACCAGGCTGTGCTATGCTCCGAAATTGGGGTGAATGACGGGATTCGAACCCGCGACAACTGGAATCACAATCCAGGGCTCTACCAACTGAGCTACATCCACCATCAAATAGTTCTATGTACCAAGCTACCGAGTGGCGCGCCTGACAGGATTCGAACCTGTGACCATCCGCTTAGAAGGCGGATGCTCTATCCAACTGAGCTACAGGCGCTTAACCGATGATGCTTATCATGCGATACTTCGCCGATCTTAAAATATTATTTTAAGTGGTCGGAGCAGTAGGATTCGAACCTACGACCCCCTGGTCCCAAACCAGGTGCACTACCAGGCTGTGCTATGCTCCGATCTATCTCAGCTTTTGCTGTATCGCACATCGTGCGGTACGGTGTGCATTCTAGGCGCGACGCCCTCAGACGTCAACACCTATTGTCAAAAAAAGTTAAAAATCCTTATCAAATGTATATTTAACAAGCATTTTGAAGTTTTTTAACGCTTTAACGATGCACTAAAGGCTAACATTCGATCTAAAGGCATTTTGGCACGTTCAGCAAGTGCTGGATCAACGTGTATTTCCTGATCACCTTTTTGTAAAACTTCTAAAATTCCATCGAGTTCATTCATTGCCATCCACGGACAGTGAGCACATGAACGACAAGTTGCACCCTCACCTGCTGTTGGTGCCTCAACTAAAATCTTATTGGGTACCGCTTGCTGCATTTTGTAGAAAATACCGCGGTCAGTTGCCACAATGAGTCTTTCATTTGGCAAAGTCTGCGCAGCTTTAATCAGTTGAGAGGTACTACCTACCGCATCGGCAATGTCTACAACCGACTCTGGTGACTCTGGATGTACCAATACAGCCGCATCTGGGTACAGTGCTTTCATGTTGGCAATACCACGTGCACGGAATTCTTCATGCACAATACACGCACCATCCCAAAGCAACATATCTGCACCAGTTTTCTTTTGAATATAGCGACCTAAGTGCTGATCTGGTGCCCAAATAATTTTTTCGCCTAAGCTATCTAGGTGTTCAACAATTTCTACAGCACAGCTTGAAGTCACCACCCAATCTGCACGTGCTTTAACAGCAGCCGATGTGTTGGCATAAACAACTACGGTGTGGTCAGGGTGCTGATCACAAAATGCTGTGAACTCGTCAACTGGACAGCCCAAGTCGAGTGAACAGGTTGCTTCAAGTGTCGGCATTAAAATTGTTTTTTCAGGAGACAGAATTTTTGCTGTTTCTCCCATAAATTTGACCCCAGCCACAACCAGTGTTGAGGCAGCATGATCTCGTCCGAAACGGGCCATTTCTAAAGAGTCAGAAACGCATCCACCTGTTTTTTCGGCAAGCTCCTGTACTTCAGGGTCGCAATAGTAATGAGCAACAAGGACAGCATCACGTTTTTTGAGCTCTGCTTCGATCTGTGCAAACTTTTGTTGTTTTGCTTCTTCACTTAAGCGATTGTCTTTTGGCTCACCTAAACGGTCTAAATGCGCTTGTACAATGTTTTTTGCATCGTTGGCAATTAAAGTCGCATCACTCATAAAACGTCTTCTCTATCCTTCATGCTGGCATACCTGCTCGCATATAACGTTACTGCTTAAATGATTTATGGATTGAATCATTTAATATCAAAAGTTGGGGCTAATAAAAAAGCCTCTTTGTCGAGGCTTGATTATAACTGATATTTAAGAACGGTAATCAGCATTAATTTTGACATAGTCGTAAGATAAGTCACAGGTATATACCGTGTCTTTGGCCTGACCACGTCCTAAATCAACACGAATGGTAATTTCAGTTTGAGCCATAACACGCGCGCCCGCTTCTTCGGTATAGTCCTCAGCTGCGCCGCCATCTTTACAGATTTGTACGTCGTCTAACCACACTTGAATTTTAGACACGTCTAGGTCTTTAACTCCTGCATAGCCAATCGCAGCTAAAATACGTCCCCAGTTCGGGTCCGATGCAAAAAGCGCAGTTTTGACAAGTGGTGAATGCGCAATGCTATAAGCAATGTCACAACATTCTTGAATATTTGCGCCACCTTCTACAGCTACAGTAATAAACTTCGTTGCGCCTTCGCCATCACGAACAATTAACTGTGCTAATCGATTCATTACACGAGCAAGTACTTCTAACACTTTAGTATAGCGTGCATCACTGTCTGATGTAATTTCAGCGCCACCCGCCTGACCAGTTGCTACAAAAATACAAGAGTCATTTGTTGAGGTATCACCATCAATCGTAATACGGTTAAATGAATGCTCAACCGTGGTTTTTAGTAGCTTTTGTACTAAATCACGGCTAATAGATGCATCTGTTGCTACAAAGCTCAACATGGTTGCCATGTTCGGGCGAATCATTCCGGCGCCTTTACTAATACCTGTCATGGTATAAGTAATGCCATCAAGTTCAAATTGTTCAGATGCACCTTTAGGTACTGTATCTGTGGTCATAATGCCAGATGCAGCATCATTCCAAGCCGCGTCTTGTACGCTATTTAATGCTGGCTGAAGACCAGCAAGTAAACGCTCCATCGGAAGCTGCTCACCAATCACCCCCGTAGAAAACGGAAGGACTTCAAAACTGTTTACCCCAGCAATCTCAGCCAATTTTGCACAAGTATCTTGAGCATTTTTCAAACCCGTAGGTCCAGTTCCTGCATTGGCATTACCTGTATTAATCACTAAATAACGAGGATTACCTTCGGCAAGATGAGCTTTAGAAACATGAACAGGCGCTGCACAAAATGCATTTTGAGTAAATACACCTGCAACATTTGAACCTTCTGCAAACTCAAAAATGACTAAATCTCGTCGGTTTTGGTAACGTACATATGCTTCTGTTGAGCCAATTTTTACACCTTTTACCACATGCATTTGTGGCATTGTTACGTCACCGACAGCCATTTTTAGAACATCCAAAGTTTGTTGAATAAGATCAATATTTCAAAAAAAGCGATGCCATGAAGCACTTTCTTCATGAAATATCATAGTGGACAGCTTAGTAGAAAAGTCTAAAAAAATCGAGCGCAAAAACAGCTCATTGTTGCTCTAGTTTTAATAAAATGTCTTTCTTATCAAGCCCACCAGCAAAACCAACTAAAGCACCACCCGCACCAATGACTCGGTGACAAGGTGCAATAATTGAAATCGGGTTTTTGCCATTCGCCGCGCCAACTGCTCTCACCGCTTTTTCATTGCCAATTTGAACAGCAATATCTTTATAACTTCTTGTTTCACCATAAGGGATGGTCAGTAAAGCAGACCAGACCTGCTTTTGAAATACGGTTCCTTCGAAATCGAGTGGCAATATAAACTCACGGCGTTTACCTTCAAAATATTCTTTTAATTGTTGTTCGGTCTTTAGTAAAACTGGATGCTCAAGTTGTTCGACTAGCTCGGCCAGTCGAACACGTTTTGGATTTTCATTGTCCCAGAGTATTGCCACCAAAGCATTTTCATTCGCAACCAGCTTTAATTGCCCAACAGGCGAATTGATATACTTATAAGACAGCAACATAGTTTTATTCTCTTAGGAAGGTGATGAAATTTTCATTAAAACCAAACCTGACACAATCAATACAGCGGCAATCATTCGCATAGCGCCAACAGGCTCATGAAGAAAGAAAATACCGACTAGAAATGACCCGATTGCGCCAATTCCTGTCCAAACCGTATAGGCAGTACCAAGGGGTAACGTTTTCATTGACATTGAAAGCAGAATTACACTCAAAATCATAAAAACTACGGTAATAACACTAGGGGTTAAACGTGTAAAACCTTCGGACATTTTCATAGAATATGCCCAAATGATTTCAAATACACCTGCTAAAATTAAAATAGCCCAAGCCATAACATTCACTAATTTTTATAGTGTCAGGTCGTCCCGACATGATTACCCAATATGGGGGAGGTCGTTCCTCCTTTATGAGAGGACTCAGTTTACTTTAAAATAAAAAATGAAGGCAAACCTTATCTAAAGCTTGCCTGTCTTAGAAAATACTATTCGTTTTTTAACTGTAAAATTTTTCGTGCGCCATTTAAAACAAACAAGACAATAATTAATCCAATCATTAAATCAGGATAAGGAGAACCTGTAATGGCAACCAATATTCCTGCGACAATGACACCCAAGTTTACGATGACATCATTTGCAGAAAAGATATAACTCGCCTTCATATGTGCCCCACTCTCTTTATGGTCTCTCATTAAATAAAGGCAACTAATATTGGCTGAAAGAGCCAATCCACCAATTAAAATCATGAGAATTGAAACAGGTTCACTGCCGTAAATAAAACGACGCAACACATCAATTAACACAATCATGGCTAAGCCAAACTGAAACCATCCTGAAAGATGCGCAGCCTTTAATTGTGCATTTAGATTTTTACCTACCACAAATAAAGCAATGCCATAAATTGCAGCATCAGCAAACATATCAAGCGAATCAGCGATTAATCCTGTCGATGAAGCAATGATGCCTGCCATAAACTCAATGACAAACATGATGCCATTAATGAGTAACAGCCATTGTAAAACTTGCTTTTGTGAGGCATTGGTTGAAGAGCTAGCTCGAACCTTTTTAGGTTTTTCAACAGGTTCATAATGTGGCTGCGTTTGTTGTAATTCTGCTCCTAGTCCTAAACGTTGCAGGCTTTGGGTGATCTTTTCAGCTTGAACACTGTGATAAATCGCCAAATGCCGTGCTGGCAAGTCAAAATGAAGCTCTTGAATATCCTCAGCGTAAGAAGCCAAAGCCATCCGTACCATTTGTTCTTCAGCTGCACAATCCATGTGAGGAATATGATAATAACTCACCCATTGGCTCTTTCTAGGCACAGCTTCACTAGGTGTAGAATACTCCTGAGACGGCATGCTTGAGCACCCGCAGCTAGAGCTGGTTTTATTTAAATGTATTTGATTCTCTTGTTTTTCTAAAGCCATCTGTGCACCATAACTGACACAAAAAACAATGCCATCAGTATAAACCAATGGCATGTCATTAAGCTTAATTTTTGTTCGGCAATTAGAACTTAAGTGTTAACCCTGCTCCATAATACCAACCATTTTCAGAGTCGGTTCCAGTTTGCCAAGCCGTTTGTTTTAAACCTTTTTCATAGCCGTATCCCATATCAACAAATGGCATGACCTTTTTGTTGATTTCATAACGGGTTTGAAAACCAGCTTGTAAACTTGATAACCCTGTTTTACTGGCATAGCGAGATTCATCTTGCAAAACAACATCTGCTTTTAAATAAGGTTTACCAATTAGCTTTTGGGTAAAGAGTAAGTCTCTTTCCGTTTCTAAACTTAGCTTCCATAGCTGGTCTTCACCTGCATAAAGATATGCATCGGTTTCAAAAAAGTAAGGTGCCATGCCATGCAAACCGACTACACCTGCCCAGCGATCTTGCTTTTCATCTTCCCGTTGTAAACGCTCGTAATTTACCCCAGCCTGTACATCCCAATAGTCAGCTACATTTCGACTGTAAAGTACTGAACCGCCATAATTGGCATCTTCCGACTCGGCTTTTTCAACATGGGCTTTAATGAACAATTTATTTTCATCAGTTCCCACCCAACTTTCTAATTCAGAAGAAAAACTGCCTTCTCCTTCTTCATTCTGAGTCCAGCCAGTATCAATTTTTGTTGCCTGATAGATCTGTCCACCATGTTCACGTAAATGATCATGCGTTAAGGGTTCTTGTGCCAAAGCAAGAACCGATACACCAGAGAAAACACCGCAACATATCATTTGAGAAAATAACTTAGTGATGCGCATGACTCGCTCCTTTTTCATTTTCAGATTGAACAGGTGCTTGAGATGCATCTACTGCTCCATCATTCACTTGAGCCACGATCAACTTATTCATCATTCCAGCACTCATGTGATAAAGCAGATGGCAATGAATCGCCCATTCTCCTAAGACATCGGCTGTTAATAACGCAGTAACTGTCTTTCCTGGTGGAACAATAACGGTATGTTTATTTGGCAAGTTTTCAGCTTGCTGGCCATTTTCCAATTGCATGAACATGCCATGTAAATGCATTGGATGAGCCATCATACTGTCATTCACGAACTTCAAACGAATACGTTCGCCATACTTAACTTGCAATGGCTCAGCTTCGCTAAATTTCTTGCCATTAATAGTCCAGATATAACGCTCCATGTTGCCGCCTAAACGAATAACAAGCTCTCGCTCTGGCGCACGTGTGTCTGGCTGAGGTGTTAAAGATTGCAAATCACTATATTGCAGCGCTTTCATACCCTCTGGTGTCGAAGCATTTGCCCAGCCATAAACGGGTTCATCCTTTTTAGTTTTATTCTCAGATTGCGCAGGCATCTCATGCTTCATATTCATCATAGCGTGGTCATGTTCACTCGATGACATTGCCTGCATATCATGTTTCATTTCAGGCATCGCTGACATGTCATGCTTCATTTGCATCATAGAATGATCATGTTGGCCAGATGACATATTTTTCATGTCATGGCTCATGTTCATCATCGTATGATCATGATTAGTCTGGCTCTCTTCTTTTTTCATTTCAGGCATAGCCGACATGTCGTGTTGCATGTTCATTTGATGGCCAGCATGTTCATCACTTGCCCCATTGCCATGACTCATGCCCATATCATCCATGGTTAGCAAAGAACGTGGACGTGGTTGCAGCATTTGAACTGGCTCTACAGCTTGCGTATTTTCATTGTGCAAAGTCCCAATGGCAAAACCACTGCGGTCAATAGACTCTGCTTCAATCTGATAATTTGGTTGTTTAGGTTCTACGATCACATCGTAGGTTTCGGCTGTGCCAATACGAAACTCATCAATTGCAACAGGTTTAACTGGCTGCCCATCTGCACTTACGACTGTCATTTTCAAATTTGGAATTCTGACATCAAAAAATGACATTGCCGATGCGTTAATAAACCGTAATCGAACCTTATCACCAGCTTTAAAATTACCTGTCCAGTTTTGCTGTGGTGTCTTGCCATTAACTAAGAAGGTATAACCCGTCACATCAGACATATCGGTTTTTAACATCCGCATCTGATTCCACATCGAACGATCTTGCCAAGTTGCTTTTAAGCCTTGTGTTTTAACTTGCTTCAAAACATCAGATACGGTTTCACGGCGGTTTTGATAATACTCAGCAGATTTCTTCAAATTTTTCATAATGCTATCGCTAGAAGAATGATGAAAATCTGAAAGCATCACCACATAATCACGATCAGTTTTTTCATGTGCAGCTACGGGTATTTTCCCTTTTGGATAAATCACGAGCGGGCCATATAAACCATCTTGCTCTTGGCCTTTACTATGAGCGTGATACCAATACGTGCCGTTTTGTTTCACCTTAAAGCGGTAAACAAAATCTCCATTTGGAGCGATTCCTTTAAAACCATTGAAACCCGGTACGCCATCCATTAACCCTGGCAGTAATAACCCATGCCAGTGCAAAGACGTGTCTTGATTCTTTAATTGGTTATGAACATGAATAACAGCCTCATCTCCTTCTTCAAACTCAAGAAGTGGTGCTGTAAATTTTCCATTTACGGTAATTCGTTTGAGCGGCTGACCCGTAACATTGACCTGTTGTTCATTAATATTAAGGTGATATTCCTTAATTGCCGCGAGGGTCCATGGTGAAACGAATAGACCAAATACAGCGACGAGGCTGCTAATTGTTTTATGTGACATTGCTGTAATCCTTTGAACTAAAAAAATAAGTAAGAAAGGATTAAGCTTTTGGAGGACGTAAAATTTCTTGCCAGTATCCGGCTAAATGCTGAGCCTGATAAATACTGCTAAATTGAGACGAGATTGGAATGAACTGCGAGTCAATATCTGGTACAGCTTGCTGTAATGCCAAATTCACAATTTGACAATGAACTGGGTTACAGTCCTGACAATGCTCACCATGTGAGTTAAGAGACTGTGTCATATTTTGATGACATACAGTCTGATCATCTGTTTGAATATGCATATTCTTATGCGAAGTTTTTTCACTATGACACGGCATAGTGTGAAGATCATGCTGCATAGGCGTCTGAGCAACAGACACACCACTCCACCCAATGACCAAAGTCATTAGGAACACAAACCAAGCATACTTGCGTAAGTGTTGTAGAGCCATTGTGGTTTATCGCCTAGAGCCGATGAGTAATCTTAACCCCATTAGCATAACCAAGTTTTCAAACAGATACAATTTTCAATCTTAACTGTTTGTTTTAAAGTAATTAAGCAAATGGTGATTGATGCTGAAGGACTAAATCAATTACCTGCAATGCACCTTCTTGTTCATTACTTACAGTTGTATAAGGAGCTACTGCTTTCAAAGCTTGTACGGCATTTTCAACCGCAAACCCATAACCGACAGCTTTGATCATCTGGATATCATTATTGTTATCACCAATCGCGACCACTTGATCAGCTTTAACCTGCCATTTTTGCAGTAATAGCTTCAAGCCATGCGCTTTATGCTGATCTGGAAGAATTAAATCGATAAAACCAAAACCACTTGAAACAGGCACTAAGACTTTGTCTGCAACAAAACTTTTTTTCTGAAAATGTTCAAAAATCGCAAAGCTTTCGTTTTCCTGAGCAGTAAAAGTAATTTTACACACCAAGTCATCTAGTGCATAAAAATCATCAATAACTGTTAGCTTTTCAAAGTATCGAGCGACTTTGGCATAGTCCTCTGCGTTCATGCTGCTATGCACATAAGCACTCTGTTTCCCACAGATCACCATGGTTGAGGTATATGAAGAGTCAATTGCTTTTAAAATCTCAATATATTGCTGCTGACTTAAATGAGCAAAAGCTATTTCTTGCCCTGCATCTACAACATGCGCGCCATTTTCTGCAATAAAAGCAATTTCATGACTAATTTCTGGAAAATAGGTAATTAGCTTTGCGAGTTGGTTACCACTGGCAACCACGAAATGAATATTATTTTGTTTAAGTTGTTCGTACTGTTTTAAAAAACGTGCTTTGTTGTACTGCTTCTTAGAATTAAGAAAAGTCCCATCCATATCTACCGCTAAAATTTTTATCGTCATTAATTATCTAAATCTCTTACTAAAATCTTATTAAAGCAAATTTAGCTTTATTTTTCATGACACTTTTACAGTTTTATACTTATCTATCTCTAAAAAATTTTCACACAGAGCCGTATCGTTTTTTGCACAGGTTATTTTTTAGCAAAGCTTAATAAAAAATCAGATAATAAAATATTCAACACGCATAAAAAAAGAACGCCAAAACGTTCTTTTTTCATACATTTCGCTTAGAGAATAAACAGTTGATCTAATTTTGTTTATTTTACCAACATCTTATCCATACGGTTATCAACACAGTTATCCATATAGTTATAAACAAAGTTATCCACAAGCTTATTCTCAGTTCAACATGCTTTTTAAGCGTCTACACTGCCTACTTTCGCAAGCTCTGCACGCATTTGATCAATCACAACTTTATAATCTGGTTGACCAAAAATAGCTGAACCAGCAACAAACATATCTGCACCCGCTTCTGCAATTTCACGAATATTTGCAGGACCAACACCACCATCAACTTCTAAACGAATATCACGACCACTTGCATCGATAATTTTACGAGCTTCACGCAATTTTTCTAATGTCATTGGAATGAACTTTTGTCCACCAAAACCTGGGTTTACGCTCATTATTAAAATTTGATCTACTTTATCAAGCACGTAATCTAAATAGTGCAACGGCGTTGCTGGGTTAAAGACTAAACCAGCTTTAGCACCGCCTGACTTAATCAGCTGTAATGAGCGATCAATGTGGTGAGATGCTTCTGGGTGGAACGTAATAATATCAGCACCAGCTTCCAAAAAGTCTCCAATAATTCGATCAACTGGAGATACCATTAGATGCACGTCAACAGGAGCTGTAATCCCATAATTTTTTAAAGCCTTACATACACCAGCACCAAAAGTTAAATTTGGAACATAGTGATTATCCATCACATCAAAATGTACTACATCGGCACCTGCGGCTAACACTTTGTCTACATCTTCACCTAAACGAGCAAAATCGGCAGATAAAATAGAAGGAGCAATCAAGTAAGGCTTGGACATAGGTGGATGACCTGGCTAAAAATTTAAGGAGAGGCTGAAAATTATAACAAAAAAGAACCTACTTGACCTGCCCTTCCTTGCTTAAATGACAACATTTCAAACTTGCAACGTAACGTTGCAACAATAGAATGCTAACGGCGAAACGAATTTGTTAAGGTACATTAAACCAATGTGAGGATTGATAATGAAAAGCACAACTCATCTATTAACAAACGATGGAAAACGCATTGCAAAACGTCTAGTTAATCATTGGAAGCACAAGTTTGAAGTACAAGAAACTGAACAAGATTTTAAAATCTTAATGCCTACAGCAACGATTACACTTGCACCAGAAACAGAGCAGTTAAACGTTGCTATTGATAGCCAGTTAGATGACCACGATCACTTAGAAAAAGTGGTGCTTGATCATCTAAACCGTATGGCTCAACAAGAATTTCAGGTTGAATGGCAACACTAATTAGCCAGCGACCTTTTCTAATTGGATTGCATGGAACTGTAAATGCTCATCCATAAAGGTTTGAATAAAGTAATAACCATGATCATAGCCAGCATGTTGTCTTAAAGTCAAAGGCTGTCCTGCTTTTAAACATGCTTGCTTAAATTTTTCAGGGTGAAGTTGTTCATAAAATTGATCATCTAATCCCTGATCAACCAAAATTTCGTCAAATACTGCACCATTTTTTGAGACTAAAGCTGTGGCATCATGAGCCAACCAGCTATCGCGATCTGCACCTAAATAATGACTAAAGGCTTTGTCTCCCCATGCACACTCAGTTGGCGCACAGATCGGTGCGAAAGCAGATACCGACTTAAACTTTTCAGGATATTTAAACGCTAAAGTTAATGCACCGTGGCCACCCATTGAGTGTCCAAAGATACCAACTTGTTGAGCGTTTACAGGAAAGCTTTTTAAAATGAGTGGATATAACTCATCAATTAAATAGCTTTCCATTTGATAATGCTCAGACCATGGTGCTTGTGTAGCATTAATATAAAAGCCCGCGCCTTGTCCAATATCCCAGTTATCTCCTGCTGCGACTTGTTCTCCACGAGGAGAAGTGTCTGGGGTAATCAATATTAGGCTCAGCTGTGCGGCCATATGCTGTGCATGTGCTTTAATGGCAAAGGTTTCTTCAGTACACGTTAACCCAGCTAAGTAAAACAAAGTTGAGCAAGCTTTACCTTCTAGAGCTACTGGTGGTAAATAAACACCAAACTTCGCTGGTCCTTTTAAATAAGAAGATTCAAATTGGTATATACGCTGCTCGCCCTCAAAGCAGCGGTTTTTTTGCAGGAGTTGCATCGTTTTTAGCCTCTGTTTTTGTTTGAGCAATATCTACACTACCTGTATTTTGCTGAGGAAATAGATACTTTTCCAATTGAGGTAGCATAAGTTCCATATTTTTACCAATCATCCACTGAGGCTCTGAAGGTTCAACACCTTGAGCCACTTCCCATTTGGTTACTGTTTGCTTAGCTGTGTTAAATGAGTCTTTCATCGACGATTGCTCTCGCATAGCCAAATCAAAGAAAGCTCGTCCAAAATAGGTATAGTCAGCTTCGTTATTACATCCAAAAGAAGTTTTATCAGCGGCAGATGCGGTAATAATTAAAGTATCAGGAGACTGTAAAGCAGGAATAAAGCTTCCTGAATAACAGGCTGAGATAACAATCACGCGCCAGCGAATACCAGATTTATCAAGTGTTTCACGCAACCATTTCGGGTCTACTTGCCCTAAATCTAATGGTGCATTTTCAATTTCGAAGTGATTCTGTTCACCGTGTGAAGTCATATATAGAAATAGGACATCGCTATCACGGTTCATTTGCTGCCCCATACGGCGTAGGGCTAACTCGATACTGGTTTTCGAGGCAATCGGAATTTCTGTGCGGGTATCTGGATTATTGACCAACATCATCGAACGACCAATCGTTCCAAAACGTGTATCAAACTGTTCTTTAATACGGACCACTTCCGATTTAAAAACATCTTGGTAACTATCGCCAGCAACACCTAAAAAATACCAATGACTTTTTGCCTGCTCGCCATATTGGACTTGCTCTAAAGAATCACTCAGCAATTTACTTTGTGCGTAAAAAGCATCTTCAGCAAATGTTGGAGCCGAATCTTCTACCTTCCAAATCGGTTGATCTTTTACAGAAAGTTGCCACACTACCATCGTTGCAATAGTCGCAACCATGACGAGTGCACGTTCCCACCAAGGCCACTTAAGTTCGCGTGAGAAAACCCAAATCACCGCTAAACTTTGCCACACAAACAAAGCCACAAATAAGCTCGGTAAAATTCCGTTATAAATAGCATCGGGAATAAAGTTGAGATAACCGTTAGAACCCAAATACTGAATTAAACATTGAATTAATAAGATATTTGTATCTAGAACCAACCACAGTAAAGCAGGTACTAGCATTAAACGAGGTTGGTTGGTGCGCTGGGATAAGAAAATACCGACAATTAAGGCAATGAATGGCCAAAGTGCATAACCAATTAAACCTTGTGAATTGAAATCACCGATTTGACCAGCGACAAGCCAACTATACAGAGAGTTAGTACATCCCCCTAAAATTCCCCAAACAATCAACTGAAGAATAGATGGATGTACAATTTGTAGAGAACGTCTTGATCCCAAAAACAGCCACATTCCGGCAATTTGGTTGCTTTTAAAATCATGCCAAAAGTTAATGGAGGGTTTAAGATCAATCATAAAAGGTTTTCAAAAATTTCGTTTTTGTCAGGCATCTTAAGTGTATGCCTGCTAAGAATTTTAGCAATCATGCTTTTGAACTATATCACATATATTTGTGCATTATTCAAGCAATAAAACCTAACCTTACATAAGCCTACTGAAAATACGCATCAAAACGACAAGCATCTCCTTGCCATTGATGAGCTGGCTCTTGATTCGCCAAGAAAATAGCATGGCGCGGTCGTTTAACGACTACACGTTTAGCAACTTTCTGAGCCAAAACAAGCAAATTATCCCCCAGATCCATTTCACCATCTTCGGGTAAAAGTAGGTGTAAAAGCTGCATCTGTTTTTTAACCTGAGCTTGTTTTTTGATGGCTTGGTGATTCTGGTCACGCTGTGGAAACATCGGATCTAGATAAACTACATCAACCATTTGAGCTGTTTGCTGTAACTGTTGTAAATAACTTGCAGAATCAGCAAAGATCAGTTGAATCCGATCCATAAATTGGCTTAAAAAGCTGTCTTGTTCAGCTTGTGCTTTTGCATCTTCAAGTAAGGTAAATAAAATTGGATGGCGTTCAACCAATTGTATTTGTGCGCCTAAATAAGCCATGAGTAAACTATCGTGGCCTAAGCCTGCTGTAGCATCAACCAGTATTGGTTTTTCACCTAACTGACAAGCCCGAGCAATCATTTCTGATTTAAGACTTGCACGTTTTAAACGGGAAATTTCGGCTTTCCAATCGGGCTGCATTTTCATGCCATTTGCAGATAACCATAATCCGTTTTCATCCACACAAAGTGCCAACTCAGGATTTAAACGCAGAAAACGCGCATTCAGTTTTTCAACTAACTGTAAATCTACAGTCACACCTCTAGAACAAAGCACAGCCTGGTAGTGCTGTGCTTGTTCTTGAAAATCTACTTCAAAATATATGTGCATGATTCGCCTTTATTTTGCTTTACCCTGATCTGCTATTTTTTTCCATGCATCATCACGTAAATAAACTGGCAAAGCATGTTCAGCATCAACCCACTGCTTTTCTGCTGCATAAACACGTGCAATAGAAGCAATGTCTTGTGCAGTTGCAGTGATTGTTTGATGATCTGCATCAGCTTGAAGTAACTTTGCGCCCGAACCAATTAAGCAATGTTTTGCGTAAGCAGCAGCTGGTTCGTAGCCCATTAATTTTTCTTCATCAATACATTGCATAATTCCATGTTCATCTAGAACATAACTTGCAATGTAAACTTCGTTCATACGCGCATCGAGAACCGCAGTCACTTGTTTCAAACCTTCAAGTCGGTATGCCGCTTGAGCTAAAGCTTGCAAACTCGAAACAGGAATAACAGGTAAATCTTGTGACCATGCCAACGCCTGAGTCACAGCTGCATTAATGCGAACACCACTAAAAGAACCCGGCCCACGGCTAAAGGCAATCGCATCTAGACCAGCAACCTCAAGACCTGTTTGCTGTAGCCCCTGCTCAATCATGGGCAAAATGGTCTGGGTTTGTGCTTTCGCCCGCGTATCGAGTTGAAAAAACAGTTCTTGGGTTTCATCGACTAATGAAATAGAACACTGCTCATTTGCAGTTTCCAACGCCAGCAATTTCATGCACAACCTTAGTATTAAATCAGATTAAAAACGAGGGTTATGATACCCCACTCGGCTCTGATAGGCGAGTTGTTCTCTTTCTAAATAAAAATGCCAAGCTTGTGCTTGGCATAAAAATATTTTGCTAAAAAAGAGTTAAAAGTGGAATTCTTTTAAATCTGCATAGTTCTTAAAGTGCTCAGCATAATGCAATGCACTCAAACGTATTTTTGCAGCGCCATCTTCATCTAAAGTTTTGACAATTTTGCCAGGTGAACCCATCACCACTGAATTATCTGGAATCACCTTCCCTTCAGGAATTAAGGCATTCGCACCAATAATACAGTTTTTACCAATTACAGCCCGATTTAAAATTACGGCGTTCATACCAATCAAACTATTATCACCAATCGTGCAGCCATGTAGCATGACTTTATGCCCAACGGTGACATATTCACCAATATTTAACTCAAGTCCAGCATCGGTATGTAATACAGAATTTTCTTGAATATTAGAGAAATCACCAATTCGAACTATACAGTTATCGGCACGTACTACAGCTCCAAACCAAATGCTGACTTGACGCCCTAACTCTACTTGTCCAATGAGCGTTGCTGTTGGAGCAACCCAACCATCCCATGGCTCATGTAAGGCTTTTGGGTGCTGTCCTTGATAGCTATACATCATAATTTATCAATCCTGATCATTTATTCTTATGAGAAAACTTTGGCATTCCAAAGGTTGGCGAGTTGAGTAAAAATGGCCAATCTTTTTGATAACCCAATCCATATTTAAACAGAGCAACTAACATACGAGCAGTTAAACCCCAAATGATTTCATTATCAATCTGTAAGCTTGGAAAATATAAAGACTGGTGAGCATATCGAACTTCATAGGGTGTTGGACGCGTCTCGATAAGTTGCTGCAACGGGACAAAGAAAATTCGATCAATTTCCGTAGGCTGAGGTATTAAAGTGACCTCAGGAGGAATAAGCCCAACGATTGGTTTTACAGACAAACCACTTCTTGCACGTTGCATTGGTAAATCACCTAAAAGCTGCACATCGAACGGGTTTAAAGCTGTCTCTTCCTGAGCTTCTCTTAACGCTACAACAATATTACTGGTATCACTAGGATCACGCTTTCCACCCGGAAAAGAAACTTCCCCCGCATGGTTGTTCATATGTATTGAACGGCGTGTGAGTAGTACCTTTGGATCATTTTCATTAGTAATTGCAATCAGTACTGCTGCTTGTGCTTCTTGTATGCGGGTGGAAAAGCGCAATCTTTGCTGTAACTTTTGTGTTAGCAAGTGCTCTTCCATACCATTCACCTATTATTCTATCTCTCTTTGCATCATATCTGAAAATCAAACTTAGGGAATAGAGTTGATGCGTAAGTCTAAAAATTCAGTTATGCTGAGTCATCTCTATACTCGATGATAATTATGAGTTTCTGTGTAGCGTGTGGGCATAAAACCGAACAAAAAATTCCTTTAGGTGATCATAAAGTACGCCGTGTTTGTACTCATTGTGGAAATATTCACTATGAAAACCCCAAAGTAATCTGCGGTGCCTTAGCGTTATGGGAAGACAAAGTATTACTCTGTCGTCGTGCGATTGAACCTCGTTATGGTTTATGGACTTTGCCTGCTGGCTATATGGAATTGTTCGAAACCATGGAGCAAGGTGCAGCACGCGAAACTCGAGAAGAAGCAGAAGCCGAGATAGAAATAGAACAACTGTATTGTATGTACAATATTCCGCGTATTGGTCAAATTTATGTACTATTCAAAGCACAGCTGAAAGATGGAATTTTTGGTGCAGGTGAAGAAAGCATTGAGAGTCGTCTGTTTGAAGAACATGAAATTCCATGGGGTGAACTTGCGTTCCCTAGTGTTGAACATACATTAAGACATTATTTTGAAGACCGTAAAAAACAAGTTTTCCCAACACATCTTGAAACTTTGGGTACGCGTTTAGATCATACGGGTTAATCAATTAGATAATAAAAAGACCGCTAAGCGGTCTTTTTATTTGTTTAATATGTTAAGACTTAGTTTTAATTGCTTTACAAGCTGGAATAGATTGATCCGCTAGTTTGATTGTTACAGTACCAAATTTACGTTGAGCCAAAGCTTTATCCGCAGTGGTTGGAGCAGGCACATCCTTAAGCGTATTATAGCTTTCTTGAGCTGCCGCATGTTGATTAAACCAAGCAGTATTAGTATCGAAATCAATGCTCGTACTATCTACCTTATTTGCCAATAAATTAAATAGATTCAATTTCGCAGGTCCCGGAGAAACGCCTACAAAAGTTACCCCAACCATCGCACCATCAATATTCTCAAATTTCGGATTAGATAAAATCATACGAACGTAAACAGACTGTTGGCTATTTGAAGGATCATCAACTGTCGCCGCTGTAGTACCAATTCGATATTGTTGTACGCCATTACTATCCACTAAACTATTTTCAGACACAGTCGCACATTGGCCTGACATATCATTTGTTGTTGAATTAGGTTTGATATCAGTACGAATATCCCCATGTTCATCAATAACAATACCTAAATTTACAGGTTGAATCGTCTTATCTGAAAAATTAAATGTCAGAGTCGCATAAAGAGGAAAAATATAATTCTCTCCCACCTTTACGTTACCAGAAGTTTTGAAAACCCTTCTCTCTAGATAACTAATAGGACTACTTTTAACAATACTCAATATCCCATTGTAGCTATCACCATCAACATTTTGACGCCAGAGGCCATAATGTTGCGGATTACCTGTACTGAGTTTTGTTAAGTATTTATAGAATGGTTCTGTTCCTGCCACTCCATAATCATTAAAGAATTTACCTTGATAAATCTGTAAATCTTCATTCGGATTATCAGAAGCGCTTAAACGAAGTGGAGTCGTTGGCTGAATCTCACGGCTAATAGGATTTAACCAAGTATTCTGTGCATTTGCATTTAATCTAGCTGGTTTAACTTTTGAGGTTAACAAATAAGGGTTTTGTACTTGATTGTTTATTACAATAGCATTACCCTTCCACTGCAAACCATATCCTAATGTATAACCTTGTCGGTCTGATAATAAATAAAACTCATCTGCTGAATGTCTTAAGTTAATTGTGTTATTAAAACATTCTTCCTGTGTAGTTCTATTACATCCATAAAAAACTTGATAGTTTTGAAATATGGGACTTGAACTAGTAAATAAATTGAATGACTCAAAAATGCCAGCATTACTTAAGTTGGTCGTTTGTACAACTAACTTATAAGCTTCATCATCAGAAATTTGTCCTACATCTAACCAAGGTTTTAAAATATTTGCATACGCACCATTTTTTAATTCTGTAGCTGTTATGCTCTGAGAAATTTTAGTAAGCTGATCTTTCTTTGTATCTGTAAGTTGGGTGGGTTGTATATCCCCAATCAGGTTATCATCATTTTCCACGCCAATACTTTGAAAGATTTTTATTAAAGCAATCGCTACTTTAATTGTTTCATCATTTTTATCTAATGTTGCTGGAGTTTTACCTGTAATACCACTTGCTAAATCCAGCACTCTTAGATATATCGGATTGATCACTTTAGTCCTACCATTCACGGCAGTAAACTTCCCAATCGTATCCAGATTAACGTTTCCTAAGAAAACCTTTTTATTATCTTTACTTTGAATATAAAAACGTGCTGTATCTCCTACTTTGCACGACCCAATTACCGCATTTCCTGAAAGTTTAGTCGCATAATGAAAATTTGTTGCCGAACTACAATCGAAATTAATACCAGCTATTGGGTAATCTAAAGCGAATTGCAAACAAGTTGTATCTTCTGCACCAGTGTCGCTCGTTGTTGGCGTACAACTACCTGAAGATAAATTTCCGTTATTAGTACCAGAATTCGGATCTTCACTAATATTGGAACTACCGCCACCACAACCATTTAGCATAATCGCTAATGTGGTTAGTGCAAAAGGCCATAAAACTTTTTTATTCATTAGATACCCTACTTATTTTTAACGTAATACGGAAATTTGAATTTGTCCCTGATTTGTTAACTCTTTTTCTGCAACATCCACTGCAGAAGATAAAGGTGTCATCATCATGTAATGTGCTGAAGGTGGTACTTTTAAAACACCTTGAATTGATGAATGTTGTAACATCGTAGAAGGATAAGATTTACTCTTAAACCCACTAACTCCTTCTAAAATGCACCCCTTATTATCTAAAAAGATGACTAAAGGCCAGTAATATAGAGGCTTCTCATTACTAGCAGCAAATGACATAAGTTTTAAATGCTGAACAGAAGGGTTTAACTGTACTACCTCATATTCAAATTTTTCTTTCAATGGCTTACGAGGCCATACACTTACTTCTTTATTTATACCAAGTGTCTTAATTTGTTTGTTATAACCTTTAATAAAACATTTATCTTGTTCAAAAGCTGCTTCTAACTCTTGCGAAGATAAACGCATATATGTTGGAGCCAATACAACAGTAGACTCTTCATCTTTAGCCTGCCGATTAAAAAGCTGATCTAAAGTTGACCGACTCACACCTTTTTTACGCTCTATTGATTCAGTTCGTCCCAAGCCATCAGGCATAAGATAAAAACGCTTTTTACCTTCAAGATTAAATTCCTGATCTTCAAGATACTCATTATTTACATATTCAACATTATCAATCGTTGTAAATTTAGACTTATCCTGTGAAGAGACGGCTGATGGAGCTGCCTGTGATGTATTTTTTATTGGTGGCGGAACTAAAATAAGCTTTTTCTTCCAATCGTTATTAGCGACTGGTTGAACCTTTTCACCTTCGAAAGATTTAGTTTTCTCGGTAGATGTTTTTAATTCTTTATCAGCAACAATAGCAGTTTGAATTTTTTGGGGTGCAGTCGGTGCAGTCGGTGCAGTCGGTGCAGTCGGTGCAGAATTTAATTTCTTTTGTGGTTGTTGTTCTACTCTTTTTGGTGAGTCTGTATTGCGCGCTTCCTCTTTAAACACTTTTTGGGCGGGAACAACTATCGTATTAGTTGTTGGATTTTGGTGTTGTGTTTCTTCTATTTTAGAGGAAGTTTGTTTTTTCTGGTCAACTCTTTTACTAGGCACAATCATAGGACGGCCATCGGGACCTATAATCGTATAAAATCCGTCTGCATAAGAAACAGAAACATTCGCTATCGCAACACATAAGGTCAAGATAGCGAAATTAGGGTTAAACATCCGTTTATACTGTTTTACCATTTTGTTCTATAACTCAAACCAAGTACTGTGACTTTTGTATTCGTTTTTACATCTAAACCTGAATAAGGATTTAATAAAATATTATCGACACCACACTTATTCGATAGAGTACTACTACAAGCTGGAATATTGTCACGACTACGTAAGAAGCCGACAGAAAGATCTAAGTCTGTATCAGCATCAAAACGATAACCTACCCCTAAACCGAATAATTGCGCATTATTGATCGGAACCATGGTATTACGCTTATCATTAGGAATAGCACTAGCACGCGGCTCATAACCTGCTCGTAACTTCAAACGATCAGTTGCTGAATACTCTAAACCAATACCCCAACTCCAAGGTGAAGTAAACTTTAATGGCAATGCTAAAGAGTTATCAGTCACATCATTCGATAGAAGTTTGGCAATCTTTAATAATGTAATCTGTCTATCAAATTCAAATTTAAACTTATCCCAAGCAGAATAATCAGTCCATCCAACATCAAAGTTTAATTGTAAATCTGGAAATATTTTGTATTTAATACCTGCCTGAAAATGTGCAGGATACTCTAAATCCATCGCGACTAAACCAGACTCAGTGTCAGGAACATATCCAGGTAATCCAAGAATGGCAGCTAAAATTTGACCAGTTGCCGATGAGTTTAATCCCTGAACCAACTGTTGAGGAGCTTTAGCATTATTAATCATGTATTTGCCTTTGAGACGCATCTTGGCAGCACTTTGATATACCATACCAAAGCCAAAATCATCTGTTGGCTCCCAAAGCAATCCCAAGTTATAGCTAGGGCTTAATGATTGTTCTAATGAAACTTGTAATGCCCCCATTTTATTAAATGGATTCATTCCTTCTTTCGTATTACAAATTCCCAATAACAGCAGATCAGTAATCATATCGTTATTGTCTTTGAAGGGTGCACATACCACTTCATCAACCATACGCAGTACACCAATCATTTCATTAGGAAAACGTAAATCGGTATTTAAAGCAATCGCGTTATACGACATACCAATCGAAGCACCAATTGATAAATGATCATTTACTTGATAACCAAAAGATGGGGATAGATATGTAATACGCTCTACAGCAACCTGTTGTCCCATATAGTTACCCGGATTGCCATTTTCCGCTCCAAAACCTGCTACTAAAGGCGCATACATTGCCGTTGCAAAGGTTACTTTTGAGCCTGGTGGCTTATAAGCTATACCTGCTGTAGGAGCAACAAGTGGGTAACCGGCTCCTAAATCAACCATTTTTTTAAGAATGGGGATATATAAGCTTGCATACTCGACATCACCATGTACAGAATCTTTAAAATCTGTACAAATATTGGCAGAAATTTCTGGTCCATCATTACAAACTAAAGGATCATCTGAATAACCAAAAATGTTGTACCCAGGAGGAGCTGAGAACTCTCGCTGGATATCAAAGTTTGCAAGAATACCTTGTACATCTGTTTGTAACCCATCAATCTTCGCTAGTGCTGCTGGGTTAAAATGAACTGCACTAATCCCTGGAGGATCTGCCGTTACAGCATTCCCCATCGATAGTGAACGAATATCAACAGCTAGGTTTTGTCCTAATTGAGCATTGGCAAAGCTAGAAAAACCGGAGATAACAATTGCCGCCGTTAAAGGACATAATTTAGGATATTTCACCTGCATATCTCCTTATTTTTGTTTTTTAGTAAAACCTAAAATATCTAACGGGAACGATAAACCAAGTGAAATATCCGGTGCATCTTCGGTTAAACCAATACCTACCGTACCATTAACAATTGTTTCAGGTGAAACACGCACACCTAAAGCAAAAGACAACATTGCACTACTTTGGTCTGGAGACGTATATGAGTCTCCATTGTCAAACTGGAATTCAGCATTCATATTGAAGCTTTGCTGATATGACATCGTTAGAGATACATCGTAGTTAAATGAGTAAGCAAAACCGAAAGAAAAACCACCACTGATTCCAGGGTCAAATGAGGTTAATGTACGTGTACCACGGGCTTGATTTAACCCAGACTCTTTAAAACCATAGTTAGCAGATGCGGAAGCAAATAAAACAACTGGATCAATATATTTACGAGTACTGGCGCCTACACCAGCTGAGTAGTAACCTTTACCTGTTGATAGCTCATCTAAACCAATTTCATATGGGCTATCCCCTGTCTTAGAAGATAAACTACCAAAAAGTACCAATGGTAATCGGCCTTGTTTTAATGGGAAGGGTTCCCAGCGAGCGCCAAGAGAAATGTCCCCCAACCCTGCAGTAGTCGTATCGCGAATAATTTCAGACTTTGCAACAAAAGGAAGCGTTGCTGATAAAGTTAAGTTGTCCAAAACTCCATACTGGACCGTAAAACTATTTGTCAAAGTATGGTTAGCATCTTCTTCGACACGTAAACGGTTAAGTTGAGATGAATTATCTGATAAAGCTAAGTCAATTCGTGTATCGCGATAATAAGTGTAATCAAGATCGTAATAAGAGGAGATGACGCCTTTTTTAATTAACGAATATTGTCGCTCATTTGAAGTAAATACTTCTTGTAAGTTCGTCTCTTGACTTGCATCACCTTCTTTTTTCTGTAATGCAGTGGCAGCTTGATGTGCACCACCCTCATTCGCGGGTACTGGGCTATTATCCGTTGCAGATGTATCAGACGACTGTACTGTGCTTTCTGCTATAGCTGTATTCGAATTTGTTGTATCTACAGGTGTAGAACTTCCTGTGCTACCTGTATTTACATCTTGGCTCGATCCACCTACTTGTCCTTGTTGTACTTGATCCTCAGCATAAATTGTCCCTGCAATGGCACTCATACTTAAGGCCAATACACTCATCTTTATCCATCGATTATTCATGTTTTTTCCCACCCAATTTATTTATTTTACTAAATTAAAATTTGACTATTTACGTTTGTAATAAAGACGCATATAGGTTTCTATTGGTAGTCCATAGGTTGCAGAGTGATTATCGTTATCTAACACGCGTCTCATGGTTGAGGCTTTATTTGCTAAACGATCATAATTAAATGTCGGATATTGCACGTCAACAAAAGCATATCTGTTAACGGTTGCATCCTCTACATGACGCATATCTGCATCTTTTAAAGCCAATAGATCTTTACGCTGAGATTCGGGGACTGAAATAACGAATAAAGTATTATTATCCCAAATTTCTTTAAAACGATTTTCATCGAAGCTGATATTGCCTAATGCGGGATCAGCCACATAGACTCGCCCGTCTTTATAGGCTTTATATACAACAAAATGTTTAAACCCAGCATAAGAAATAGGAACAATTGCAGGTTGTCCAAGTTTTACTAAATCAGAGAACTCACCACGATAACCACCGCTCTCTAAACCGATTGCTGTGACAAAACGTTTCATATCGAGTAATGAGAAGCTTCGACGCTCAATAATGCGTTGATATTCGCCATACTGTAATAGGCCACTCATCGTCTGTTGTTCAGTCAAACTGGTTCCAACATACCCATTTAATAAGGTTGTAAGAGCAGCGGAACCACAACTATAGTCATAGGCCTGTCGAACAATTCCACGGAACTGATCTTCTACAGCAGGCTTGATCTTGACGGGTTCAATGTGATTTCGATGAAATGATAAATTACGTGAATCGGCAGTCTCTGTATAATAAACAGTTCCCGGCGGCTTTTTTTCTATTTCGAAGGCTTCTGTCGCAAAGTAATACATCAATGCTGAGCCTAAAACTATCTCTAACATAAGCACTTGGTCTAAATGGTGGCCTAACCGGCCTTATTCATTTTATTCTTAGAGCAATAGCTCTACATCCCTGTGTGTTGAAGATACCTTTTTTTTTTGTAAAAAACAGCTTTTTTTTAATCTTTTTGATGAATGCATAGTTCTACTTTAATTAAAGTGTTAATTAACTCTCATTCTTAAACATTAGTACGTTTAATATATTTAGTACACATATAACAATATTATTAATTCTTATGAAAAATTTAATTAAACCCCCAATAAAAAAGCGCGTATAAAACGCGCTTTTTTATTTTAAAATTTTTAAATTAGTGACCAGAGATTGTAATTGTAGAAGTACCTACATTTAAACCTTGGATTTCTAAATCACCAATTGATGCATTACCCGCAGCGCCAAGGTGAACACCTTGCGCATACACATTCATGCCTTGAGCACTATTATTTTGGATTTTTAAGCCAGTTGGTACAACTGAAATATTCGCATTCACGTCTAAATCACCAGTAGTATTACCAGCACCACGCACCATTACTTTATCTAGGACAATTTTACCGCCACCAGCAGCATCATTAATACCAAAGTTAGATAGCGTTAAACCACCTTTTAAACTTGAATTTACTTTGATCATTGCACCTTGTGGAGTAGAACCTAACTGAACATTCGCTGAAATTTGACCTAGAGATAAATCTAAACCAGAGATAATTTCAGTTGGAGCTGTTTCTGTAATACCACGTACAGCAGTTGTTTGGTTTAAAGTACCCGAAGTACCAACACCAATTGAACCCACATGAATATCAACAGCACCTACTGTCGCAGCAACGTTTAAGAAAGCACCATTTGAGCCCGAAGCACCATTTGTATCAATTGCTAAATCTAAAAGATTACCTGTACCTTTTTGAGTTACCGTAACACCGCTAATTGCGATTGCACCTGCAGTACCTGATGCACCAGTAATACCTGTTGATGATGCCAAACCATCATTATCGTGTAGATATAATTTATCGATAGAAACACCGCCAGAACCTAAAGCAATACCGATATTAATACCATCTTGACCTGTAGCAGCGCTTAGTGCAGCATCGTCCATTGACTGCATTGCCATTGCATTTGCACTGATAGCTAAAGAAGAAACTAAAGCAAGTTTAGTGAACATTTTCATTGAGCACTCTCCCAAGAGCATTTATTTTTTGACTTTAACCACTCTCATTGTCTCAAGTTGCATTTTTCTTTATATAGCAACCGAAACTTCCAATCCTTGAGTAGTTTTGCTTAGCAATTACTAAATTACATCTACGTTACTTTTTGTTCAACTAGTGTTGTGCATTTTTTGCCAACTACCCGACAAACGGTACGCTCAATTTATTTCGCTTTTAACGTCTAATGCCAACGCTAATCCCAATCTAAAATTCGACTATTTTTTCAACGAAAAGTACCTCTCTTCTAAGTCTTCTCCCGGATGATCCGCAAGTTGTAGTAAACTAATATTTCCCTCATTAACTATTCTGTTATTTAAAAATGTCTCAGTTAAAGAAAAAAATCTCATTACATGGTTATAGTACTGCCGAGATTTTAAAAAATTTACAAGGATTAACTGGGCTCATTTATTTAAATGACAATAACAATCCTGTTATTGGCTTTCTCCCTCAACAATACATTCTTATTCAGAATGAAAATAATCTAACATTTCAACGTCAGAACTTTAATGAATATAAGAAAGTATTAAAATCAAATCAATTATTAGACTTTATTCAACTAAAAGAAAAAGACTTAAAAGAAAATAAAAAAATTAAAACGATAACAAGTTTTAATGGTGGCTATATTGGTTTTATTAGTTATGATTTTGCTGCACATCAATTTATTAATACTCAGTCTCATCTACAGCCATCTTTGTTCTTAGGCCAATATCGTTCTTTTTTAAAATATATAGATAATGTTTGGTATTTTTTTAGTGATGAGGAAAATGCATTAGACCTATTTAAATATATTAAAAAGAAGTTAGAGATTCCTAATTCAAATAAATCTAAAAATATATTTGAATTAAAAACTACTATTCAGCCAAGATGGTCTAAAGAACAATATTTCGAGGCTTTTAACAAAATACAAGAATACATTAAAGCTGGGGATTGTTATCAAATTAATTTAACCCAAGAATTTAAAGCTGATTTCAAAGGGTCTTTATTAAATAAAGCTGAAGATTTATGGAGCCTTACTAATGCACCATATGCAGGTTATTTAAAATTAGATCAATTTGAATTATTAAGTTGTTCTCCTGAACTCTTCATTGAATTCAATCAAAATAAACAAATTAAGACCCGACCTATTAAGGGAACCATGCCTCGATATGAAGATATCGAAAAAGATTTTATTTCAAAACAAACTTTAAAAAACTCGCAAAAAGATCAGGCCGAGAATGTCATGATTGTTGATTTATTACGTAATGATTTGAGCATTTATGCCAATACAGGGTCCGTAAAAACAACACAATTATTCGAGATTGAAAGTTTTAATCAAGTTCATCATATGGTCAGTGAAATTGTTGCCACGCTTAAAGATGATATTAATCCAATGCAAATGTTGCTCTCTGCTTTACCGGGGGGATCAATTACAGGAGCCCCAAAAATTCGGGCGATGCAAATTATTGAAGAGCTAGAAGAAGAAGCAAGAGGTGCTTATTGCGGGACATTAGGTTACTTCAATTTTGATGGAACGGGTCGCTGGAATATTCTTATCCGTAGCTTTCAACAATATCAAAATCAGCTCTCGTTGTGGGCTGGCGGTGGTATTACGATTGCCTCAAATGCAGAAGCAGAATATCAAGAAAGCCTTGATAAAATATCTGCCATGCTGAACTTGATGAACAGCACAGCAGACTAAAACTTAAAGAATATCTTGTTTTAACGTTTGCACTAAACGCATATTCTGCTCATCAGTACCCACTGTAATACGCAAAAATTGATTAATACGAGGCTTATTAAAATAACGCACAATAATACCTTGTTCACGTAATTGCTGTGCAAGTTTGCCTGCATCATGGACTGAGTGTGAAGCAAAAATAAAGTTCGCTTTAGAAGGTAAAACTTTAAAGCCCAAAGCAGTTAAGTCATCTACTAGTTTTTCGCGACTAGAAATAACTTTCTGACAGTGTTCTTCAAAATAAGCCTGATCTTCAAAAGAAGCTACAGCGGCTGCAATTGCAAAACGGTCAATAGGATATGAGTTAAAACTATTTTTGACAGCTTCAAGCGCTGCAATTAAATGTGGCTGAGCGATTGCAAAACCAACGCGCAAACCAGCTAATGAACGAGATTTTGACGTTGTTTGACAAACAACTAGATTCTCATAGCGATTTACAAGACCAACTGCGGATTCTGCTCCAAAATCAACATAAGCCTCATCGATCACTACCACCCGATCTGGATTTGCTTTTAAGATTTGCTCGATATCTGGCAAACCCATTGCAATACTGGTTGGTGCATTAGGGTTTGTAATAACAATCCCACCATTTGGTTGTATATAGTCCTTAGCTTCTATCTCGAAATTCTCATTGAGTAGAATTTCTTTAGTTTTTGTTCCAAAGAACTGACTATAAACTGGATAAAAACTATAAGTAATATCTGGATAAAGAATCGGTTCATCTTGAAGAAAAAATGCTTTAAAAATATGAGCAAGTACTTCATCTGAGCCATTACCAACGAAAACTTGAGACACCTCAATATTCTGTTGTTTAGCAATTGCTTGCTTTAAAACTGTTGCATCTGGATCTGGATATAAACGCAAAGCATCAGCTTGCTGAGTTAAAACTGCTTGAACTGCGTCAACTACTTTTGGAGATGGAGGATATGGATTTTCATTCGTATTAAGTTTCAATAAATTCTGAATTTTAGGCTGCTCACCCGGAACATAAGGCTCTAATTCACGAACTTCTGGACTCCAAAAGCGCATTTGTGCTGTAGATAAAGTCATGGTCTTATCTCAAAAAAGGGCTGAAAATCAGCCCTGAGTAATAATTAAAAAACTACAAGGTTTATATAAGCTTATTGATAACGATAGCGAGCTGAGCGTGCATGGGCATCTAAGTTCTCTTGGACAGCTAATATGTCGGCAGTTTTAGCTAACGTTTTAACTCCATCTTTCGAACACATAATCAAGCTCGAACGTTTTTGGAAATCATACACGCCTAACGGAGAAGAAAAACGAGCAGTTCCAGATGTCGGCAATACATGGTTTGGACCGGCACAATAGTCACCGATTGCTTCAGGTGTATAACGTCCCATGAAAATTGCTCCAGCATGACGAATCTCTTCACTCATTGCTTCTGCATCATCTAAGCACAGCTCCAAATGCTCTGGTGCAACCTGATTAATCAACTCAATTGCTTCTGCACGGTCTTTGACTAATACCAAAGCACCACGGTTTTCAATTGAAGTTCGAGCGATATCTGCCTTTGGCAATTCATTTAAATGCTTTTCAATTGCCAACTCGACTGCATTAAGCAAAGCTTCATCTGGAGTTATAAAAATAGCTTGAGCCACTGTGTCATGTTCAGCTTGTGATAAAACATCCATAGCCAACCAATCAGCATTATTCTCACCTTCTGCATATACCAAAATTTCAGAAGGCCCAGCAATCATATCAATGCCGACTTGACCAAATACAGCACGTTTAGCAGCTGCTACAAAACGATTCCCTGGACCGGTAATTTTATCTACAGGTGGAATTGTCTGAGTACCATAAGCCAAAGCTGCTACAGCTTGCGCCCCACCAATGGTAAATACTCGGCTAACTCCCGCAAGATAAGCTGCGGCAAGAACCAATGGATTTAACTCACCATTTGGTGCTGGAACAACCATAATAATTTCAGGTACACCCGCAACATGAGCAGGTACAGCATTCATTAGAACTGAAGATGGATAAGAGGCTAAACCACCTGGCACATAAATACCAACACGGTCTAAAGGCGTAACTTTTTGCCCTAATGTATTGCCCAAGTCATCTATATAAGTCCAGCTATTTTGTTTCTGAGCTTCATGAAATGTACGAATGCGCTTTGCTGCCAATTCTAGAGCATCACGAATTTCTGGGCTTAAATTATCAAAAGCAGTTTTAAGTTGTTCTTGAGATAATTCTAAATCTGAAAATTGATGCGCAGGATGTCGATCGAACTGTTGAGTAAGCTTTAAAACATGATCATCACCATGCTGACGAACATCAGCAATAATTTGATCTACTGTTTGCACTAAATTAAGATCATTCACGGTTTCAAATGCCAATAGCTCAGCAAAAACCTGTTTGAAGTTTTGATCTTGAGTCGATAAACGTCGCATCAATTTACCCACAAGGCGAAAAAGAAAAAGTAAGTTTACCCTTTTTCTATGCGCTTGTGGGCATCATCTAGCGTAACTATCGCAAAAGCATGATGGGAAATTGCTTTTAACGCGATTGAACAGCTTGCTCAAGCTGTGAAATGATTGGATTTAACAAAGTTTGTTTACGTTTAAAACTGGCTTTATTTACAATTAATCGAGAAGACACTTTACAAATCTCTTCTAATGGCTCAAGACCATTTGCTCTTAAAGTATTACCAGTATCGACCACATCCACAATGTAATCACCTAAACCAACCAAAGGTGCTAACTCCATAGAACCATAGAGCTTAATAACATCAACCTGCTCACCTAAGCTTGCATAGTATTGACGTGTAAGATTGACATATTTCGTGGCAATTTTTAAACGACCCTTTGGATGCTCCATACCTACTTTACCAGCAGTCATTAACTTACATTTAGCAATTTGCAGGTCAAGCAGCTCATATACATGCTGAGCACCATGTTCCATCAACACATCTTTACCCGCCACTCCGATATCTGCTGCACCATTTTCAACATAGGTTGGTACATCAGATGCACGTAAAATTAAAATACGTACTTGCTTATGCGTAGTTGGGAAAATTAGTTTACGAGACTTTTCCGGATCTTCGAGTAAATTAATACCCGCTGTAGCCAATAAAGGTAACGTCTCTTTTAAAATACGCCCTTTACTCAATGCCAAGGTCAAACCATGATCAAAATTACCCATCACATCAAAATTAGGATCATCGTTTCTTACATCATTCATTAACTTACTCGCTTAATTTGGGCACCTAAACCTTGAAGCTTCTCTTCGACATGCTCATAACCACGGTCAATATGGTAGATACGATCAATTAACGTATCTCCTTCTGCAACTAAAGCAGCTAGGACCAAAGAGAATGAAGCACGTAAATCTGTTGCCATAACAGGTGCTGCCTGTAAGGTTTCAACTCCGGTTACAACTGCATCGTGACCTTCTACCTGAATATTAGCGCCCATTCGTGACAATTCAGGAACATGCATAAAACGATTTTCAAAGATCGTCTCAGAGATTGTTGCGAATCCACGACCAATCACATTTACTGCCATCAATTGTGCCTGCATATCAGTTGGGAATTCTGGATGTGGCAAAGTTCTAAAACTTACAGCTTTAGGGCGTTTACCCATCATATCAAGTTCTATCCAGTCATCACCACGAGTGACTTCAGCACCCATTTCTTCAAACTTATCCAAAACAGACTCAAGTAATGCAGGGTCAGTATGTGTAGTTTTGACACGACCACCCGTAATTGCAGCAGCTGCTAAATATGAACCTGTTTCAATACGATCAGCAACAACAGCATATTCACAGCCATGCAAACTTTCTACGCCTGTTACAACAAGAGTATCTGTATCAAGACCTTCAATCTTGGCGCCCATTTTAATTAACATTTGAGCAAGATCAGTAATTTCAGGTTCACGTGCTGCATTACGAATAGTCGTAACGCCATCTGCTAATGCTGCTGCCATCAAGATGTTTTCGGTACCACCAACAGTCACCATATCAAAAACAACTTCACCACCTTTTAAGCGACCATCAACTGAAGCATGGACATAACCATTTTCGACTTCAATATGCGCACCCAAAGCTTCCAAAGCTTTTAAATGTTGGTCCACAGGTCTTGAACCAATCGCACAACCACCAGGTAAAGAAACTTTAGCATTACCATAACGTGCTAATAATGGTCCTAAAACCAAAATTGAGGCACGCATTGTTTTTACCAGCTCATAAGGTGCAAACTGATTATCTAAAGTAGAGGTATCTGCTTTTACTGTGTCATTTTCATAGCCAATTGTTACCCCTAATCCACCAATTAGCTTTACCAAAGTATTAACATCTTTAAGATTTGGAACATTGGTTATTGTAATTGGAGAATCTGCAAGAATAGTTGCAGCAAGTAATGGCAAAGCAGCATTTTTAGCACCAGAAATGCGCACTTCGCCCTCGAGCTTAACACCACCCGTAATTAAAAATTTATCCATTAATATTTAAGCTCCGAAAAGGCTTGCTTTACGCCATTCATCTTTGGTCATTGCACGAATTGTTACCGCGTGAACTTCCCCACTTGCAATATAAGTATTTAATGGTGCATAAACTAATTGTTGACGAGCCACTGTACGCTTACCTTCAAATTGATCATCCACAATACGGAGGTCAAATTTTCCAGCCTGTCCGCTCACCGCTACTTCCGCTACAGGGAAAGCTTCTTTTAAAATTTGAGTGAGCTGTTCACTATTCATTGCAAAGACCTCTGACACAACCTAAGGGGTAAAACGGAGTATTTTACTATAACTTTTTCCAAGAATTCAGTACGTGTTTATATTTTATCAATAAAAAAGAGGCTATCTTTCAAGCCTCTCTTAAATTAATAAAACTTATTAAACAGAAACAGTAACTTGCGAATAAGTACATTGCATTTTTCGATATCTTAATAATTGTCTTTTTAATTTTTCTGTCAATTTTTTAATTGAAGTATACATATCATCAGCGGTTGCCTGAGCAAACAACTCAATCCCCGGCAATCTTACAATAGCCTCTGCAACATGATTTGAACTGCCCTTATGAGAGCGCTTATCAATTTGATGATCTTTGGTTAATTTAATCTGCATACTATTCACCTGGTCTAGATGTTTCGTCAATTGATTAAACTTTGATTTAATATTTTCTTCTATAGCTGGTGTAATTGCTAAATGATGTCCACGAATCGTTATTTGCATAATTCTATCCCTCACCTTTTTTAGGTTATTTAAAGAAGAACTAAAACGATTTAATGCTATCAAAAAATATTAGGACAATTAAATCATCTTAGCGGCTCCTCTTGGTGAAATTAAAATTTCATTATTTCGTCATAATGAATCTCTAGAATAGCCATACATCAAAATTCAGATCAAGACTTTTCTTTCAGACGATGAAGGAATATGTAACGATTCACGATATTTTGCGACTGTCCTTCTTGCTACTTCAATTCCCTCATCTTTCAATAATGTAGCAATTACATTATCTGACAAAGGTTTACGCGGGTTTTCACTTGCCACGAGTTTTTTAATCATTGCACGAATTGCAGTAGAAGAAGCCTCTCCACCAGCAGTTGTACCTACATGGCTAGAGAAAAAATATTTCAACTCAAAAAGGCCACGTGGGGTAAGCATATACTTATTTGTTGTTACACGAGAAACTGTAGATTCATGCAATTCTACTTCTTCAGCAACATCTCGAAGCACCAATGGCTTCATTGCTTCTGCACCGATCTCCAAAAAAGCTTTCTGATGTTCCACAATACATGATGCTACTTTTAATAGTGTTTTATGTCTTTCATCAATGCTTTTAATAAAGTTTTTCGCCTCAAGCATTTGATTACGCAAATATAAATTATCTTCACTCTGGTCTGCTCTACGAATCATACTGGAGTAAAAAGAGTTAATTCTTAATTTAGGTAATACATCTGGGTTTAGTTGAACCTGCCAATGTAAATCTTTTTTGGAAACCACTACATCTGGGATTTGATAATCTGACTCTTGTTTATCAAAATCCATACCAGGATAAGGTTTCAATGTTTTTAAGAGATTGATTGCAAACTTTAATTGGTCTTTTGTTAAACCCGTTTGTTTGAGTAGTTTATTTAAATCATTTGCTATCAAAAGCTCATAATATTGCAATAAGCTTTTTGCTTCGTTTAAATATTCAACATCTTTCGGTAGAAATTCGAGCTGTATTTTTAAACATTCCGCTAAATTACGTGAACCGATCCCTAGTGGATCAAGTCTTTGAATATGCTTTAAGACAACTAGAACCTCATCTTCTTCAATGTCTTCTTCGATATCCATCTCATTCAATAATTGTTGAGCTGCTAAAATTATTTCTTCTATTTCAGCATCTAAGAAACCTTTATCATCTAATGCATCAACAATACAGTAAGCAATTAATTGATCTATTTTAGAAAAATGCAAAAGATTAACTTGTTCTAAAATATGTTCCTTTAGAGATAATTGAACTTGACGATTATCCTCTCTCTCTTCAAATTCTGGAGTAGCCAATGCTGTTGATTGATGAGTATAAATATCATCCCAATCAGTATCGACTGGTAAATCATCAGGCAAATGGTTTGCATTTAATTCAGTTGTTAAATCATCTGAGTCTTTGCTTTCTAATACAGATAGGCTTTCTGTTAATGATTCTTCTTCTATTTTTTCAAGTAAAGGATTACTATCTAGTTGAATTTGAATTTCTTGTTCAAGCTCTAAGCTAGAAAGCTGTAACAAACGAATCGCCTGTTGCAATTGAGGTGTCAACGATAAAGAATTCGCAACTTTCAACCCAACAGATAATTTCATATTTTAGATTCCATTAAACAAGCAAAAATCATGCCTACTTAATATTTATAACATATAGTTTCTATTTATCATATATATTGGCGTGAAATTTCCATAAGAAAAAGTGGATCTTTTAATGAAAAATTTTTCTCCATAACTAATTAAGATGTCGGTTTAGAAGCCCATTTCTAGCTTAGAACCGGTTCGAAATTTCCTTCATATATAAAAAAAGGACTCATATAGAGTCCTTTTTTATTGTCTTACTGCATCTAAATTAAACAATTAATTTAATTCACGCATAAAGAAACACCCCGGTTTCTTTCGAGACCGGGGTGTTAGAATAATGAGCTGGCGATGAC
>NZ_JASCAI010000006.1:0-29690 GCF_029967875.1 Acinetobacter sp. V89_4
TGTGCATTATAGACCATTAAATTCCTTTAGCAACCCCTTTTTTAATTTAATATTACCACATGTTCGTTTTTTAGCCTTTTTGGTCAACTTTAGATGAGATATTAAACTTTTTTTACTTTATCAACTTCATGTAGAATAGATTATTCGTGCAATAGTTTGGCATTAACTCACCATGTGGCAGTTCGCTAAAAAAGTATTTGTTTGCATACTTGTAGTGTTTGCTACGAGTGGGCCTTGTTATGCCAATTCAAAACATAACTTCTATGTGCTTACTTTATCTATTCTAAGCTACAGTAAGTGGGAGAATGTAAATACTCCTACTCTTTGTATTATTGATAATCCCTCTATTACATCTACGTTTCAATCTTATATCCAGCAAATGTCTTATAATTATCGTGTTCAAACTGTAAACGCGAAAGATTTTGCTCGGTCACATTGTCAGGCTGTTTATTTCTCTACGACTTCGCCCCAACAACAACAAAGCCTTATTCAGAACTATCCTTACCGTTCTTTACTTTCTTTAAGCATTAATAATCCAGAGTGCGAAATTGGAAGTATCTTTTGTTTATATAATCAAAATAATTACACTACCTTTAAAGTTAACTTAGATGCTTTAAGTCACTCCAAAGTTCATATTGATCCGAGAGTATTGCTCTTGGCTAAGAATGCGGAGTAAGGATTATGATATCAAAGTTGTATCAGTCCACTTCATTGCATGCATTATTTAGAAAATCTCAATTTACTATCTTTGCAATTACTTTCTTTATCTGCTCTTTTACGTTTGTGTCGATTTCTGTTTTTACAATGGAAACTTACGCCAAACAAAATTTGCAATTGCTTAGCCATACGCTACTAGAGCGTATTCAGCCTGCAGTTGTATTTAATGACAAAATTACGATTGAGCAAATTTTGAATGAATATACGAATGACCATTCAATTCGTACTATTCATATTTATGATTCAGAACATCATTTAATTGCACAAAGTTTTAAATTATCAAGTCAGACTTCAATTTTAGAGGGATGGTTTGATCATTGGTTTCTAAATGAACCCGTTCATCTTACAATTTATCATCACGAGCAAAATGTAGGTGAACTCACGCTTTTTGGTAGTTCCGAAAAAATATTGCAGTTCCTCAAAATGATTATGGTAGGGCTGGCAATTGCGATGTTGTTTATTGTTTGTGCTTTATGGTGGTCAGTAAACTTAACTTATCGTCAAATTATGCAGGCTATTTATCCACTTACGAATATTGCTCAAATTGTAAGTGAACAAAAAGCTTATAATCTTCGTTTTCCTTATAATCGAATTAAAGAATTTCAAGATTTAAATACCGTTTTTAATGAGTTACTTGAAGAAATTCAGATATGGGATAACCAGCTACAAAAGGAAAATCGTAAATTATCCTTTCAGGCTCACCATGACCAACTCACCTTATTGCCTAATAGACATTATTTTTATCAGATTCTCTTAGACATGTTTGAAGATAAGGGTTTTGATAACAAGTCTGCGTTATTATTTATAGATAACAACAACTTCAAAGCAATTAATGATCAGTTTGGCCATTTAGCTGGAGATGAAGTTTTAAAAGAAATGGCGAATCGTCTGCAAACTCGTCTACGTCATCAAGATTTTATTGCACGATTAGGCGGCGACGAATTTGCTGTCATTTTGCATTCCATTAGTCATGCTGATCATTTAATATCTATTGCTGAAAATTTACTCGAAAGCTGTAAAGAACCTTTGCATCTGAATGGTCAAACGATTTACTTCAGTTTTAGTGTAGGTATTGCTTTATCACAATTTGCATCTAGCCCCGAAGATTTCATTATGCAAGCAGACCAAGCAATGTATAAGGCTAAAAATTCGGATGAACACTGGTTTATTTATAAACCTGAAAATTAAATTTAGGCTAATCTATGAATACAAGATCTCTAAAACTCTCCTTTATTGCATTGTTATGCATTACTCTTGCAGGGTGCCTGAGTTTTGGTCCATTAAAATATCGTCAGGTAAAATTACTCAAAAAAGAAGGTTTCGTTCTTACCGATGAAGGATGGACTTTAGGTTTACCAGAACGTTTGTTATTTGACTTTAATAATGCAGAGTTAAAACAAAGTCATGAGGCTGAATTAGTACGTCTAGCAAATCAATTGAATAAATATGATCTAAATAAATTGAAAATTGTGGGTCATACTGATGATGTTGGCGATGCTACTTATAATCAAAAGTTATCTGAAGAGCGTGCACAAAGTGTAGCAAACCTTTTCTTAGCTCGTGGATTTAAAAAAGAAAATATCTACGTGATTGGTCGTGGTTCAACACAACCTTATGTTCCAAATACAACCAATGAAAATCGTGCAATTAACAGACGTGTTGCAATTGTCGTTATTCCATAAGTAAGCTTAATTCATAAAAAAAGCCAATCCTCTGTGATTGGCTTTTTTATTTTAAACTAACTCAATAATATCAATAGTTGGCGGCACTCTAAAACGTAAAGGAATTCCGACCATTCCTGTGCCAACGGTAACGAAGACATCTGCATGTTCGTGAGAGTAAAATCCACGTTTGTGACCTAAAATTGATACTTTTTTCATAATATAGTTAGTCAGCCATGGGAGCTCCACCTGCCCTCCATGTGTGTGTCCTGATAACATTAATGGACGATTCGGTAATTTAGGCACCATATCGACCGTATCTGGATTATGAGACAAAATTAACCAAGGTTTGTCTTGAGGTAAATCTGGCATGAAACGCATATCGGTTTTTCCAGCCCAAAGATCACCAATACCAATCAGACGGAATTCTTCAAAATCAACTATTTTGCCTTCAATATCGACAACTTCATTATAAAACAAGGCATCTTTTAATAATTGTTGAATCGGTGGCCCAGGATATTGCTCATCATGATTTCCAGGAACAGAGTAAACAGGCGCCTGAATTTCTTTTAAAACACTTAACTCTTCAATTAGTCTATCTTCTGGTTCATATGTCCAGTCACCAGCCACAACCACTAAATCTGGTTGCTGCTCATTTAATTTTCTAACTATGGTTTTGAGTTGACGTTCATGCCCTGAAAATAAACCAATATGTAAATCTGCAATTAGGGCTACTTTGACTGGCTTATTAAAACTACGATCTGGATTTAAGCGATATTGATGAGTATCGACACGGACTAGATGAGGTTCAATAAATCGGGCATAAATTAAAACACCACTTAAGAAAAAGATAAAAATACCTTGGTGAATTGAGTAGTAACCAATCCAAGCAGCATATAAATTAAAAAACCAGAGAGGAATAAGTAGATAAGAGAGATAAAATGCGAGTAAATGCACAAAAGCTTTAAATGGATGAATCGTCTCGGTCCGAGATTGATGAATCCAAGCCTCAGAAATTCCCCATAGAGCAAGTATTGAAAATATAAAGTAAAAACAAAAAATAATTGAATTTGGATTCCACATTACAACTCTCGACTTATCTTCTATTGATTGCTAGTAATCAAATTCAATATTTATCTTTCAATATGCACGAATTATACTCTAGCTCACGTTATCGTATGTACTGATTATGGCACAATCCTCTCCTTCCAAACAGCTTCAAACGAATCAACAAGCTAGAAGCTTTTTGATAAAAGCCTCTATAGTCCTATGTTCTAGTTTTGCTGTGGGTTTGACAGGATGTAGTACTCTGCCAAAACATGGTGTCGAACCATTAGAATATGCAAATGATATCGACACATCAGAGACTTCACTTGCACAAATTATTACTCCCTTACGTCAGCAAAACCCAAAGCTAACGGGTTACCACGTCTTAAATGATCCATTGGAGGCTCTAGCAGCCCGCCTAAGATTAATTGATAAAGCTGAAAAGACTTTAGATTTACAATATTACATTTGGGATAATGACAAAGTTGGAGCTTTAGCTTTACATGCCATTATTCGAGCAGCTGATCGCGGAGTAAAAGTCCGACTTCTTATTGATGACAATAATGCAAAAAAAATGGAAGGGATCTTACTCGCTCTTTCTCAGCATAAAAATATTGAAGTTAAGCTTTTTAACCCCTACCGTTTCCGCAAATATCGTGCGATGGATATGGTGCTTGATTTAAAACGTATCAATCGTCGCATGCACAATAAAAGTTTTATTGCCGACAATGAGGTTGCTCTTATTGGCGGACGTAACATGACCAATCAATATTATAATGTAAGCGATAGCTATCAATTTTCTGATGTTGACGTAATGTTGGTTGGTGCTGCTGTTGATGACATTGTGAATTCTTTTGATGACTACTGGAATCATGAATACGCCTATTCAGTTCAAAGTATTGTAAGTCCTGAGCAGCACCGTTTACGCTATGAAGGATTAAAAGAGCAACTCGAAGCTCACTACCAACAAGCAACTGTCCAAAACTTTCTAAATTTAACTGCAAAATCACATGCATTTGATAAATGGTTAAATCACAATATTCAATTCGACTGGGTTAAAGCAGAAGTTGTCAAAGACTCGCCTGATAAAATTAAATCAAAGGCCAAAAAAGAAGAGCACTTAAATTTCCAGTTAATTAACCATCTGGAAAAACCAGAAAGTAATGTAGATCTAATTTCAGCTTATTTTATTCCTGAAAAACAAGGCGCTAAAATTTTAAGCACGCTTGCTAAAGAAGGTGTGGAAGTACGCGTTCTAACTAACTCGTTTAAAGCAAATGATGTTGCCGTTGTACATGCATTTTATGGAAAGTACCGTAAAGAACTGCTTAAAAACGGCGTACAACTTTATGAGTTTTTACCTACACCCGATAAAAGAGATTTAAATAAAAATACAGATGAGCTTGCCACCAAAGCAAAAGTAAACATGAAAGGATTAAGCCGCTCAAGCTTACATACTAAACTGATGGCATTAGATGAACAGGTTTTTATTGGCTCATTTAATTTTGATCCACGCTCAGCTTATTTAAATACTGAAATTGGCGTAATTTTAGATAGCCCGTCATTGGCTAAGACAATTCACCATACGATGGACGAAAATTTAAATAAATATGCTTATAAGTTAAAGCTCGATGCTAACAATCATATTTATTGGCAGCAAGAAACGCCTAATGGTCCTTTAATTTATAAACAAGAACCCGAGATGAAATGGTGGCAAAAAGCAGGCATGAAATTTCTTTCATGGCTGCCACTTGAAGGCTTTATGTAATTAATTTTTTGGCTTAAGTACTTTCTGATGTAGTTGAGCCAAACCTTCTACCATTTTTTCTTGAACTTCACGCGTTAAACTCTTCACATCATGCCCTTCCACTGAAATTGGAGGCAAAGTTAACAAATGAGCAGTTACTTTCGGCATTTCAAGTACGCGTTGAATATGTTCAGCAAATGACATGTCGCCAATGAATGGCGCAACTGTATCTAATTGTCCATGACGGTTTACATAACAAATTAAACATACCTGTACTGGGCGTTGAGCCTCAATAGCAGCACCGAGCAAACGACCATGTACTTTCTTAACAGAATGTCCATCTGTAGTGGTCGCTTCAGGAAAAAACAGCACAGGAATATTTTGTTTTAAGAATTCGGTAATCTGCTCACGAATTTTAACGGAATCACCAGATCCACGCTTAATAAATAAAGTTCCACCACCTTTAGCTAGATTGCCTAAAATAGGCCAATTTTCAATTTCAGCTTTAGCAAGAAAGAAAACACGAGCTCCTGAACCTAAAACAGCAACATCGAGCCAAGAAATATGATTACTTACCCATAAAGCAGGTTCTCTAGGAATTGTTCCGTGTACTTCTACATCTAAGTTGAAAACTTGACATAAACGGCGGCAAAAATATTGAACATAGCGTGTATTGACCGGATTATTAGGATCTTTATAAAGGCCGTGTCGATAAACTAAATAAAAACCTTCACTAATTGCAGCGGTAGCCGAAGTGACTTTTTTTCCGTACAAACCTATTTTTGATAATTTCTTTAACGTTGAATTAACTATACTTTGCGTTTGAGCCATAAAATTTCACTAACGATCAATCATTGTTATACCCATCTCAAGCATTCTATACGTTTCAGAATAAACTTGCATTGATGATAGAGAACGGGAAAAAAATAAATTCAGACACCTCTAACAGCATTTAACTAATCTAAAGGATAAGAACAAACGCTTTCCCCTTTTGCATAAGTTTCATCTAGAATAAAGTTTTCCCATTTTCAGGATTTACAACCACGTGGAATATGTTGATCGGCATCAAGGCGGTGAACGCACAATTTTAGTGAGTGTTTCAGTACAATTATTAGATGATCTGGATGCCGAAGAGTTTGCTCTACTTGCACAGTCTGCTGGTGCAGATATCCTTGAACATATTAAGGTTCAGCGAAATAAACCCAATCCTAAATTTTTTATTGGTTCAGGAAAAGTCGAAGAAATTGCAGAGCGAGTTCAGGAACTAGAAGCAAGTCTAGTGATTTTTGACCATGCTTTGTCACCCGCTCAAGAACGAAATTTAGAAAGAATATTAAAATGCCGAGTTATTGATCGTACAGGATTAATTTTAGATATTTTTGCCCTGCGTGCCCGTACGCATGAAGGTAAATTACAAGTGGAACTTGCACAGCTTAAACATTTATCTACCCGCCTTATTCGTGGTTGGTCAGCCGACTTTGAGCAACAAAAAGGTGGTATTGGCTTACGTGGCCCGGGTGAAACGCAACTAGAAACAGATCGTCGTCTCATTCGTGTACGTATTGCTCAATTAAAAGATAAATTAGAAAAGGTACATCAAACCCGTATACAAGGGCGTGCTGCAAGACAAAAGGCAGCCATTCCAACTGTGTCGTTAGTAGGCTATACCAATGCTGGGAAATCGACTCTATTTAATATTTTAGCGAAAAGTGATGTCTACGCAGCCGATCAACTATTTGCAACACTCGACCCAACATTACGTCGTTTGGAATGGGATGGTATTGGTACTGTAGTGCTCGCAGATACGGTAGGTTTTGTACGAAACTTACAGCACGATTTAATTGAATCATTCAAAGCAACACTTGAAGAAACCCTAGAAGCCACACTTTTACTACATGTTATTGATAGTAATAGTCATGACATGCTTGATCAAATTGAAGCAGTTGAAGGCGTTTTAAAAGAGATTGGTGCAGATGCTCCAGTACTTCGGGTATACAACAAAATTGACCTGAGTGGTGAAGAAGCCAAAATTGTTTATGCCGAACCACATGTACCAGATCGAGTTTATGTTTCTGCTCACGCTGGCCTTGGTCTAGAGTTACTTCAAAAAGCAGTACAAGAATGTTTAATGGGACAAATTCAAAAGTTTTCTCTGATTCTTAAACCTGCTTATGGCAAATTTCGCACACAGCTTTATGCCTTAAATGTAATTGAGTCTGAACACTACGATGATGCAGGCTTATTACATATTGATGTACGTATTGCACCACATAAGCTGGAAAAGCTTATTCGCCAAGCAAAACTACCCTTAGAAGAAATCTTGGGAGAACGCGCTAATCAATTTAAGCGACCATTGGAAGAGTTTGAAATCAAGGGCGAGATCAGTTAAAACTCGATAAGTAAACTTTTAGAGATAAAAAATATGGATAAGATCAAAAGTATAGATTGGACAGCATGGGCAGCAACTTTACTACTCATTATTGGTTTTCGTGAAGGCTCTGTCATCGTCATGCGTGCTTTTGGTCATCCAGAATTAGGTAATCTGGTCGGCTTAATCAGCTTACTCACTGTTTTGATTATCTGGAGAAAGTTCAAAAAAATCCCACTCCGAATAGTTGATACGAATAATAAAATCATGAAAGAAAGTGGTTTTGCTTTTTTACCTGTTTGTGCTGGCTCTTTAATTATGTTGGTGCATATGGGGAAAGAAATTCCACTATTCCTTTTTGTTTTAGTGGTCAGCACCCTTATACCTTTGTGGGTCTATGCAAAAATGGCAAAACGTTGGTTATAAGGAGAATAAAATGTTTACGATTTTCTACGGTTTTTTGATCACACTTATTGGTTATCTATGTGCAAAACCTTTAAACCGACGCTTCCCACAAGTTCCACTTTTAGTTTTCGGCATGTTCATTGTCATTGCATTACTTTCAGTTTTACAAGTTCCTTATGAACAATATCGTCTTTATGTGAATGACTTATTTGGTCATCTATTAGGTTATGTCACAGTAGCCTTAGCTATTCCTTTAGCTGCAATGCGTTACGATGATCTTCCAATTAAATCAGTCATTGGAATTTTACTTTTTGCCAGTATTAGCGCCGTTGCTTTGCCTATGGGCCTCGCTTACTTGTTACATATGTCGGAACCTACTATTCTTGCATTTGCGACCCGCGCGGTGACTACCCCTATCGCCTTAAATATCGCAACGTTATTGCATGCTCCTGAAACGCTGGTAACACTTATTGTTATTTTATCTGGCGTTATTGGAGCAGCTTTTTCACCATTTTTACTTAAACATATTCACGATGAAAGAGCATCTGGATTAGCCTTAGGTTTAGCTGCACATGCCATAGGAACAGCTCAAGCTTGGCAACGCGGACCTGTTGCAGGTCGCTACGCTGCCTTTGGTATGGCTTTAAACGGTGTATTTACTGCAATTTGGCTGCCTACATTAATGTTGTCACTTGGCACACCATAATTAAGAAGCCTATTAAATAAACATTGAACGGTATATCAATTCGAAATAAGATGACCTTTCAATGTTAAAAGGATTTTTAATCATGGTGAAAATTTTTATTGGAGCTCTGCTCTTACTGGGGATCAACACTGCTACATTTGCAGCAGACATTACAGGTCTTTGGCAAACAATTGATGATAAAACTGGTGCTCCCAAAGCACAGGTAGAAATACGAAAAGAAGCAAATGGGACATATGCCGGGAAGATTATCAAAGTTACACCACGCCCAGGTTATACCCCTAAAGAGATTTGTGATAACTGCCCTTCGCCATATACCAATAAACCAATTATAGGATTGGATATTGCAACTGGCTTAAAACAAACAGATGATCTTAATTATACAGGTGGGAAAATTTTAGATCCTAATACTGGTAAAGTTTATGGACTTAAAGCAAAACTTAGTGCAACTGGTAAACGTCTTCATATGCGTGGATATCTTGGCGTTTCAGCATTAGGCCGTAACCAAATTTGGTTACGCGTAGAATAAAAGTTAAAAATAAAAAAGCCGCTTATGCGGCTTTTTTATTACATCACTGGATTTTCAACAGCAAAGATTTCTTTATCTTCAAGGCGATAAGCCATTAATTTTCTGCCCCAGACACAGCCGCCATCAATATTCTGAATCTGATCATTAATGGTTCTGCCCTCGAGCGCAGCCCAATGGCCAAAAATGATTTGATGAGTTTTTGCCGCTTTGCTCGGAAATTCAAACCAAGGTAAATAACCTTCCGGCATTGGTGCATCTAGAGCATCTTTAAAACTAAACTCTAAAGCCCCTTCTGCGTTGGTTAAACGCATACGGGTCAAATAATTAGTAATACAACGTAAACGAGCTGAACCCGTTAAGTCGTCTTCCCACAAATCTGGTTTTGAACCATACATTTCTGCCAAAAAAGCGTCCAATACAGATAAGTCTTGATGTGAGAGTACTGCCTCAACCTCTTTTGCAAACGTTGCAGTCTTTTGTGCATCCCAAATACAAGGTATACCTGCATGAGTAAGAATTGTGTGCTCATTCGGGAATAAACATAGAGGTTGTTTACGCAACCAATCGATTAACTCATCGCCATCAATTGCATCAATAACATCCTGCGTGCGATCTTTTTCTTTAATCTCTTTTAAACCACGCGCACCAGCAACTAAAGTCAGGTCATGATTACCAAGTACAGTTGCAGCAGCTCCCCGATCAGCAAGTTTTTTAACAAAACGTAAAGCACCTACTGAATTTTCGCCACGAGCAACCAAATCACCCGCAAACCATAAAAAATCTTGGTCTGGATCAAAACGTATTTCTTTAAGTAAGGCTTTCAGAGCTTCAAAACACCCTTGTACATCACCAATCACATAATTAAAACGTTTAGTCATTTATGCCACCATTTGATCGGCTAAGGCAACAAATTGAGCAAGTGTTAACGTTTCTGGACGAGCCATTGGATTAACGCCTGCTTTTTCAAAACCATCGTCAGCAATCATACCTTTTAGACTATTTCTTAGGGTTTTACGGCGTTGGGTAAATACATGAGCAACCAAACGAGCTAAAGCTTTTTCATCTTTTGCAACAATTGGTTTTTGTTCATATGGAACAAGGCGGAAAACAGCACTCGTTACTTTAGGTGGCGGGTTAAATGCACCAGCTGGCACCTCAAATAAAAACGTAGGTTGGCAATAATACTGAATCATTACCGACAAGCGCCCATATTCTTTCGTGTTTGGTTCGGCTGTAATACGTTCAACCACCTCTTTTTGCAGCATAAAGTGCATATCTTTAACTTTACTGCCAAATTCCAAAAGATGGAAAAGTAATGGAGTTGAAATGTTATAAGGTAAATTACCAACTACACGTAATGGTCGACCATCTTTTACCAGTTCATTAAAATCATATTTTAATGCATCAGCTTCAATAATAGTTAAACGCTCAGGATGTGGAACGCGTTCTGGTAAGCCTGCCGCTAAATCACGATCTAGCTCAACCACTGTTAATGCATCACACTCTCCAATTAAAGGAGAAGTTAAAGCAGCCAAACCAGGTCCAATTTCAACAACATTTTCACCCGCACGCGGATTCACAGAGCGCACGATTTTGGCAATGACTCGCTGATCATGTAAGAAGTTTTGACCAAAACGTTTACGAGCTTTATGCCCTTCATCTTTCGGGTTTAGGGCATTAATTTGATACATATAACATTTCCAACATGAAAAATTTAGCTCGCTGCCAAAGATAACGCTAAATCGACAGCGACATTTAAACTTGAGCTTTTTGCCAAACCAGTCCCAGCCAACGACAATGCAGTGCCATGATCGACCGAGGTTCGGATGAATGGCAAACCCAATGTAATATTGATGGCCTCACCAAACCCTTGTGATTTTAACACAGGTAAACCTTGATCATGGTACATAGCGAGTACAGCATCAGCATTTTTAAGATGCTCAGGGGTAAATAAGGTATCCGCAGGCAAGCTTAGGCTCATTTTAATTCCTTGCGCTCGATAAGTTTCGAGTACCGGATTAATGGTATCAATCTCTTCACGGCCCAAATAGCCATCTTCCCCCGCATGAGGATTTAAGCCACACACCAATATGCGCGGATCAACAATCTTAAATTTAGTTTTTAAATCATGTATTAAAATATCAATGACTTGATGTAAACGCTCTTTGGTAATTGCATCGGCAACATCTCTTAAAGGCAAATGCGTAGTCGCTAAAGCAACACGCAGAGTCTTGGTTGCAAGCATCATGACAACGCGCTTTACCCCTGCAAACTCTTGATAGTATTCAGTGTGACCACTAAACAAAATGCCTGCATCATTAATGACCGATTTTTGCACTGGTGCCGTAGCTACCCCAACACTTTTACCAAACATGGCATAATCAGCTGAGCGGCGTAATTGTTCTAATACATAAGCTGCATTAGCTGAATTTAATTGGCCATCAATAACCGCCGTTTCTAGAGGTACATGCTCTATATAAAGCTCACCTGAAGACGATGATTCAGCTTGTCCCGTATATTCTATAAATTGAATATTTATACCGAGTTTCTGGGCACGTTGTTCTAATAAATTTTGGTCACCCAAAACAACAACAGGACGTTCATCAACTCGCTGAGCCAAGCTCAAGCAAATATCTGGACCAATACCAGCCGGCTCACCGGAAGTGACATATAAAGGCAGCACAATCATCCCAGACACATAACTAAAATTTGTTTGATTTTAACATATCCCGCATTCATCGGTTTATGGATTAAATTATGTGGCTTAAACTGGATTTTTCTTGTGACTTTGAACAAACTCGTTTAGAATGCTCGCTCCTTTTGTTTGGACAGATTCCATAGTCCAAACCAACTATAATAGGTAGTGGTTTAATGAAAACTCTCAGCGCTAAGCCAGCTGAAGTTCAACATGACTGGTATGTTGTTGATGCTTCTGGCAAAACTTTAGGTCGCCTTGCGACTGAAATCGCTCGTCGTTTACGCGGTAAGCACAAAACTTCTTATACTCCTCACGTTGACACTGGCGATTACATCGTTGTGATTAATGCTGAACAAGTTCAAGTGACTGGTAAAAAAGCGCTTGATAAGAAATATTATCGCCATACTGGTTTCCCTGGTGGTATCCGTGAGACTAACTTCGAGAAGTTAATTGCTCACAAGCCTGAAGCTGTTCTTGAAAAAGCAGTTAAAGGCATGTTACCAAAAGGTCCTCTTGGTTATGCAATGATCAAAAAAATGAAAGTGTACGCTGGTACTGAGCATCCGCATGCTGCTCAACAGCCACAAGTTTTGGACATCTAAGGGATACAGCACATGGCTACTAATTATGGTACAGGTCGCCGTAAGACCGCAACTGCACGTGTTTTCTTGTCTGCTGGTACAGGCAAACTCGTTATTAACAACCGTACTTTAGAGCAATATTTCGGTCGTGAAACTGCTCGTATGGTTGTTCGTCAACCTTTAGAACTTTTAGAAGTTACTGAAAAGTTTGACCTTTACATCACTGTTAAAGGTGGTGGTATCGGTGGTCAAGCTGGCGCGATCCGTCACGGTATTACTCGTGCGCTTATCGCTGCTGACGAAACTTTAAAACCTGTTCTTCGTCAAGCTGGTTTCGTTACTCGTGATGCTCGTGAAGTTGAACGTAAGAAACTTGGTTTACGTAAAGCTCGTAAGCGTCCTCAATTCTCTAAACGTTAATTCGTTTGCCGAGTTGGACAAAAAGCCTTGGATTTTTCCAAGGCTTTTTTATTATGAAAATCGAACAATAAAATGCAAACTTATAAATATAAACAAACTATCTCTTTAGAACCGTGATTTCCTAGAGCATTTTTAGTATCCTAATCGATTCACTCAACCACGTCGTCTTGTGATATGTCGGTCGAAAACACCTCTATTCAGGGGATTACCCTTTACAGTCATGCTGATGATTTCCGTTCTCACTGGATTCGTTTTCTATTAGCAGAAAAGCAAATCAAATATCAATTGATCATAACTGACCATGAAGACGAAGATTTGGCAAGTTTGAATCCTTATAACCAATTGCCGATGTTGGTCGAGCAAAATCTTAAATTATTTTCAGCGCCTATTATTGCTGAGTATTTAGATGATCGTTATCGCCAAAGTAAGCTTTACGCAGATGCTCCAATGATGCGTGCAGAGCAGCGTCAATATATATGGAGACTTGAAAACGACTGGTTTAAGTTAGCAGATCACATGTTAAAACATGCTGATTCTTTAAATATCGAACAAAAGCAAAAAGCTCAAAAAGAATTACGTGAAACTTTAATTTCACTTACTCCCCTATTTCAGCATTTTCCCTATTTTATGTCTGAAAATTTCACAATTCTGGACTGTATGCTTGCACCTATCTTCTTAAGATTAAATAGCATGGGAATCGATTTACCGAAACAGCATTGCCGACCGATACTTTTGTATTGTAAACGTATCTTTGAGAGACCTTCTTTTGCTAAATCAATGACGGCTCAAGAGAAAAACCGTTACAATGAACTATTAAATATGGAATAGTGTGATATGTCTGAGCAAACTATTGATTTAACCCCTACACGTCCTTATCTTGCTCGTGCAATCTATGAATGGATTTGTGATAACCAGCTTACTCCTTATCTATTAGTGGATGCGACACAGCCACATACTGATGTTCCACAGCAATTTGTTAAAGATGGCCAAATCGTTTTAAATATCGTGCCTCATGCTGTTCATCAACTTATTATTGGAAATGAAGCCATTACTTTTTCTGCTCGTTTCGGGGGAGCATCAAAAGACATTTATGTACCTATTCAAGCTGTTTTAGGTATTTATGCACGTGAGAATGGACAAGGTTTATTTTTTGATCCTGAAGAATATGCCAATGTAGCGCCTGTAGAAAATACAGTAGAGTCTGAAGTACAAGAAACAATTGAAACAACATCAACTAAGAAAAAACCAACGTTAAGAATTTTAGATTAAATTTAGAGGAAGAAAGCATGGCATTTGATTTAGTCCAATACTTTGCTGAGCAGATAAAAATTCAAAAGCCTCAGCTTTTAAATCAATATCCAGTTAATGAAAAAAATAAACTGATTGATGAGGTGAATATTCTTACGCTTGGAAAACTAATTAGTTTATGGCGCCAAGATGACAATAAGATTTATCAAGAAATCAAAACTTCAGATCCACTTTATATTCAAGAAGTTGCTCGTCATTTAACAACGTCTAAGCATAATCAGTCAGCTTTAAAAAATTCTGAGCTAGAACAGAGTATTTCTGAAATTTTAACTTTGCAGTTAGCAGAACTTAACCAACTCGATGAAACAGGTGGTTTTGGGCATAATGGCTTAAAAGAATTAATTTTAGGCCAAGTAGAACATTTATCAGGTCAGGCAGAAGATTGGGTTTGGTCAACAAACCATCTAAATGAGTTAATTGGTTCTAAACCAGTGGAACAAGAAGAGCTATCATTGGATACAACAATGAAGGAGTTCAACCAAATGGTTCACCAAGCCCAACCTCATCATGATGACTTACATATTGAAAAACAAGCTACTGAGAGTTCTGTACCTACATGGTCAAAGATTATTGCCCCTGTCGTTGCTTTAGCAATTTTGGGCTATCTCTATTGTATTTACACACAACTCGTTTAGTTTAATCATTGTTATAAAAAGGGGAGTTTTTTATTCCCCTTTTTTGATTAAAATTAAAATAATTTATTAATCAATATTGTATTAATATTCTATTACAATTACTTTAACTAAATTTTAAAATATATAATGTAAACCTCATCGCAGTCTTAAAAGTATAATGTATAAATAATCTTATAATGTTTTTCCAATCTGACATTTTACGTCACTTCTTTCCCAAAAATGAAACCTCTCAATTCACTTGGTTAATTGACTTCAAATTGTTCAGAAATATAATGAATTTTAACTACTTTTAGGAAAAAGTAGTAAATATAACTTTAGAATCCTGAGAGATAAAAACATGGCTAAACTTTCTTTAGATAGCTTAACTGAAATTGATGGTTTTATTGCTTCTGCACTTGTTGATTCAGAAAGTGGATTATCACTTGCAACACAAGGTGGTGGGGAAATTGATTTAGAATTGGCAGCTGCTGGAAATACAGAAGTAGTTCGTGCAAAGCGAAATATCGCCAATGCTTTGAAATTAAATGACAATATTGAAGACATTTTAATTACATTGGGTAAGGCTTACCACTTAATTCGACCTCTAGAAAGTAATAATAATTTATTCCTTTACTTAGTGCTTGATCGTGCTAAATCGAACTTGGCTATGGCTCGTCATGAGTTAAAGTCATTTGAAAAAGAGCTAGACTTTAGCTAATTAATCTAAGATATGCTTTTTATATTTATTATAAAAAGCATATTAAAACTATTATATTACTCAATAAAACTTAATGTGATACTATGGATAGGAATTACATAAATATTGCTACTACTGGTTTAAGCTTAAAAGTTTTAGATGAATTAAAAACTTTAATCAGAAAATTAATATCTAATGAGTATAGTATTAATTGGGTCAATATTTCTAACAGTCATATTGATCTATTATTAATTAATGAAAACTTTTTTGATTCAGATAATATTCAAAACATTCTTCAAAAGAAAAAATGTCCTTATTTAAAAATTACTAAAACTTCTTCACAAAATGGATATCAACTTAATGAACATACCCTGCCTCTGCCACTAGAAAAAGTAGACTCTCTATTAGACTGGCTACAAATAAACCTAATATCTTATTTAAACCAAAAGAAGACTGTCGTAGTTTCAAATTTATCAAATGAGCCCATGCTCATTGATGATAAATTTATAAGGAATTTGCACAGCCCAGAACATGCCAAACTATACCTTTTTGATGATAAAGGCACACTCGCCATTATTGATAACAGGACTCAGATGGCTTGGTTGGAACCATCACGCCAACAAACTCAAACCAATCAAAGCTTTGATTTCACTTTTGCTAAAACCTCTGACTTCACGAAAGTGTCTCGTAAAAAAAACTACTATTTGCAGGACTGGCTATGGAATTTGATTTGGCATTCAAAAAACTTTGGAAATCTAGCTACAGAAGATAAATATTTTAAAATTGACCACTGGCCACAACCCTACCAAAAAGAATATAGAAAAGTGAGCCTACAACTCTCTGCTTGTTTTATACAGGGAGCAAAAATTACTGATGTGGCTAAGCAGCTTAACATATCAATTGATGATGTTTTACGCTTCGTTACCGCTTGTTTAATGGCAAATAATGGAAAATTTATTTCTGCAAATAAATGTGCTTACGCCCCCAATTCTTATTTAGAAAATTCAAATACAGACAATCATTTTTTTAAAAATTTTATAGGGAAGATTAGACGGCGTTTTGGTCTTTAAGGGAAGTTATGATTATACAGCAATATAAAATTGTCTTTGCAGGTAGTATGGGGGCAGGTAAAACAGAAGCGATTAAATCGTTATCTGAAATTCCAATTCTGGAAACAGAAGCATTCAACACTGATGTACAAAGCCACCAGAAAACCCAGACCACTGTAGGCATTGATTATGGTGAAATTACTTTAGATGATGGAATCAAAATCGGACTCTATGGCACCCCGGGACAAAGCCGTTTTGATTTTATATGGTCGGTCATTTGTGAAGGTGCAATTGGCGTTATTTTACTATTAGATCACAATAGTCCTAATCCCATTAACGAGCTAGAAAGCTACTTAGAAACCTTTAAAAATTATAATGATAATATTGCAATTGGTATTACTCATATTGATGAGAATAAAGAATCATCACTTCAACAATATCGTCATTGGATAAAAGAAAACGGACTGTCATATCCGTTGTTTTTTATTGATGCACGCGAGCAAGAACAAATTTTAATGATGGTTGAATCATTAATTGCATCACTTGAAGTCAAAGTAGGCTTAACATCTCAAGGGAATGATCATGCTTAGTATTCCAACTCAAAAACGCACCGCCCCTACACAACTGTTACAGCTGGCAAAAACTGAAGCTCATAATATTCTGATGAATACGCGTGGTGTAGATTTTGTAATGATTTGCTCTTCTGATGGTTTTGAATTAGCGACAGTAAGTCATAAAAATTACCATAACACCACCAAATTAGCAGCGGTGAGTAGCTCAATTTTGGCAATGGTCACTGCTTTTTTAAAAGAGATTCAACTCACTGGCTGTAATAACATTACTTTAGATGCAGATAATGGTAAGGCTATTCTGACGGCTATTCCAGCAACTCATCACCCGATGGTTATGGTCACGCTCAGCAATAAAGAGGTCCTTTTAGGGCAACTGCTTTATAGTCTAAAAAAAGCAAGTCAGTTGATTGCAGAGGCTGATGGAGAATAAATCAAGACTTATGATCGAAAATAAAAACCGCTCAAATAGAGCGGTTTTTTAATTAAATTTGAATACTAAATAACATTTGTCGTTTTTTTACTTGTTGCCCCTGTTGTCCTAACACATCTTCAACTACACCATCCACATCAGATTTAATCTGCTGTTGGATTTTCATGGCTTCAAGTACTAATAAAGTTTGACCTTTCACAACTTGATCGCCTTTATTAACCAAAATATTTACCACAGCGCCATCCATCGGTGCACAAATATTGCCATCACCAGCCACATCAGCTATTTCAGGGGCAGCATAAGTCACATTTCGTATCGCAACATTGCCATTCTCTCGATCTAAGTAAAGCTGATCACCATCTAATATATATTGCACACGGCGACGTACACCATCAATTAAATAAACTACTTGCTCTGGCGTTCTCTCAAGCACTTCAATACAAACTGTTTGATCACAAAGCTGTGCCGTAAACGTGTTATTTACAGATGAAAGCTGCAATTGAATTTGCTGATCATCATATTTAAGTTTTAATGGTAGTGGCACTCCAAGCCCAGTTTGCCACACCGCAGTGTCTTTACTTTGACTAAATAATGCAGCAGCAATCGCTAAATTTTCTAAAGATAGAACCTGCTTATGTAGGCTGCTATCGTTTTGAAAATGCCGTTGAATAAATGCGGTATTGGTATCACCAGCAACAACAACGGGATGGCGTAATAAATTGACCAAAAATTGTTTATTACTATTCACTCCAAGTAAAACACTCTCATCGACTGCACGAGCCAGTAAGCGAATTGCATCCTCACGGGTTTTACCGTATGCGATCACTTTCGCCACCATCGGGTCATAAAAAGGGCTGACTTCATCAGTCGCCAACATACCATGATCTATTCGTACATTTGGCAATGTTGCTGGCTGCCAACGTAAGACTTGGCCTGTTTGTGGTAAGAAATCTTGACGTGGGTCTTCTGCATACAAACGCACTTCGATCGCATGTCCATGTAAGATCAATTCTTGTTGCTTTAACGGTAACTGCTCACCATTCGCGACACGTAACTGCCATTCAACCAAGTCTAATCCAGTAATGAGCTCAGTGACTGGATGCTCTACCTGTAAACGGGTATTCATTTCTAAAAAATAAAATGCACCTGATGCATCTAATAAAAACTCAACCGTCCCCGCCCCGACGTAAGCACATGCTTTTGCCGCTGCTACAGCTGCTTCGCCCATTTGCTGACGCAGTTCAGACGTCATGACCGGACACGGCGCCTCTTCAACAACCTTTTGGTGACGGCGTTGAATTGAACAATCGCGCTCGAACAAATACACATAATTGCCGTGCGTATCGCCAAAAACCTGAATTTCGACATGGCGTGGAGCAATGACTGCTTTTTCTAAAATAAGCTCGCCTGAACCAAAGGCATTTTCAGCTTCGGAACGTGCGGTTTGTAATGACTCAACCAATTCGGATGACTGTTGTACCAAACGCATACCACGACCACCACCACCCGCAGAAGCTTTGACCATAATTGGAAAGCCAATCTGTTCTGCTTGTGCTGCCAAGTATTCAAGATCCTGTCGGTCACCTTCATAGCCCGGTACACAAGGGACACCCGCCTCAATCATGGCAATTTTTGAAAGGCGTTTACTGCCCATTAACTCAATTGCAGAAGCAGTAGGCCCAATAAAGGTAATCTGGTTGTCGATACATGCCTGAGCAAAATTAGTATTTTCAGACAAAAAGCCATAACCGGGGTGAACTGCATCAGCACCTGTTTTTTTGCATGCATCTATTATCTTGGTAATTGAAAGATATGACTCAGATACTTTTGAAGCACCAATATAAACAGCCTCATCGGCCTCTTGCACATGGCGAGCATTACGGTCTGCATCCGAATAAACTGCGACAGTTTGATAGCCCATTGCCTTAGCAGTTTGCATGACTCGAACTGCAATTTCACCACGATTGGCAATCAGTACTTTTGAAAATTTCATTATTTTTATCCTTATCTCTTATGGCTCATCAGCCCAGTTTGGTAACCGTTTCTGGATAAAAGCCATCGTTCCTTCTTGTCCTTCAATTCCACCAACCGCTTGGGCAAACTGCTGCGCTGCGTCATTGAGCAATTCATTTAAAGGCTCATTGAGTGTTCGATGTAACAGTGCTTTAGTCACACGTGAAGCTTGAGGAGCTACTCGTTTAATGTGTTGAATAGTTTCCTCTAGAGCTTGCTCTAGTTCGATTTCATTATGTGCAATTTGATGAACCACACCGACACTTAGTGCTGTATGTCCTTCAAAACGCATGCCGAGTAAAGCAAGTCGTCGCGCCTGAGTCAGACCAATACGTTTCACCACAAAAGGAGCAATTTGCGCAGGAATCACACCAAGTCCCGTTTCAGGTAAACCAAACTGGGCATTGTCACGGCTGATGGCAACATCGGAAACACATGCCAAACCAAAACCACCACCTAAAACAGCGCCTTCCAAAATCACTACAACCGTTTGCGGTGCACCCTCAACTTGCTCAAGCATGGCACCAAAACGGCGGTTAAAGTCAGCATAAGGCTGTAGACTACCAACATTGGTTGCTTCAACACGCAAAGCCGCCATGTCTTTAATGTCACCACCTGCACAAAAAGTCCCGCCTTCACCACGGATAATTACCGCGCGAATTGAAAGGTCATCGCGAATAGCATTAAAGACTTGTTGAATGGCATTGACCATCTTCAAGTTCATGGCATTACGGCTCTCCGGTCGATTTAACCAGAGATATAAAATACTGCCGTCTTGTTCTAATTGAATGCTGTTATCAATATCTAAAACTTGTAGAGATGCTGAAAGTGTCATGGTGTATTCCTTATTCTTATTTCTGCTTTTTAGGCAGAATGTCCATTAACTTACAGATAATCCCCAACATAATTTCATCTGCCCCACCGCCAATAGAACCTAAACGACCATCACGATACAGCTGTGATGCTGGGTTATCCCACATAAAGCCGTTACCACCCCAATATTGCAGACAACTATCGGCAACTTCACGAGTTAAACGTCCAGCTTTGAGTTTTGCCATAGATGCCAGCTTGGTCACATCTTCGCCTGCAATATGCTGTTCACACGCTTGGTAAGTTAATGCTTTAAGTGCTTCCACTTCGGTCAAGAGCTCGGCAAAACGGAAATGGATATATTGGTTATTAATGAGGGGTTGACCAAAAGTGGTACGCTCTTTTGTATAGTCGATGGTCTTTTGGATTAAATTTTCCAACCCGCCAATGGCATTGGCACAAGCCCATAGACGCTCTTCCTGAAATTGCATCATTTGCATCATGAAGCCCATGCCTTCGACACCCACTAAGTTACGCTGTGGTACACGTACATTGTCTAAATAAACCTGCGCTGTGGTCGTTGAACGCATCCCTAATTTATTAAGTGGCTCTGAAAAACTAATACCTTTGGTTTTTGCCGGCACAATAATCATCGACTTATTGACGTGTGGTTTATCGTCAGATGTATTGGCTAAAAGACAAAAGAAGTCGGCTTGCAATGAGTTAGTAATCCACATTTTGCTGCCGTTAATGACATAGTCATCGCCATCTTTTTTTGCTGTTGTTTTAATAGCAGCAACATCCGAACCGGCATGCACTTCCGATACTGCAATTGAGGCAACATATTCCCCAGCAATCGCTGGTGTTAAAAACTCATCGCGTAATTCTTTACTACCAAAACGCGCCAAAGCAGGTGTTGCCATATCGGTTTGTACACCAATAGCTAAAGGCACCCCGCCACAAGCCGCATATCCAATTTCTTCTGCAACTACAAGGTTATACGAATAATCTAAAGCCAGACCGCCATTTTCCTCAGGCTTACAAATTCCTAATAAACCAAGATCACCCATTTTTTTAAATACGTCGTGGATTGGGAACTGCCCTTCAGCTTCCCATTCTGGAATATGTGGATTCAGCTCATTTTGAACAAATTGGCGAGCTGTGCGGCGTAATGCTTCATGTTCGGCAGTAAATTTCATGGTGTTATTCCTATTAATTTTTTTAATTGCGGTAAAGGTTGATTAAAAACGGGACACACCAAAACGAGTTGGATTTAGCTCTCGTTGCTGTGCTTCATAAATGGTTTGTAAAAGGAAAATTAATAATTTTCGGGTATCTCGCGGATCGATAATGCCGTCGTCATGTAGCATGGCCGTATTGAAAAGCGCGGTGGATTGCTGCTCTAATTTCATAGCCGTACTTTGCTCAAGAAAATCGAGCATTTGCGGATTAGGCTCCTGACCAGAAGCTTTTTGCTTTCCTTCAGCCACAATGCGTAACACCTTTCCAGCTTGTGCAGCGCCCATTACAGCAACATGCGAATTTGGCCATGCAAAAATAAAGTCTGGTGATAAACTCCGACCACACATCGCGTAATTACCTGCACCATATGAGCCTGCTACAACAATCGAAATTTTAGGTACAGAACAATTCGCAACCGCTTGAATCAGTTTTGAGCCATGTTTGATGATGCCATTTTGTTCAGCATCGGTTCCCACCATAAAACCAGTAGTGTTATGTAAGAACAATAATGGACGCTTGGTCTGTTCACACAGATGAATAAACTGAGCTGCTTTCGCTGCTCCTTGAGGGGTAATCGGACCATTATTGGTGATAATACCAATATATAATCCGCCAATCTTCGCCCAGCCACATACCGTTAAATCATCATATTCCTGTTTAAATTCTAGAAAATCTGAATCATCAATAATGCGAGCAACCACTTCTTTCATGTTAAATGGTTGTTTAGGATCATTTGGAATCACACCCAACAGTTCATCGGCATCGTAACGAGGTTCTTTATAAGTCGTTTCAACTGGTTTGATTTGCTCTTTCCAGTTCAGATGTTCAAAAATTTCACGTGCAAGTCGAATACCATCAGCGTCATTTTCTGCTAAATATTCTGCTGTTCCAGCAACCTGTGCGTGCATTTCTGCTCCGCCCAACTCTTCAGCTGTTGCTACTTCACCAGTCGCAGCTAAAAGTAAAGGTGGACCTGCAAGAAGCATTTCGGTTTGTTTACGTACAGCAATGACATAATCGGAAAGACCAGGTTGATAAGCCCCTCCTGCCGTTGCATTGCCATGAACAACTGCAAGTTGAGGAATGCCAGCCGCTGAAAGACGTGCCTGATTGGCAAAAGTCATACCACCATAGGTAAATACTTCAGCAGCATAATTAAGGTTTGCACCACCACTTTCGGTCAGCGTAATCAGTGGGAGTTTTTGTTCTAAGGCAATTTTTTGCAAACGCAAAGTTTTCTGTACGCCCATAGGAGACATGGTCCCGCCTTTAATCGCACTATTACTTGCAGAGACCAGACAACGCACACCACTGACAAAACCAATCCCAGCAATTACACCACCACCAGCTTCGGAGCCATCCTTGTCATCATGCATGTTGTAGCCAACCAAACCACAAAGCTCAACAAAAGGTGAATCAGTATCGAGTAACAACCGCACACGCTCATGCGGCAGAATCTTGCCCTTTTTATCGAATTTCGGTTTGGCAGCATATGATTTATCAATGCTTTTTTGCTGAATTGCACGGACTTCTCTCAGTTGAGTAAGCAATGCCTCTTTATTCTTTTGATACTGTTCACTACCAACAGCAATTTCGGATTGGAGAATAGTCACTGTTATTCCTCCTCAGCCTCAGTCTTTTTCTGAAAGATTTCAGGAATAAACGCGCGGTGAAAACCATTATAAGACTGACTATTTGTGGCTTCGCCTAGTGGATACATTCGTGTCCCTTGCGATGCAGCACCATCAATACGCAGAGTTACACCTGACACAAAAGCCGCAGCATCAGACAGTAAATAACAAATCGCCGATGAGACTTCCGACTCAGTTCCCATACGTTTTAATGGTACATTGCCAGCAAGACTTGGAATAATTACTTTGGCAAAATCACCGCTATAATTATCCATACCGGATGACACAATCCATCCCGGTGCAACTGCATTTACACGAACTCCAGATTTCCCCCACTCAACCGATGCTGTTTTAGTTAAATTATCTACTCCTGAACGTGCAGCACCTGAATGCCCCATTCCCGGCATGCCGCCCCACATATCAGCAGTCATGTTGACAATGCTCCCCCCGTGTTTTGCCATCCATTGGTTATAAGCTTCACGCATTAAATAGAAAGTTGCGTGCAAATTATTACGCACGACTGCATCAAAACCATTCGCCGAAATATTCTCTAAAGCTGAGGGGAACTGGCCACCCGCATTATTTACCAGACCATCGAGTTTGCCGAATTTCTCAATCACTTCGGCAATCATATTTTTTACGTATTCTTCTTCACGGTTATCACAAACAATGAAATGAACCCGACCACCATCTTCTATAATTTCTTGGCTTACTTTCTCTAATTTCTCAATTTTGCGTCCTGTAATCACCACTTGAGCACCAAGAGCAGCAAGCTCATGTGCAGTACAACGACCAATTCCTGAGCCGCCACCTGTCACAATAACGACTTTATTAGCGAAAGCATCTGGTTTAAAAATTGATTGATAACTCATCTTTGTTTCATCCATTCATTTTATTTTTCTAAAAGATGTGCCGGAACTTTTACAGGCATATCCAATAATTGTTGCGCAAATGCTTTACCTTGCGGATCGATTCGCAGGCTTGCAACACCACCACCGCCTAAGGCATTCTCCAACATAAAATTCAGTGCATTTAAACCCGGTAATTCATAACGAATTACTCGCCCTTTCTCTGCATCCAAGACATGCTGCATATAACTTGCAACCGTCTGTTCAGTTAGTGCTGCACGAATCCACGGTAAATATTCTGCTTTACGTGCAATCACACCGATATTGCTATGATTGCCTTTATCACCACTGCGGGCATGCGCAATTTCAATCAAAGGAACTTCAATTTCACTCCCTTGATAAACCGCACTTTCACCCGCTGCTAAAGTATTGAATTGCTCTGTAGAAGTGCCCCGAGGAATCTCAACCGGATAGCGGCTCCCATCAAAATCGATTTCGACATTGATCTGATTTTTATCAATTAAAAATGAAAATAATTTAATCACTGGAGATGCTTTTGGTCGACCTCCGACAATTCCTGCCAAGGCTGGAGCCATACCTGTTGAAGCCTGTGCAATTTCAGATGCAAAGAACATACATGCTTCTTTAAACATGTGTTTTACAGCGATTTTAACTACCACTTCACGACTATTTAAAGCCTGAGCATGTGCTCCATAAGTACTTTCAATACCTAAAATCTCAACAGACTTTTCACTAAATGGAGGCACTGAGCGCATTGCTAAAACACGTTCGCACTTAGTCAAAATCGCATCGGCAATGACTTGTGCTTTTTGTGGTGCCTCACGACCTACAATTAAAAAACTGACTAAAACCCGATAACCATCAAGATAGGTCGCGCTGACTTTATATTGTGTAGTCGGTGCTTGTCCTTTTGCCCCCGTCACACGGACTCGGTTCTCCCCGACTTGCTCTAAATGCACGTGGCTGAAATCAGCAATTACATCGGGTAGTAAATACGCTTGAGGATTGCCAATTTCATAAACAATTTGTTCAGCAACCGTGGCGGTAGATACCAAACCGCCTGTCCCCTGTGGCTTGGTCACAACAAATGAGCCATCTTCACTCACTTCAACCACTGGAAATCCCATGTTGTCGAAGCCTTGTACCAATTGCCAATCGGTAAAATTACCACCTGTACATTGCGCACCACATTCAATGACATGACCTGCCAGCGAGCCTTGTGCCAACTTATCGTAGTCATCTAAAGACCATTGATATTCATGAAGTAAAGGGGCAAGCACCACTGCCGAATCAACTACTCGACCAGTAATCACAATATCTGCTCCTAAATTTAAAGCATCACGAATAGCCACCGCACCTAAATAAGCATTACTACTCGCCACCTGTTCCGGCAAAGCTTCTCCGCTAAACATTTCCTGAATATTTTGCTGCTTAAGTTGCTCATGTTTCGCTAAAAGATCATCACCTAATACCACAGCCACTTTCAGATCTAGGCCATATTCTTTAATTATTTTTTGCAAGGCATCTCGACACGCCAGTGGATTAACACCACCAGCATTACTAATCACCTTAATCTTTTTTTCTGCAATTTTTTTAAGTAGGGGTGCCATCACTCGGCTGACAAAATCTAAAGCGTAACCATGTTTTGGTTCCACCATCTTCGCTTTTGCCATAATCGACATGGTGATCTCTGACAAATAATCAAAAACCAAATAATTAATATCGGTTAGATGTACCAGTTGGAAAGCGGCAGTATTGGTGTCTCCCCAAAAACCTGAGGCACAACCTATTTTTACTACACGCTCATCACCCTGTTGATTACTTGCCATCTTATTTCTCATTATTTTGTTTAAAAATTAAACTCAACATTACCAAGCAAGCGCTTGGTTTGTAAAGAGCAAAATGTTATTGTGAAATTGACCAAAACTGCCAAACTCGACAGCTCAGGTAAAACATGATGAGATTTGGCAAACTTTTCTGTTAAGTATTTTTATATAGAGGAACCAGCTTTCGCATGATTGCTACTTCAATTGAACAGATTCCAAATATCTCTTGTTTTGACGATAGTCCACGTGGTCGTTTATTACGGGGGGCTGCTTACCTATTTCATAAACAAGGCTATGATAAAACCACCGTACGCGAACTTGCTCAATTTATTGGAATCCAGTCGGGAAGCTTATTCCACCACTTTAAAAGTAAAGATGACATCCTCGCTCACGTGATGGAGGAAACCATTATTTACAATCTTGCTCGTTTACAAGATGCGGCAGCCCAATCTACCAATCCAGAACAACAATTACGTGCCCTTATTAAAGCTGAGCTCATTTCAATTACTGGAGATACAGGTGCAGCCATGGCTGTTTTGGTTTATGAGTGGTTTGCCCTATCAAAAGAAAAACAAGATTATCTTTTAAAAATGCGTAATGAATATGAGCAAATCTGGTTGGATGTTATTGAAAAATTACGCACTGAAAGCAAAGTAAAGCATGATGCCTTTATTTGGCGAAGATTAGTTGGTGGTGCAATTTCGTGGACCGTAACTTGGTATAAAGCTGAAGGTAAAGTCAAAATTGATGAGTTAACCGAAATGGTTTGGGAAATGGCTTTGAAATGAGTGTAGTCTATTTACGTAAACCCAAGAAAAATGACCTTGCAGAAATTAAAGAAGCTTATGCACGTAGTGTTCAATTACATCAACCGTGGACATATCCACCAGCTGACTTTCAAACATATTTAGAACAAGAGCATCGCTATTTTGTCTGTTTAACTGATAGCCATGCAGTTGCCGGAACATTTAATATTTCAAATATTATACGCGGTCACTTTCATTCAGCCTATTTAGGTTATGAAGCATTTCACCCCTATCAAGGTCATGGCTACATGACGCAAGGCCTCAAATTATTACTCAATGAAGCATTCAAAAATTTAAATTTACATAGGTTAGAAGCGAATATACAACCTGACAATATTGCCTCCATTCAATTAGTGGCCCAAGCTGGTTTCATTAAAGAAGGTTTTTCTCGGCAATATCTTCGAATTGGAGGAAAAACATGGAAAGATCATGAACGTTGGGCAATTTTAAATGAGAAATGGATAGAACCATCTCAGTAAACTCTGAATGAGATGGTTTATACAAGCAAAACCTACTCTAAAATTAATAACCTAACTGCTTACTAATTAAATCTTTCATAATTTCCTCAGCACCACCACCAATCATATTGACCTTCACCTCACGGTAAATACGTTCCGACTTGGTACCTCGCATAAAGCCCATGCCACCTAATGTTTGCACAGCTGCATCAGCACAAAATTGCATAGTGCGAGTCGCAACATTTTTCAGCATCGAAATTTGAGCTACTAACTCAGGTCCTTGTAGTTTTGGCTGAGTCATTTTCCATGCAGTTTCTTCAAGCAATGCCCGTGTTGAGGTTAATTGCGTTGCCATATCTACCAATTTATGACGAACCACTTGATGATCAATTAATCTCTTACCAAAAGTTTTTCGTTGTTGTGCCCAATCTAAAGCTTCTTCATAACAGACTAATGCATACCCATAAGCGACTACTCCCAAGAAGAACCGCTCCATATTAAAGTTATTCATAATAACTTTAAAACCAGCGTTTTCTTTGCCGAGCAGATTTGATGCAGGTACTCGTACTTGATCAAAATGCAAATGCGCCGTATCAGAAGCCCACCATCCCATTTTCTTTAAAGGTGTTTTAGTAATTCCTTCACTGTGCGCATCAACGAGCAACATTGAAATACCTTCAGCTCCTGTTTTAGTTGGGTCTGTACGCACTGCAACTGTATAGTAATCTGCACGAATTCCCGATGTGATAAATGTCTTCTCACCCGAGACAATGTAGTAATCGCCATCACGAACAGCTTTAGTCTGTAATGCAGCGACATCCGAGCCACCACCAGGTTCTGTAATAGCTAAAGCAGAAATTTTTTCACCGGAAATAATACCTGGTAGAACTCTAGCCTTTAATTCCTCATTTCCAAAGTGCTGAATAGGAGGGGCGCCAATTGTGTGTACCATGAGTGAGGTGTGTACTCCCCCAGAACCCGCCTTTGCCATTTCAATACCAGCCAGCAATGAATAGAATGGATCTGCATCAGGAATACCACCATATTCTTCTGAAAAACCTAGACCTAATAGGCCAATTTCAGCTGCCTTCCTATAAAGCTCTCTAGGAAATGTCTCAGCCTCATCCCACTCATTAACAAAAGGTGCCATTTCTTTTTGTACAAATCGACGAACATTGTCAGCAAAAGCAATGTGTTGTTCATTATAGTAAATTGGGTTGAGTTGCATGTTTAGAAATGTCCTGATGTTTTTATTTAATTCCTAAACATATCTTGTCATGTTTACAGTCAATCAAAAGTTGCAAGAATCTCCATTTTCTTGGCATAAAACATCAAACAGAATTATTTTTATTTATGCACAACACCTATACTCTTAAGCAGCAGCGAAAACCACGAACAGCATAATAGGATTGGGCCCCATTATGATAAATGAATACCCGACCATAACGTCGATCAGCAAAAATAGCTCCATCTAACCGTCGAATCTCATCTGGGGTTTTGAGCCAACTTGATGTTTTAAGATCAAACTCCCCTAACTTTTGAAATTCATGGTACTGCTCTTCTGTGAGAAGCTCAGCTCCCATTTCTTTAGCTACATCGATTGCACTATTTTTGGGAGGATGATCTTTTCTAGCCTCCAAAGCCTCTCGATCATAACAAAGGCTTCTACGACCTTTGGGTGTCTCAGGAGAACAATCAACAAATAAATACTCATCCTTCTGTTGATCATAAGAGATAACATCTGGTTCTCCTCCAGTGTTTTCCATTTCTTGCAATGACCATAATTTTTCAGGCGATTCTAATAATTTAGCTCGCACATTTGTCCAATCAATTTCTTTATGGCGATGTGTGTTCTTTTCAAATCTCTTCTTTAATAGTTCAAGCAGTGAATCTAATTGTGTTGGAGTTAATTGTTTTTTAGTTGTCATTGAATAAATCCTTATAATTATTAAACTGAACGTCCATCAAAATAATTTATTTTTATTTTATCTAAGTCAATGTCATCTATACATCGAACATTAATCGCAAACATAGAATTACCCTCTGCATCTATGCCTTGAGCATAAGGATGAATACCACAATTTTTACAGAAATGATGATTAATCACATGTTTGTTAAAAGTGTAATTCACTAAAATATCAGGAGAATCAAAAGTAACTGTAACTTGATTAGTGGGTAGGAACCAAAGTAAAGACCCTTTCTTTTGACATATTGAACAATTACAAGATAAAACCTCTGACAACTCTCCTTCCACTACAAATTTAATCTGACCGCAATGGCAACTTCCTTGATATTTCATTGTTCTTACTCTTTATAATTTTCATCCTATTTACTTTTCCAGTTTAAAGAATAAGTTTCCATATAAAAATGTAATCGAGCTACTTAATATTGATTTAGAAGATGTAGGTCTTGCAGCCATTTCTAACTTAGAATAGGTTCGAAATTTCCTTCATATATAAAAAAAGGACTCATATAGAGTCCTTTTTTAT
>NZ_JASCAI010000007.1:0-27396 GCF_029967875.1 Acinetobacter sp. V89_4
AGCAACGGATTGAAAATCCGTGTGTCCCCAGTTCGATCCTGGGTCTCGCCACCATATTCGGAAAAGCCTCATACATAACGTATGAGGCTTTTTTCATGCTTGTGATTTTATCTGAACCATTATTTGTTTGGTTGTGGGTAAAATGAGATTTATCCACAAGCACACTTACTTATCCCCAAACTCAGTTTACTTTTTATGTTATGCCAAAATGATAATAAGTAAGGCTCTAATCATGTGAACTATCATTAATTAGACGTTTTCCTAAACATACCGCTTCTACTTCGTCATAGCCGAGTTGTTCATAAAAATTCAGTACATTCAAATTATCTTTACGTACCAATAATTGAAGTTTTGGGCAGCCTCGAGCAATCAGTCGCTTTTCAAGCTGCTGAACAAGGGCTGTAGCTATGCCTAAGCGTTGTTGGTGGGGGTGAACAGCCAAATAGTTAATCCAGCCTCTATGGCCGTCATAGCCGCCCATAAGCGTGCCAATCAGTTGCTCATCTTTAATCGCAACTAGAAACAAATCATCTTGTTGTGAGACTTTTCTAAAAATATCGGTTTCAGGATTATTCCAAGGTCGAGTCAGACCGCAGCTTTCCCATAAAATGACGACATCTTCCAGATCCGCATTTGTAAATTGACGAATGATAAACATATGGATTTCTACTTTTTGTTTTGATGTGCTCAAAAGATAAAATAAAAATTCGGGCTTGAGCAGTGTTTATTAATAATTTACACAAATAAAAAAGCACCCCCTTAGGAGTGCTTTAATTCAATTAGTGATTTAAGCTGATTTCGCAACTGGTGCTGCTTGAAGCATTTGACCAGTTTCTTCGAAGTTTGCATGCCAAGACAACGCTTCACGAAGTAAATGAGGGGTGTGTCCGCCTTTAGCACATGCACGATCAAAGTAATCATTTAATGCATCACGATAAAGTGGGTGTACACAATTGTCGATAACAGCGCGAGCGCGTTCACGAGGCGCCAAACCGCGTAAGTCTGCTAAACCTTGTTCTGTCACTAAAATATCAACATCATGTTCACTGTGGTCAACATGGCTCACCATTGGCACGATAGAAGAGATATCGCCGCCTTTAGCAATTGATTTGGTCACAAAGATTGCTAAGTGAGCATTACGAGCGAAGTCACCAGAACCGCCAATACCGTTCATCATTTTAGTGCCACATACGTGAGTTGAGTTCACGTTGCCGTAAATATCAAACTCAAGCGCAGTGTTAATGCCGATAATACCTAAACGGCGAACCAGTTCAGGGTGGTTAGAAATTTCTTGTGGACGAAGTACTAATTTGTCTTTGTAAGCTTCGATATTGCCAAAAACTTTCTCGCCACATTTTGCAGAAAGCGTAATTGAGCTACCAGAAGCAAATTTCATTTTGCCTGCATCAATGAGTTCAAAAGTACAGTCTTGTAATACTTCTGAGTACATGATGAGGTCTTCAAAGTCAGAATCTTTTAAGCCAGTTAATACAGCATTAGCAATAGAACCGATACCTGCTTGTAATGGACCAAGGCTCTTTGGTAAGCGACCTTCACCAACTTCTTTATTAAAGAAAGCAATGAGGTGGTTTGCAATGCCTTGAGTTTCATCATCTGGCGGAGTTACTGTTGATGGTGAGTCATGTGTATCGTTAAATACAATACCGACAATCTTTGCAGGATCGATTTGGATTGCTGTTGTACCAATACGCTCATCCACTTTTGTTAATGGAATTGGAGTACGTGTTGGACGATAAGTCGGAATATAGATGTCGTGTAAACCTTCAAAGCTTTCGCTTAAAGATGTGTTGATTTCAACAATAACTTTCTCGGCAAAAATAGCAAAACTTGCAGAGTTACCTACAGAAGTTGTTGGGATAATGCCGCCATCTTCAGTAATTGCAATTGCTTCAATTACCGCAACATCAGGGCGTTTAAGTTGTTGGTTACGCATTTGTTCAACAGTTTCAGACAAATGTTGATCAATAAACATAACTTCGCCATTGTTAATGGCACGACGTAAAGTGTTGTCCACTTGGAATGGCATACGACGAGATAAAACACCTGCTTCCGTGAGTTGTTTGTCTAAGTCATTACCTAAGCTAGCACCCGTAATTAACGTGATTTTTAACGGATTTTTCTTTGCAAGTTCTACAAGTGCTTGTGGAACAGCTTTAGCTTCACCAGCACGAGTAAAACCACTCATACCTACAGTCATTCCATCTTCGATGAATTGCGCAGCTTGTTCAGCACTGATGACCTTGTCATGAAGAGAAGCTAGGCGAATACGACTTAAAGACATTGGACATCCTCAGAATTGTCAAAACATACGGGATTTTAGCTATGAAAAATTGAAAAGTGCATAGGTGTTAGGCTAAGGTCTAATTTTGTAAATAAATGGTGGTATAAATTATATTTATGGTTTTTATTTAATTGATTTTTATCGCTTTTATTTATCTTTAAAATGAGGCTTTTAATAACCAACTGGTTAAATTAAAAGCGCTCACTCAAAGTTTGTTTTATTTTTTCTAATGGATTGATCGAGCTATTTTCTTCAGGGACTGATTTTGGGATCGGTAAAGAAATAATAACTTCTAAACCGCCTTGTTCACGGTTGTGAATTTGAATTTCACCATGATGAATATCGACAATACGTTTGACAATAGCCAATCCAAGTCCACTCCCTTGGATCGTTCTTGCGGCGTCTCCGCGGACAAAGGGCTGCATTAATTCTTCAATTTGATCTGGTGGAATACCTTCACCATGATCGGCAACAGTAATTAAAATATTTTCATTTTCAACTTTTGCACTGAGATCTATAGGTTCAGCACCATAGCGTTTTGCATTATTAATCAGGTTAGCAATAAGCCGTTTTAAAGAAAGGCTACGTGCCGGAATAATAGGCACATCCTGCATCTCAAATTGAATATCAAGTGGTTTAAATTGCACAACAAGTTCTTGCAAAAGTATATTGATATTGGTGTCTTTCAACTCTTCATCTGAACCATCGCGCATATACGAAATGAACTGATTAAGAATTGCGTCCATATCATCTACGTCATAGACCAGACCTTCACGTAAGAACTCATCAGGTAGCATTTCTGCTGTTAAACGAATACGAGTTAAAGGCGTTCGCAAATCATGAGAGATACCAGCCAACATAATACGTCGTTCACGCTCGGTTTGATCGAGTGTATAGACCATGCGGTTAAAGGCTTGGTTCACCTGTCGAATTTCTAATGGACCATGATTGGTATCTAGGTAAGGCGCTGTCCCTGACTTACTATATTCATTGGCAGCATTTTGCAAACGACGCAAAGGGCGGTTCATTTGTCTGACTAGAATCAAAATAATGATAGCTGACAGTAAAGGTACACCAACGACCCAACCAATTAATAGCTCAGGGCTGTAGTTTGCATAGGTTTTTAAAGGTTCACGAACCCAGTTCCCATGCATTTCAGGTGTTTGAATCCAAATACGTGGGCTAGGCTTAAACTGGAAGTAAACCGTAACATCCTTAGCCCCAATCTCATTTGCCAGTTTTTGTTCGATTTGATTAGTAAAAAACTCAGCAATTACTTTATCGCGGACACTTGGATATTCTTTGGGATTGGTAATGTATTCAATTCCAACACGATTACGTAACCACTCATCAACATCGACTTCATTTTCGCGATGAAAAATTCGTATATCCGGATTGTTGACGAGCTCGAGTTCAACTGCAAGATAACGCGCGTGTTGTTGAATTTCAGGTAAGTAAAGAGTGCGCCAAAAGAACCATAACGACATAAATAAGCTAAAAAACACCACCAGCAATACCAGAATAGTGGTACGCATGGCAGCAGAGCGTGGCTTAATTTTGTCGAGAAAACGTTCCCACCGAGTTCGTTTCCGTTCTGAGTAGGTAGCGTAATCAGTAAAGTTTTGTGGCGCGATTGGATCTAAACTCACTCTATCTTATCTCAAACTTATTCCGCACCATCTGGAACAAATACATAACCCACGCCCCATACCGTTTGAATATAACGTGCACGTGCAGGATTATCTTCAATTAAACGACGTAGGCGAGAGACTTGAACGTCAATTGAACGTTCCATTGCACCCCATTCACGACCACGAGCTAAATTCATGAGTTTGTCGCGCGTTAATGGTTCACGTGGGTGTTGTACCAATGCTTTTAATACTGCAAATTCACCAGTCGTTAAGGTAACGATTTGTCCTTCGCGTGTTAGTGTGCGGGTAGACAAGTCTAGAGACCATGGACCAAAGCTCACAACTTCAACTTGTTGGCTTGGAGCACCAGGAACTTCACGAACTTGGCGGCGCAATACAGCACGGATACGGGCTAAAAGTTCATTTGGATTAAATGGTTTTGGCAGGTAATCGTCTGCACCAGCTTCAAGACCTGCAATACGGTCTGAATCGCTACCGCGCGCTGTGAGCATGATGATTGGTGTATCAATATTTGATTGGCGTAAACGACGGCAAATACTCAAACCATCTTCAACTGGCAACATAAAGTCGAGTACGATAAGTGAAAATAACTCACGTTGTAATAGACGGTCCATTTGCGAAGCATCGTGGGCAGTTTTTACAACAAAGCCTTTATCTTCCAAAAAACGTTGCAAGAGGGTACGTAAACGCACATCGTCATCGACCACTAAAATACGTTCGACACGATCCGTTTCGTTGTGTACGGTTTCAGGATGTTCAGCAGGTACAACTAAACTCATGATGTACTCCCTTTAAAGTCATAATTTATATATTATTGGGTCGGTGAGGCTTATTGCCAACAAGCCCTCAGTATAATGCTGATGTTCTTGTTAAGACTATGTATCAATTTGCTCAAAATTACAATTTTCAAGGTAGTTTGAAACCAAAAAACAACATCTTAAGCTCATAATTTAGCAAAGACTGATCTAAAAAAACAAATACTTAAATCTTTGATAATTTTTTAATAATTAAATATTAATAACTAATTGTTTCAAATAAGTTATTTTAGATGAGCTGACTTGTTTCTTTTGATTTTTTTAATTGTTGAAATAAGCAAATAGCTGGGTTCTATAAAAAGTTAGACGAATAAAACCTTGTTGAATCTCTATATTTTTATCTTTTGAAGAGTGTACCAATATGTTCATTTTCTCATAAATTATAATAAAATTTTGTCAGATTCATGACAGTAAGTCCTACGTTTATATTTTATAAAGATTAAAAGACAGAGCTCAGTCTCAACTTTTTCATAGTTAAACTCCTGTTTTTATGTGCTCTAGTAGTCGTAAAAAGTATAAATATTCAGAGTCAATACAAAAAAACGTTTTGAATACGCAAACAAGTGTGGATTTTATGGGCTTGGTCTTTATAATCAGTGCTTTTAAACTTTATCCTTGTGGGATCAAACACGATGACTGACTTAGTTCAGCAGTTGGCAAGTGAGCTTGCCGTACGTCCAAACCAAGTAGAAGCTGCCATCCGCTTAATTGATGAAGGTGCCAGTGTTCCATTTATTGCCCGTTACCGTAAAGAAGTAACACAAGGTTTAGATGATACGCAGTTACGCCAATTAGATACTCGTTTAGCGTATTTACGTGATTTATATGAGCGCCGTGAAAAGGTTATTCAGTCATTGCAAGAACAGAATAAATTGAGTGATGACTTGTTGGCGCGGGTGAATGCAGCCGAAACAAAAAATGCTTTAGAAGAAATTTATGCACCGTATCGCCCTAAGCGTACAAGTAAGTCTTTTAAAGCAAAAGAAGCAGGTTTAGGACCAATTGCTGAAAAAATTATTGCAGAACAAGTTGACCCGACAGAAGCATTGGCTGGTTTTAGTCACGAAGACTATCCAGACGTTGAGAGTCAGTTAGATGCGATTCAGCATATTCTGATTGATGACTGGGCACAAAATATTTCACTTACTACAGAATTAAAAACAACTTTTGCAAAAACTGCGGTTTTAAAAAGTGCAGTTGCATCTGAAGAAAAGAAAGAAGTTGGTAAAAAATTCCGTGATTACTTTGAGTTCTCTGAAGGTCTAAACAAATTACCTTCACATCGTTTATTAGCGATGTTACGTGGTCGTCAAGAAAACGTATTGGGTTTGAAAGTAGATGGTGAAGATGATGCACCATTGGCACGTATTGAAACCGAATACAACCTTGAGCAAATTCAACCTCAAGCACGTCAGGATTTCTTAAAGCAAACTGCAAAATTATTCTGGTTAGGCAAGATTCGTCCTCAAATCGAACATTCATTGCTAACAGAAAAGCGTCTTACTGCTGAAGCAGAAGCAATGCAGGTATTTGCTGAAAATCTTCGTCATTTATTATTGTCAGCGCCAGCAGGCAGCCGTACGACTTTGGGTGTTGACCCTGGTATTCGTACAGGTGTGAAACTAGCAGTGATCAGCAATGCAGGTGATGTACTTGCTCATAGCACGATTTATCCATTTGCACCAAAAGATGATAAAGAAGGCTCAATTGCTGAACTTGCACGTCTATGCCGTGAATATAATGTAGAACTCATTGCAATTGGTAATGGTACAGCTAGTCGTGAAACAGAAGCCGTTGTTGCTGAAATGATGGCTGCGAATACTGATCTGAATTTAACACGAATCACTGTAAGTGAAGCGGGTGCATCTGTTTACTCTGCAAGTGAACTTGCGTCGGCGGAACTTCCAGAGCTTGACGTTTCAATTCGTGGTGCAGTTTCTATTGCTCGCCGTTTACAAGATCCACTTGCTGAACTTGTTAAGATTGATCCGAAGTCAATTGGTGTAGGTCAATATCAACACGATGTGAATCAGACTGGTTTGGCAAAAACACTTGATGCAGTGGTAGAAGACTGTGTGAATGCTGTAGGCGTTGATGTAAATACCGCTTCACCAGCAATCTTGGCTTATATTGCTGGTTTAAACAAAGCAATTGCTCAACAGATTGTTGAATACCGCAAAGAGCATGGCCGTTTTGACAACCGTCAAGCGTTGAAAAGCGTACCGCGTTTAGGTGAACGTACTTTTGAACAGGCAGCTGGTTTCTTACGTATTCAAAATGGTTCTGAACCTTTAGATGCTTCTTCAGTTCACCCTGAAAGTTATGGTCTTGTTGAGAAAATTGTTGCAGCAAAAGCAACAACTGTTAAAGACATCATCGGTAATACTGAAATCATTCGCCAAGTAAAAGCTGATGAATTTGTTGATGACAAATTTGGTTTACCAACAATTCAAGACGTTTTATCTGAACTCGAAAAACCAGGTCGTGATCCACGTCCAGAGTTCCGTACTGCTAAATTCCGTGAAGATATTACTGAAGTTGGACAATTGACAGAAGGTATGCAACTTGAAGGTGTGATTACGAATGTCACAAACTTTGGTGCCTTTGTTGATATTGGTGTGCATCAGGATGGTTTAGTTCATATTTCTGAACTTGCAAATGAATTTGTATCTGATCCACATAAAGTTGTAAAACCGGGCCAGATTGTACAAGTACGTGTTATGCAGGTTGATGTTGAACGTAACCGTGTGAACTTAAGTATGCGTGCTGAAGGTTCTGCACCTGTAAAAGCTCAGCGTCCACCACGCCGTGAACAAAATACAGAGCAACGTTTTGAACGTAAACCGCAAGGTAAACGTCCTCAACCACGTAAAGATCAAGCTGAACGTCCTCAGCGCGCCAAGCAAGAGAAACCACAAGAACAAAAGATTGGTGGTTTAGGTGCATTGTTATTACAAGCAGGAATTAAAGGTTCTAAATAAGAGTCTTTAATTGATAAAAAGGCCTCCAATTGGAGGCTTTTTTATGGGTTAAATATTATGTTTTAAATAATTATATAAAAGCAAAATAAGAAAAAATAGTTGTAAAGATGAGGTGAATCTTAAGATCAACAAATCGTTGTTAAATACACAATTAAATATACAACGTTATAGCATAACTAAACTTTAATGATATTCAGTTGTTCGACATCATCAACCCAGCCTTGAAGCATTTACTCACTTTCAGGCTGTAATAGTACAACTTTGCTTATTTCTTTTTATTATAAATGGTTGTTTTATGTCGGTTTTAAACCTGAAAAATAGATTTCATTTAAAGGACCTCTTATCTGGAGTCGTCGTATTCCTTGTGGCATTACCGCTGTGCTTGGGTATCGCTTTAGCCTCAGGTGCTCCCATCATCTCAGGTATTATTGCAGGTATTGTGGGCGGTATTATCGTAGGTTTGCTAAGTGGTTCCCACATTAGCGTTGCAGGCCCAGCGGCAGGGCTGACTGCCGTCATTCTTGTACAGTTAGAACAACTAGGCGGCAATTATGCTGCCTTTTTATTATGTATTGTTTTTGCTGGTGTTCTACAAATTCTATTTGGATTATTCAAGTTAGGTTTTTTTGCCAACTTTATTCCAAATAATGTCATTTTAGGATTACTAGCCGCTATTGGCGTCATTCTGATTGCGACACAATTGCCTTATCTGTTTGGACTTTCTGATTTTTCATTGAAACAGGTTTGGACATCAACCCCGGATGCATTTCTGCAGCGTTTTGATGGCGGAGCTGCACTGATTGGTTTGCTCAGTTTATTCTTAATTTTAGCGTGGGATAGTAGCCCACTCAAAAAATTAGCTTTACCTTCGGCATTGATTGCGGTTGTGCTTGCAGCAGTTTTAAATTTTGTTTTAGTGAGTATTGGCTCTGCATGGGCAGTGCAAATTGATAATCTCATTCAACTACCTAATATCTTACAAGCACCTGAAGATGTATTAATTTTTCCTGATTTTAGCTATTTAGCTGAGCCTATGATTTACACAGGGGCAATTACTCTGGCTGTCGTGGCATCTTTAGAAACATTATTGAATCTGGAAGCCGCAGATAAAATCGATCCTCAAAAACGCTCTTCTCCTCCTAACCGCGAACTCTGGGCACAAGGTACAGGTAACATCATTTCTGGCTTAATTGGTGGAATGCCTGTGACTTCAGTGATTGTACGTAGTTCGGTAAATGCAAATACAGGCGCGCGTAGCAAATGCTCTACCATTATTCATGGCGTATTGTTGCTATTAGCAGTTTTGTTCTTCGTGCCATTAATGAACATGATTCCTCTATCTGCATTGGCAGCAATCCTCATCGTGACAGGCTTTAAGCTGACCCATCCAAAACTCTTTAAGCAGCTTTATCAAAAAGGTTGGAAACAGTTTTTACCTTTTATTATTACTTTGGTTGCAATTTTACTGACCGATCTTTTAATGGGAATTTTAATTGGTCTGTTCACCAGTAGTGCTTTTATTCTCTATGGTAACTTTAATAAAGGTATTCGTGTTTATAGAGAGAAGCGCTTGCATGGTGTAGTGACTCGTATTGAACTTCCATCACAAGTGACTTTTCTTAATCGTTCTGCACTTATTTCAGCATTGGAACATGTGCATAAACATCAGCAACTCATTATTGATGCGACTCAATGTGATTCGATTGATCCTGATATCTATCAAGTTATTCAAGATTATCAAAGTGAAACGGCCATTAAACGTCAGGTAAATCTTAAACTGGTCGGGTTCAAACAGCACTATCAAGACGTTGATGATGCTGTACTTGATATTGATATTAGTACACATGATTTACAACAAAAGTTGAGTCCTCAACAGGTCGTCAACTTACTTAAAGAAGGAAACGAACGTTTTGTAAAAAATGAACGTTTACAAAGAGATATTTATCGACAAATTCGTGTTACTGCAGATGAAGGGCAACATCCGATCGCAGCAGTGCTTGGTTGTATGGATTCACGTGCACCCACCGAAATGATTTTTGATGTGGGTATTGGTGATCTGTTTAGCTTACGAATTGCAGGTAATATTGCTGGACAAAAAGTATTGGGTTCTCTTGAGTTTGCTTGTCAGGCTAAAGGTTCCAAAGTAATTGTTGTTTTAGGACATACCGATTGTGGTGCGGTGACGAGTGCATGTCAATTACGTCTAGAACAAAAGCAGGTGTCTGATGTAAAGGAGATGCCCCACATTCAATATGTGCTTGGGCCATTAATGCATTCGGTTGATAGCGTATATGACATTATGCAGCCCCGTGAATTAGGTAATGCTTTTATTAGCCAAGTAACAGCAATGAATGTTCACTACAACATCCAGTACATTATTAATAACAGCAGTGTGCTCAAAGATATGGTTGAGCGAGGTGACATTGTAGTTGTGGGTGCAATTTACGATGTAAAAACAGGGCATGTTCAATTTCTTGATTGATCATTCATTGTGATAGGTTTTCTTACCTTTAGTTGAAGTAGTTAACATTTTGGCAAAAGCCTCCTGACTTAGGGGGCTTTTTATTTGTCACTTTTATAATTTAAATTTTGAGAAGCAATAAGCTGTTGTTCTCTTAATTCTATTTTGGAAATATTTTCTATACTTGAAGCTGATTTCAGGGCTTCGAGATCAGTTAAAACAGTATTGATAAATTCTTGATAGTTTTTCTTACTTAATATTTCTTTAGCTAAGATAGTACCTTCAGTCTTAACAACATAGTTGAAGCTTATTTTACGCAGCAAATTTACAGAGAAAGGTGGACATAAAAAAACATCCATTGCTAGTTGAAGGACTTTTACCCAAGAGAGTTTTAGTTTTTTTCGTTTATATATCACATAAAAAATATTAATAATATTTAAAAAGTAAATTGTAGTTATAGTGATAGCAAGAATCACATAATTTAACTTTAATAAGATAACTAGCGGTAAGAAAAAGATGATGAGTAAAAATAAAAGAATGTTTAAAAATTGAAGAGGTTTAAGAGTTCTGCTGATAGTATTGATATGAGTTATATCATCATGAAAAATTATTTGTTTATCTGAATAAATAGACTTCCATGAGCATTTGAAAATAAGTTGATAGGGTAAAAGTAAATTAAAAAACACTAAATATTTACTAAAAAAGTTTAATTTTTTTGAAAGAAGTTGAAGGTGAAAAGACGTCTTAAAACCCTTCCGAATATTAAACTCATTGTAAAAATAAAGATAAGTCGAGTCATATATATAAAACCCGACTATACCTAAAACAAAAAGAGTTTCTAAAGATAGATACATTTATGATTTATTTCTTTTGAAGATAGAGCTAATCCACCCGCCTAGTGCAACAACCCCAACAGCAATAAATTTCCAAGCTGCTGCGAAGAAGGCGGCAATGACAGCCCAAAAACCTTTTTTTGTTGCGACGACTGCTGCACCACCTGCAATTAATGCAGCTAAGCCATATCCTGCAACTTTATCTCCCTCTCGATATTCAGCGTATTTCTCACCAAAATTGTAATCGAATCCTTTTAAGCTTTTTTTGAATTCATCAATGTTATGAGTGAGATGTTCTTCATCTGATACTAGAGTGACACTAGTCACACCAGTTCGACCTAATATACGTGTCGTGTAGTTGATGGTCTCTGAATTATCTTCAGAACGTACTTTTAGTGCCCACTCCAATCTTTTAGTTTGATTATCATAATGAGGAGGAACGGCCCAACCTACAGTATAAAGTTTTGGTAATCCTAAGCGGGTTCTTTCCTCATTGGATGGAGCGTCTGAGTCTTTAAGTTGTTTTAGTAGCGCATCAGCATCAATTTTCTCATCGTCTTTTACATAGCCAGATGCATCAAAATTAAAGGTTGCCCACCAAGAGTCATCTGGTGCAACTAAAATATTTGTACTGCCATTTGTTAAATTACCGGTAAATTCTAAAAATTTATCAGCATTCGTTGGATCTAAAAATCCCTCATCTTTAATCGTATTTAATGTTGCTACATTTGCGATATTTTCTTTTTTAGGTCCGATATGCCAATCTAATTTTGATAGCGGATTTTCTTCGGCTTGTTGAGTAGAGTTATTGCTAATCGTATTTTTATCTACATTTTCTGAAGCGTATACAGAATGTGGTAGATAAGAAATGCCAATCATCCCGATACTCAGCGAAATAGCATAAACTAAAGTACGTATTTTTCTTGAATGTAAAGAATTTGACATGAATTTCTCACAATAATTTTAAAGTTTAGTTTTGTAGCAATTTATTTTTTGCATAATTTATTTGCTGATATTAATTTATTTTTATCAAAAATTAAAATAATTATTACATCTAATATATTTAAATGAGGCTAAGAATAAAATTTATTATTCAATTTTTTTAATATGGATAATTATTTTAATAACGCTCTAAATTCTGTTCATAAAACAGCAGAACCATTCGGGTTCTGCTGTTTTTTATTAGAAATTACCAGTGTTCGCCTGGGAAAATCCGTGCATATGCTTTTTGTGCCCAGTTTAATTTCTCGGTTTTTTCACCTTTTGCGGCATCTGAACTTGGGAATAAGCGGAAACCAATCGACATAAACATATTGTTGATGCCCGGTGCAACCGAATATGTCATTGAAGCTAAGCGGCCTAAGTTAGTTGCCATACGTTTCGGACGTTTCACAATTGCATAAGCAATTAAGTCAGCAGCCTGCTCAGGTGAAAGTGTTGGTACATATTTATAAATTTTAGTCGGTGCAATCATTGGGGTACGAACCAATGGCATATAAATTGAAGTAATTGCGATTTTATGTGCATGAACTTCAGCCGATAGACAGCGGCTAAATGCATCAAGCGCTGCTTTAGACGCAACATAAGCAGAAAAGCGAGTCGCATTTGCTAACACACCAATCGAGCTAATATTAATGATTTGCCCGTCTTTACGTTGAATCATATGTGGCAAAATATTAAGAACTAGGCGTACTGCGCCAAAATAATTTAATTGCATGGTGCGTTCAAAGTCATGAAAACGATCATAAGACTCATGTACGGCACGGCGAATAGAGCGACCTGCGTTATTAATTAAAATATCAATGTGATCAACAGTCGCTAAAATTTCTTTAGACACTTGATCAATCATGTCCATATCGTTGAGATCACACGGGAAAATTGATGCCTTACCGCCACGACTTTCAATATCTGCTTTGACTTCTTCCAAAGTTTCTTGAGTACGGGCAACCAGTAAAACATGGGCACCAGCATCAGCAAGCTTATTTGAAATCGTTAATCCGATTCCACTCGAGGCGCCTGTCACTAAAATGACTTTATCTTGTACCTTTTCCTGGAACAGAGCTTCTAATTTTTTATTCACAGCATTTTACCTAAGTAGGGGCAGGGACTATTTATTCCGGTATGTAATTTTTATTTTTTACAACCGTAGGTTCATCCAAATGAACTCATAAATATGGCTATTATCTTAATAGATGTTTAAAAATTGTCTAGTCTGTAAATATATGAAATTTAACAATTTATTTAGAGTAAAAACTCTAAAATACGATCTTAATCTATTAATTATTTTAGCTGTATAATAAATGAAAAATAAAAAAAGCCTCTATTTCCAGAGGCTTGTTGAATAGTTTAAAAGTTATACAGCTGAAAGTGCTTGGTCTAAATCGGCAATTAAGTCATCAATATGCTCAATTCCAATTGAAAGACGTACCATATCTTTGCTTACACCAGCAGATTTAAGTTCTTGTTCATTGAGCTGGCGATGAGTCGTCGTTGCAGGATGACACGCCAAACTTTTTGCATCGCCAATATTTACGAGACGAGTAAATAATTGAAGAGCATCGATGAACCGAGTGCCGCCTTCGAGACCATCTTGTACGCCGAAAGATAAAATTGCAGAAGGTTTACCTTTTACATATTTTTGAGCAAGCTGATGTTGTGGATGATCTTTTAAACCTGCGTAGTTAACCCATTTTACTTTTGGATGAGTCTGTAAATATTCCGCAATTTTTTGAGCATTTTCAGTATGACGCTCGATGCGGAGGTTTAGAGTTTCGAGACCTTGTAAAATCAAGAAAACACTTAGTGGGCTAATTGCCGCGCCTGTATTACGTAATGGCACTACACGAGCTCGTGCAATATAGGCTGCTTCACCTAAAGCTTCGACATAATTAACCCCGTGATAGCTTGGGTCAGGCGTGTTCAAAACTTTAAAACGTTCTGGATATTTACCCCAAGGAAATTTACCGCTATCTACAATTGCTCCACCAATGCTATTGCCGTGTCCACCGATATATTTAGTAAGTGAATGAATGACGATATCGGCACCATATTCAAAAGGTTTTAATAAAGCAGGGGTGGCAACCGTATTATCGACAATGACAGGTACACCATATTCATGTGCAATTTTTGAAATTTCTTCTAAATCGATGATATTTCCGAGGGGATTCCCAATTGACTCAACAAAAACAAGTTTAGTTTTATCATCAATTAAGTCACGTAAGCTTTCAGGTTTCTGATAATCAAAAAAGCGAACTTCAATACCTTGTTTTGGTAAGGTATGGGCAAATAGATTATATGTTCCGCCATACAAGGTTGAGACAGAAGCAATATTGTCTCCAGCTTCGGTAATCGTCTGAATTGAGTAAGTAATTGCTGCCATTCCAGAAGCTAAGGCTAAAGCACCAATTCCGCCTTCGAGTGCAGCAAGGCGTTGCTCAAGTACAGCAGTGGTCGGGTTCATAATACGGGTATAAATATTACCCTGAACTTTTAAATCAAAAAGATCGGCACCGTGTTGTGTGTTATCAAATGCATAAGAAGTGGTTTGATAAATAGGGACCGCAACTGCTTTTGTGGTTGCTTCTGGTGAATAACCAGCATGGATTGCTAAGGTTTCATCTTTATAAGTCATGATTACTTCATCTTCGTGAGTTAAATATTGAGCGAGTCTAGCCTAAAATTCATATTGAAAATTGCAGAAATTCTGGTTTGTTTTCTAATTTTAGGAATAAAGATAGAAAAATATACGCTGAAACGCTGTATAAATCTTATACATAAACATTTTGCAACTTATTGAAAAAGAAAATTGTTTGATAAATCCGTACGATGGAAATCATAACTTCAAGTCAATGAGGTTTTCAGCGTATAATACGCGCGATTATTTATCGCTTATGCGATGTATTGGTTTTTCAATTGAGGAGTCCTGCGTGGCCCAATATATTTATACGATGAACCGAGTGTCTAAAATGGTTCCGCCAAAGCGCGAAATCTTAAAAGACATCTCTTTATCATTTTTCCCGGGTGCCAAAATTGGTGTACTCGGTTTGAACGGTGCAGGTAAATCTACCCTGCTTCGTATTATGGCTGGCGTAGATAAAGATTTCTCTGGTGAAGCTCGTGCACAACCTGGAATTAAAATCGGCTATTTAGAGCAAGAACCACCGCTTGATCCAACTAAAGACGTTCGTGGTAACGTTGAAGATGGCGTGCGTGAAGCTTTAGATGCATTAGAGCGTCTTGATCAGGTTTTTGCAGAATATGCAGACCCAGATGCGGATTTTGATGCACTTGCAAAAGAGCAGGAAAAATTAGAATCAATTATCCATGCTTGGGATGCACACAACCTAAACAACCAGCTTGAAATTGCTGCGGATGCTTTGAATCTTCCAGCTTGGGATGCAGACGTAACATTACTTTCTGGTGGTGAGCGTCGTCGTGTTGCACTGTGCCGTTTATTGCTTTCGAAACCAGATATGTTACTTCTGGACGAACCGACGAACCATTTAGATGCAGAATCTGTAACTTGGTTAGAACGTTTCTTGAAAGATTTCCCGGGCACTATCGTTGCGATTACGCATGACCGTTATTTCTTGGATAACGTGGCTGAGTGGATTCTTGAACTTGACCGTGGTATGGGTATTCCTTATCAAGGAAACTATTCTTCTTGGTTAGAACAAAAGAATGCTCGTTTAGAGCAGGAAAATAAACAAGAAGAATCTTTTGCTAAAGCATTGAAAAAAGAACTTGAATGGGTTCGTTCAAATGCTAAAGGTCAGCAAAAGAAAAACAAAGCGCGTATGGAACGTTTTGAAGAGCTTAACTCTAAAGAATTCCAACAACGTAATGAAACATCTGAGATCTATATTCCACCTGGCCCACGTTTGGGTAACAAAGTGGTAGAAGTTGAAGGTATCAGTAAGTCATTTGACGGTCGCGTGTTGTACGAAAACTTAACGTTTACCGTACCTCCAACAGCGATTGTTGGTATCGTTGGTCCAAACGGTGCGGGTAAAACGACTTTATTCCGTATGATGACTGGCGAACAGCAACCTGATACAGGTACTGTGACCTTAGGTGAGTCAGTTAAAGTGGCTTATGTTGGTCAGATTCGTGACACTCTAGATAATAATAAAACTGTTTGGGAAGAAGTTTCTGGCGGTTTAGATATCTTAAAAATCGGTGATTACGAAATCGCATCACGTGCTTATATCGGCCGTTTTAACTTTAAAGGTCAAGATCAGCAAAAACGTGTAGGTGAATTGTCTGGTGGTGAGCGTAACCGTTTACAACTTGCGAAGATCTTACAGTTAGGTGCAAACGTTATCTTACTGGATGAGCCATCGAACGATTTGGATATTGAAACTTTACGTGCGCTTGAGGATGCAATTCTTGTATTCCCAGGTACGGTAATGGTGGTATCGCATGACCGTTGGTTCCTTGACCGTATTGCGACACATATCTTGTCATTTGAAAATGAACAGCCAGAATTCTACGCAGGTAACTATGCAGAATATGAAGCATATCGTCAGTCACGTTTAGGTGATGATGCTGTTCAAAAACGTACGAAATACAAAAAAATTAGCGGTTAATCTCTGCTAATTGAAAAAACCAGCCTAAGGGCTGGTTTTTTATTTTCTATCAAAATCTTAAGAAATAAAAAATTAAAATTCCATAAAGTGATTGAATTTATACTTATATTTTTGATTTATTAAGATTAATATTGCGGCTTAATTTATTAAAAGGTAAATAAACCTTTCTGGAAAATCATGAAAAAATTCAAACTTTATACTATTGCTTTAGGGGTAGCTGTTGCTACACAACTTACTGGATGTCTTTCAGTAAAATCTTATGTTGATCCTGCTTATAAGTCTCTTTCCTATTCAGATATTAAAAGACCAGCTCAACCTATTCCAGTGGTTTTAACTACTGAATTTCAGCGAAATGGAGCCGTTGTTCCAAAAGCTGGTAAAGAACTGCAATCAGCAGTTGAGCGTAGTCTAAGAGCAACAGGCGTATTTTCTCCAACAGCCCAAGCGAATGGCGAGAAGCAAGCAAAATTACATTTAACCGCGAATAATGTGGCTGATTTAGGTGAGGCTGCGGGCAAAGGCGTTCTAACGGGTTTGACTTTTGGTGCTGTTGGTAATGCGATTGCTGATAAATATGAGTTTAAATTTAATTATATTGATGCTCAAGGTAAAGAAGTATCTGAGCGTTACCCACATATGATTTTAACAACAGTAGGAAACAAAAAAGCGCCTATTGAAAATGTGCAACCAATGTCGATTAATGAAGCATTTAATAAAGTTGTTGATGATGTTGTGATTCGTTTTTCTTCTAATTTACAAAAACAGCAATAAACATCTAGTTCAAGTACACAAGCTATTTTTGTGACATATTGCCAGTTAATTTTAAAAACCAGCCTTAGGGCTGGTTTTTTGTTTTAAGAGTGAAAGATCTTACTTATTAAAGTCACCATGTAAATCTGACCATATTAATGATGGAGCTACCGTAATCACATCAAAGGTCATTGCTAAAGGATATAACGCCATACGTGTTACACGTTTAAACGGATGTTTCTTGGTTATTTCATCTTTTTGCTGTAAAGCGACTGGGTAGGGGGCTGCGAGTTGCTGTTTAATCTTTTGATTCTCTGCTTTTTGGTAAATCTTTCCTTTAAAGCGGATGATGGTGAAAGGATAAAAAACTTGTTGTTGATTTTCGATTGCCATGAATTGATTTTTAAAACCTAAGGTCTTTAAAAGTTCCTTTTGCTTTTCATCCATTTGGGAGGTAGGGATATTATAACGAATCGTTATTTCTCCATGGAAATGGGTGGAATCATCCATCTCAAGTACAAGCGGTGATGGAGTCTTTATTGTTCTCTGCTCTGCTGGAATGCTTTTGATAATATTTAAAAGGTTTGAGCTACCGTCAGTCATTAAATAATTATAATCTTGACCAATAAACACAAGGCCTTGTTCTTGCTCATTTTTAACTGCTTGGCCTAATGCAATAATTTGATCGGTTTTTAAAGTGATTGTTTTAATTTCAGTTGTTTCATTTGGTAAAGCAGTGGACAACATATTAGTCGCGCAGCCTGTTAAGCCCAGACAAATTGTTAATATAGATGCAGAAAAAAGCTTGTACATAAAGGTTACTCAAAAGAAATTATTTTTGTCTCGTATAGAGTGAGATAAGTTCTAAATTAAAAAACGGAGATTTATGAATCGAGGTTTTGTAATTTTATTACATGCCTAGAGCCTGTTATAGTGCCTTTGTTCAACTTTTTAGTTCAATGGTGCGCTTTTGCCACGTTCCGCAATTTTTATGTCCGTCTTGTTTAGTTTGCTCATATTCCAGAGTTTATGGAATGTGGCAGCTGCATTTTGCGCGCATGAAAATCAGGAAAAAGCATTGCATCATTTCGGGCATCATGCAGCTTTAGATGTATATCAAGCTTCACATCAAGCTCATACTGAACAGAAAGATGCCGGAAACACCCCTCATAAAGCGCCTTTAAGTTTGCAAGATCATCATGATCATTTGCCTTCATGTTTTCATGTGGTGATGACTGAAGTTGCAAAGCAAGCTGAAACACCTGTTGTGCATGTGCAGGAACTCTCGCAAATTTATCACTGGTCTAATTCTTACCAGTCGCCCCATCTTACTGCTTTAAAACCTCCTCCTGTTTTAACCCCGCTATAGGTGGGGTAGCCAAAACAAGCCCACCGCATCTCTTATTTATTGCGGGGCAAAAACATGTCTTCTATTTTTTCAACTCGAGTGGATTCTACTTCTCACTTAGAGAGTAACGTTAAGATAACGTTAAAAAAGGTTCTAACAATCTCAAGCTTATCTGTTGCCATGCTATTGGTTGGACAAGTAGCGATGGCTCAGTCTGAGATTCAACAAGAACGTTATATTCAAAAAGCAGCCTTTACTTTTGACCAAGCCTTAGAGCAGGTACAAAAATATCAAAGTCAGCAAGGTGTTTGGCAAGCACAGCAGCAAATGGCTGAGGCCAATTTAAAGCAAAGTCGTTTATGGGCCAACCCAAGTTTTTCTATTGAACAAACTGGCTTCCAAAGTGATCAAGAAAAAGAACTCGCGATAGGTATTTCTCAGCCTTTAGATATTTTTGGACAACGTAAGGCTTCGCAAAACTTAGCAAAAGTGGAAATATCAAAAATTGATTTGGCTGAGCAGCGTTATCAAGCTGAACTTGGATTAATCGTTAAATATTTCTGGTCACAAGTGGCTTTGCTTGAGCTTGAAAAGTCTCTTATTGCAGAGCAGCTAGAAGTCAGCCAAGAAAATTTGTTGGCATTGGAAAAGCGTTATCAAGCAGGAAGTATTGCGCAAGTTGATGTAGACCGAGTGCGGATGTCTCACTTGGAAAATCAGCGTTTATATCAACAAGTTGATTTAAAACTTCAAGTTGCGAAACAACAATTGGTGAACTTATGGGGAGGTGGTTCAAGTCAGTTTCAGCTATTCCAAAGTCCAAATCAGTTATGGACATTGGCAGCGAATCTAGAACCCAGCCAAGATGCGCAAAATAATTTGTTAGAGCGTTCTTTCCAGCTAGATGCTCTTGCGCAGCAAGCCAATATTCAACAGCTTAAAGCAAAAGCAAGACCGCAACCTACTGTAACTTTGGGTGTTAATAACACTCGTTCTCCAGAACAGAGTACAGATAACCAAATTCGTTTAGGTGTGGAAATTCCTTTAAATCTTTTTAATCGCCAGCAATACGGAATCAAGATTGCTCAGGCCAAACAAGAGCTATCTCAACGTCAGCAAAGCTTTTATCGACAGCAAAATCAGGTTGATATTGAAACCCTAATGTCAGAGTTAAAAGGTTTACGCACCCAGTTTAAACAACTGAATGATCAGCAAGTTCCTCTTGCTATTCAAGTTCAGCAAAAAACATTGCAAGGTTTCCGTTTGGGTAAGTTCGCTGTTACTGATGTTCAGCAAGCCACCATGCAATTGCAAGACGTGCGCTTACGTAAAGTCGAGCTATTAAAACAAGCTTGGCAAAATTCAATTGAAATTCAAAGTTTGCGTCTTGGGTTAGAACCAGAACAGATCATGGCGAAAGATGCCTTAATGCAACTCAATCAACGTGCTTGGCAACAAAGTCAAACATTCCCAACTCAGGCAGGAGAATAATAATGTCGACAAATTTAAAGAAAAATTCTCAATGGCTTTGGGTCGGGGTGATTGCTGCAATCACTGCACTATTAATTGGTTTACTGGTTTTAAATTCAAAAAATAAATCTAATTCTTCTGAAGCATCGGAAGGTCACGGGCATGCTGAAGAAGAGGGTGAAGAACACCATGAAGAAGGTAAAAAATCGCTGCTACTCACTGCTCAGCAAATGCAGGAACAAAATTTAAAAATTGAACAAGCTGAACTAGGTGAGGTTCCTCAACTTCAAACTTATCCAGCAAAACTGGTTGTGAATACAGACCGACAAGCTCATGTCTCGCCAAGTTTTAGTGGTCGTGTCGAAGCGGTATATGTTGAATTGGGGCAACAAGTTAAAAAAGGGCAGGCTCTCGCAAGCTTATTGGTTCCAGATCTGGTCGATCAACAAGCAAATTTGCAAATTGCACAGTCTAATCTTGATTTAGCACGTCAGGACTATGAACGCGAGCGTAGCTTATGGTCTCAAGGAATTTCTGCCAAACAAGATTATCAACGAGCTTATAACGTTTACCAGCAGGCCCAAATTCAAGTGAAAGCAGCTCGTTCGCGCTTAAGTGCTTTCGGGGCGGGTTCGGGCTCAGGAGGACGCTATACCTTAACAGCGCCAATTGCTGGGATGGTGAGTAATAAAGATATTGTGGTAGGTGAAAACGTACAGCTAGCAGACCAGCTTTTTATTATTAATCAGCTTGATCAGTTGTGGCTGGAGTTTATTTTACCAAGCACCGCAAATCTGAATTTACAGCCAAATCAGCAGATTGAATTTAAATCTTTACAAACAGGGAATGCATTTAACGCTCAAGTTCAAAGTTTAACAACTGAAGCCGATGCTCAAACGGGGCGTTTACAAGTACGTGCCAAGGTCTTGGCAAATAGTAGTGAATTGCGTCCAAACTTGATGGTTAATGTTGAGCTGAATTCTTCAGGCACAACGCAAAAAGTGACCCGTGTAAAAGCTCAGGCGATTCAACAAGTCGAAGGTAAAGACGTTATCTTTATCCCAAAAATGGTGAAAACAGGCTTTGAATTTGAACCTGTCACTGTGCAGTTGGGGCAACGTTCTAAAGATGGTCAGTGGGTCGAAGTTGTAAAAGGTATTAATCCAAGCCAGCGCTATGTGGCAGAAGGTAGCTTCTTGCTGAAATCCGAACTGGAAAAGGGAGAGGCGGAGCATGGACATTAATAAACCTGAGCTACCCAAACCAGAAGGACTGTTTGATAGAGTTATTCAGTTTGCTATTCAAAATGCCATTTGGGTTATGTTATTTGTACTGACTTGGATTGGAGTTGGGATCTGGAGTTATCAAAAGCTTCCTATTGATGCAGTTCCAGATATTACTAATACGCAAGTCCAGATTAATACCCAAGCCAATGGTTATACCGCTTTAGAGGTTGAACAGCGGATTACCTATCCTATTGAAAATGCGATGGCTGGAATTCCAAATCTGGAACAAACCCGCTCTATTTCACGTTATGGGCTTTCCCAAGTCACCATCATTTTTAAAGATGGAACCGATATTTATTGGGCAAGACAACTGATTAACCAGCGTTTACAAGAGGCGGATGGGCAACTGCCTGAATCAGTCGATCCAGTCATGTCTCCTGTTTCTACAGGTTTAGGTGAAATTTACCAATGGGTGGTAAAAGCAAAATCAGGCGTTAAGAAAGCAGATGGTACGGCCTATACAGCCATGGATTTACGTGAAATTCAGGACTGGATTGTACGTCCTCAATTGCAGCGTGTGAAAGGCGTAGCCGAAATTAACAGTATTGGTGGCTACAATAAAACTTATATTGTGTCGCCTGATTTAAAACGTTTGCAGCAGCTTCAGATTTCAATCAATGAATTTCAAACTGCTCTGCAAGAAAATAATGAAAATCGCGGTGCGGGTTTTATTGAAGAAAACGGAGAGCAACTCACCGTTCGTGTGCCGGGCATGCTAAGTAGTGTTGGAGATATTCAAAATATTACTGTAAGTACCAAAAATGGGTTACCAATTCGCGTTGCCGATGTGGCGAATGTCTCTATTGGGCATGATTTAAGAACAGGAGCTGCAACTTACAATGGTGAGGAAACGGTTCTTGGCATTGCCATGATGATGATGGGAGAAAATAGCCGTACCGTTGCTCAGGCGGTTGATACCAAAATTAAGGAAATTCAGCCTACATTACCTAAAGGTGTGGAAATTGAAACGGTTTATGACCGAACCAGTTTAGTAAACAAAGCAATTGCAACCGTACAGAAGAACCTTGTTGAAGGTGCAATTCTGGTTATTGTGATTTTGTTTATTTTTCTAGGAAATTTTCGAGCTGCTTTAATCACAGCCTGCGTTATTCCCCTTTCGATGTTATTTACCCTGACAGGTATGGCTGAACAAAACATTAGTGCCAACCTCATGAGCTTAGGAGCGCTTGATTTCGGGATTATTGTAGATGGTGCAGTTGTTATTGTAGAGAACTGTATTCGACGTCTAGCAGAAGCACAACACGCTTTACATCGACCCCTTACACGAGCTGAGCGATTCAAAGAAGTATTCCTTGCAGCAAGACAGGCCCGTCGACCACTTATTTTTGGGCAAATGATTATTTTAGTGGTTTACCTACCTATTTTTGCTTTATCTGGTGTTGAAGCCAAAATGTTCCATCCAATGGCAATGACTGTGGTGATGGCATTATTGGGTGCCATGATTCTTTCTGTGACATTTGTACCTGCCGCAGTTGCTCTTTTTGTTACGGGTGAAGTGAAAGAAAAAGAAACACGTTGGATGTTGCTTTTAAAGCAGAAATACCGAGATGTCCTCGATCAGGCTTATCAGCTTAAGATAGTGGTTGTTAGTTTTGCATTAAGTATTTTAGTGCTCACAGGCGTGTTAGCTACCCAAATGGGTAGTGAATTTGCGCCACAACTCAGCGAAGGTGATTTTGCCTTACAGCAAATGCGTTCACCGAGTACTGGGCTCGAGCAATCACTGCGAATGCAGGAAAATACTGAAAAACTCATTTTGAAAAACTTTCCCGAGGTAAAAGCTGTTTTTGCTCGAACAGGAACGGCTGAGGTTGCAACTGATGTGATGCCGCCTAATATCTCTGATGCAGTTATTTTACTTAAACCGCATGATCAATGGCCAAACTCTAAAGAGACGCTGGCTGAGTTGCGTTCACGTATAGAAGCTTTTTTAGCGACATTACCCGGTAATAACAGTGAGTTCTCTCAACCGATCGAGCTGCGCTTTAATGAGCTAATTTCAGGGATCCGGAGTGATATTGGTGTCAAGATTTTTGGCGATGATATGCAAGTACTCAACGAGCAGGCTCAAGCACTCGCTCAGAAAGTACAAAAAATTTCAGGTGCTACCGCGGTTAAGGTAGAACAAACGAGCGGTTTACCAGTGTTGAGTGTTGAAATTAACCGACCTCTGGCTGCGCAATACGGATTATCTGCAAAGGCCATTCAAGATATTGTGGCGGCAAGTGTAGGTGGACAAAATGTTGGGCAGATTTTACAAGGTGATAGACGATTTGATTTTGAAATTCGCCTAGAAGACCAGCAGCGTACCATCCAAAACTTAGCCCAACTTCCGATCCAGTTACCAAATGGTGGACTCATCCAGCTTCAAGATGTCGCTAAAGTTGAACGTACCTCAGGTTTAAATCAGGTGGGACGTGAAAATGGTAAGCGCCGTGTCATTATTACTGCAAACGTAGAAGGCCGTGATTTAGGATCATTTGTTCAAGAATTAAGAACAACACTCGCAAAGGAACAACTGCCAGCGGGTTATTGGTTGGAATATGGCGGTCAGTTTGAAAATCTAGCTTCAGCTGCTGCCCGAATGAAAATTGTTGTGCCATTGGCGCTTGCTATGATTTTCATTCTACTCATGGCTGTATTTCATAATGTTAAAGAAAGCCTGTTGGTCTTTAGTGGTGTGCCGTTTGCTTTGTCGGGTGGTCTTATTGCCCTTTGGCTAAGAGATATTCCGCTGTCCATGTCGGCTGGTGTTGGGTTTATTGCTTTGTCGGGTGTTGCTGTTTTGAATGGTCTGGTGATGCTGAGCTTTATTAAAGAGCTTAGAGAAAAATTTGATATTCAAACTGCAACATGGAATGGGGCGATCTTACGTTTAAGACCTGTACTCATGACGGCTTGTGTGGCGTCTCTTGGCTTTATTCCAATGGCTTTGGCAACTGGAACTGGTGCAGAAGTACAGCGACCTTTGGCAACGGTAGTAATCGGTGGCATTATTTCATCTACGATATTAACGCTGGTTTTATTACCGGTCATTTATCGATGGATGAATGAAGGCAAGACAAAAAGTGTTGAGCATTCATAATGTCATCGATTTGAGATATCTTTTTTGATGATAGAGTCAATTCAAAAAAGTGTTTGAAAGAGTTAAAAGTAATGGTGTCTTCATCGTTACTTTTAACTCACCATAAAGATAAATAAAAAGGAGTCCGCAAAATGGGTGGACATCATGGTCATGATCATAGTCATGCTGTAGTGACTGAAGGTAATGCTAAGAAATTAACGATTGCTTTAGCGCTTACGACAACGTTTTTAATTGTTGAGGTCATTGCTGGTTTAATCACACAAAGTTTGGCATTGCTTTCTGACGCTGCGCATATGTTTACAGATGCAGCTGCTTTGGCAATTGCTTTGGTCGCCATTCAAATTTCCAAACGTCCTGCCGATAATAAACGCACTTTCGGTTATCAGCGCTTTGAAATTCTGGCTGCTTTATTTAATGCACTCATGCTTTTTGTGGTGGCAATTTATATTTTATATGAGGCCTATATCCGCTTCTCTAAGCCACCTGAAATTCAAAGTATGGGAATGCTGATTGTGGCGACCATTGGTTTGGTGATTAATCTCATCTCAATGAAAATTCTCATGTCGAGTGCCAATAGCAGTTTAAATGTGAAAGGTGCTTATCTAGAGGTATTGAGTGATGCGCTAGGCTCAGTCGGCGTTATTATCGGGGCACTCATCATTTACTTCACCAACTGGTATTGGGTCGATACGATTATTGCGGTACTGATTGGTTTTTGGGTATTACCAAGAACATGGGTTTTACTTAAACAAAGTATTAATATTTTGCTCGAAGGTGTGCCAGAAGAAGTGGATATTGAGAAGTTACGTACAGATCTGCTTTCTTTAAATGGTGTGGAGAGTATTCACCAACTAAAAGTGTGGGCGATTACTTCTAAAAATATCCATTTAACAGTGCACTTGTTTGCGCCTCAAGCGGACCGTACCAAGCTCTATCAAGATGCTGTTGAAATGCTTTCCCATGAACATGGTATTGGCGAAGTGACCTTGCAAATTGAAGACGATGCCGAGATCAATTGTCAGCATATTGCTCAACATGCTTCACACGAGCATGATGATAAAGAACATTCACATCAGCATTAAGCTGATGTGAACACTTTTTAAATTTCCCATTCATGATTGCAGTCACGGCATTTCCAATGTTTTTGTGACTGCATAAATGCTTGCATAGACAGTTTAAAGTCTGGCAAATCACGCCAAAACATAAAACCTGCTCCTACAGTCACAACAAAAACAACTACTGTTGCAATTTGAAGAGTGCTACCTGCACCATTGCCAAAAATCCACATAAAAATGCTAATCACAACCAAGAGTAAAAGCATAAAAAGTGCAGGAATTAAGATAGCAAGGCTTTTAGGAACTGCTGGTTTTACGCTGTTCATGCCTTGGCTTACAGGCATGATTTTAACACTTTGACATTGAGGGCAACGATATTGCATGAGAACTCCACATTTAGTTTGAATCTATTCTAACGGAAATGTCGGAAAAGAAAAAAATTTGTAAGATATCGATGAAGTGCTGTGAGTTAGCAAAAAAATTACTTATGAATAAACAAAGAAATATAAAAAACTGATGATTTATCCGTACACATAAAAATTAAAATAATATTGTAGAGCATGCTAATCTACAGAAAAATGAAGTGTGATTAGCACTATAAATGAGCTTAAATACTCATAAATAGGACGTGGAATAAATATAAAAAGGAGAGAGGGACTTGGGTCAACAAGATGACAATAAGTCGCAGCCTACAACGACAGCATCGGTTTTAGCTACCCCAGATACCGCAAAACCGTCATTATCTCGTCGATTACTGCATAAGACATTGCAACATGCCCAAGATGCAGTTGGGTTTGCTAGCGACACAACACGTAATATTGCAGAGGTTGCTGACGCGGCTTTAGACGCGCTCGATCAAGTGACTACTCATACGCGACGTGGAGTTGTTGGAATGACAAATCTGGCGGCCGGCACTGTAAGAGATATGGTGTCCGAAACCAGTGAAACCGCACGCCAAGTCGCATTGATAATGGCGCGTACATTTTTGGGGAAGAGTACCTTAACTTTGTACTTACCTGAAATGTTATTAAATAATCAAATCCGTAAGCGCATAGACCGCTCTGAAATTGATGATATTAAAATTAAGTGCGGCAATGATAGTTTCCAAGTCGAGATCGATGGGCATTATCATCGTTTCATGTACCGTTTAAGTTTAGATTTTAAAGTATTGGAATGTCGTATTGGGCAGGAAAAGTTTTTGCGCCTACGTCAAATGGATGAAAGTCTTGATGTCCAGATTCGTCATGGAGGAACGCTGTCAAACTGGGCTGTGCGCCGTATTGGTCGAGTTGGTTTTGAAGTCGTAAATATGTTACCCATTCCATCACTTATTAATCATTTGATTGGTGATATTCCGGGTATCCAACGTGATGGTCACCGTATGTGGTTTATTGACCTAGAGCAGGCAGGATTTATTGACTTTATTAATAACCGATCTTGGATGGTTGAAAAGCTTTTGAGTCTGACAGATTTTAGTATTTTACCTGGTTTGAATATTTTGAGAGAAAGTCGAGAATTGGTCCAGCAATTAGTAGATCAATTTGAAATTAGAGGACTACGGGTACAGTCGGGTCGCCTCGAAGTACAAGTGGGAATTGCAAGCTCATAGAGCATAGTAAAAGCTGATCATTGATTGGCTTTTTATTTTTAGGCAAGAAAAAAGCCACTGACGTTATGCAGTGGCTTTTTAGAATTTGGCGTCCCTACGGGGATTCGAACCCCGGTTACCGCCGTGAAAGGGCGATGTCC
>NZ_JASCAI010000008.1:0-23566 GCF_029967875.1 Acinetobacter sp. V89_4
GCCGATGGATGTGCATTATAGACCATTAAATTCCTTTAGCAACCCCTTTTTTAATATTACTGCAACAACAGTTCGCTTTTTAATCAAAAATGCTAAAAATAATCATTTTTTATATAAACATGGCTGTAAAAGCATCAATTTATCTAAAATTTTCTCGTCTTGGTTCTTTTCCTGCCACCTAAGTGGGCGACAATCAATATATTCACAATATCCACCCTCACCTTGTAAACATTGTTCATTCCAACTTAATTGGTATTGAAAGCTTCCTACATACCCAGCAGCCAATCCAAACTTATAGTCACCACGGCTTTGTGCATAAAGTTCAAAAATAATTTTTCCATTTTTTTTACACTGCCAAGAAAATTCTCTGGGTAAATACATCTCTTTACCGTTCGGTGTTCTAACTTTTGGATAAACGCGATGGATATGTAAATTTACATCTTCAGTAAAACTCTCAACAGGCTTCCCAAATTCTTGAATATCTAATCTTGAACATAAGATGATATTCCACTGATTTCTTATTTGTGAAAATGCAAGCTGAGTCGTTTCATTTAAATTAATAATTTGGCATGTGTAAAAACATAAAGATAAGAACGGTAAATGCAGGGCTCTTGCGTGTTTAAATCGTCCCAACCCTTCAACTTGATACTTTTGCCCTTTATAAAAAACTTCACCTTCACATAAACATAGTGTTGACCAATAGTCTGAAACACCCCACTGCAATGCAGAGTTATTAGAGATATTTTCTGAAATATGAATAGTAAGATCGCAACCCATTTCTAGGTCTAATCTCTGAAGATGGATCTTTGGGATTTTCCACTCAATCAAGTCTGTTTTATCAAACTTGTATTGTTCTGAGTCAAACTGGCACTGCCGCCGAATAGAATAAGTTTTTAAATGTCCCACACTATGTTGGCTATTACTCACAAGCACAGTTGCAGTATCAATTGCCGAAGTCGTAATGGTGTGAGCGTTATAGCAAAGAGGAATTCGTGGCTGCCCAACTAGACTAATGTAATTAAAGTAACGCAGTGGAGCAGGAAGATTTGGAAGAATTAAGCCTTGATAAACTATTTTAAAAAAGCCGCGAGAAGGCTGATATACAACCCCCTCTTTAGCATTCAGGCCCAGCTGCTGTAATTGATTAATTTGACTTATCAACTTAGGCATACTGAACCTCTTCTATTTTATGTTTTTATTGTTTCGTTACTCTTGCGTGCAAATAGTGTCGTAACAAAACCAGAAAGAGCATAGAGAATTGAAACAGTCAAAATGCCCATTGGAATATTATAAGTGATTGCTGCAAAAATCAGTACTACTGGCAACATAACTACAAAGGGAACGCGTTTACGGTCCATTTGTTTGAAAGAGTAATATTTAATATTGGAAATCATGAGCAACCCCACAACAACCATAATCACAGCATTAATGGATTTAATCGCTATATCACGTAAATCAAAAATGAAAGGATAATCGCGAGCAACCCAAACAAGGGAAATAATGATAATGGCAGCGAGTGGACTTGCAATCCCAATAAAATAGCGCTTATCAACAACACCAATTTGTACATTGAAACGTGCTAAACGGAAAGCTGCACATGCTGTATAAACAAAACAACATGCTAACCCAATACGGCCTAAATCATGCAAACTCCAGCTATACATCAGCATTGCAGGAGCCACACCAAAAGCTAATAAATCAGAAAGGGAATCATATTGCTCACCAAAAGCACTTTGTGCACCAATCGCGCGAGCAACTCGACCATCTAGACCATCTAGAAGCGCTGCTATAAAAATGGCATAAATAGCTTGGGTAAAATCCCCATTCATACTTGCAATGATGGAATAGAAACCAGACAACAAAGCGGCTGTCGTAATTAAGTTAGGCCAAAGATAAATACCTCGGCGCTTCACTTTTTGTCCTTCCGGATTATCCTCTTCTTCAACCACTTCGAATGTAATCCCATCAAATGAATGTTCATTATGAGTTAAATCTTGCTCTGGTTTAGGCGCATTTGTCATTATTTTCTATTCCAAACATGTGCATTGATTTAAGTTAACTGTTACTCACCTACTAACCAGCGAACAGCAGCGTGACCACCAGTTTCTTGCATGCGTAGATGCGGGAATAACCACTGTAGAGCCTGATCAGCTTGTTCAGAGAACTGCCAAGGTGGATTAATCACTAATAGACCACAACCATTCAAGCCTACAGGTGTGTCATCTGGCCATACACAAATTTCGCAGACTAACTGACGGCGAATTCCTGTTTTAAACATTTTCTTTTCAAAACGTTCAATCATCGCTCGGTCTTTAATTGGATACCAAACTGCAAAAACGCCTGTTGGCCATTTCTTATGAGCTTGTTGTAACAGTTCAACTAATTGCGGAAAATCTTTACGCTCTAATTCGTAAGGCGGGTCAATCATGACCAAACCACGTTTTTCTTTTGGCGGAATTACGCCGAGCAAACCTTCATAGGCATCACGCTCATGTAAACCTGCACGTTTATCATAAATGTTGTGTCGCAATTGTTGAAAAACATCGCGTTGCATTTCAAAAATTGTTGCCTTATCAATTTCACGCATGCCTTGCAAAGCAAACCATGGTGAGCCCGGATAACTACCTTTGCCTTCTTCAGAGCGTAGCTGTTCTACCAACTTCAAATATTGCTGGATTGCTTCAGGTGCCTGACGCTTTTCCATTTCAGATATTTGAACTAGACGGTGAATGCCTGTAAGAAACTCTCCAGACTTTTGTGCAGGCGCCAGAGATAAATCATATTTTCCTGCACCTCCATGCGTATCGATATAACGATAAGGTTTATCTTTAGCATTTAAACGGTTGAGAAGCTGTAGCAAAAGCACATGCTTCATAACATCTGCAAAGTTGCCCGCATGGAAATGGTGACGGTAATTCATGTTGACTTTAATTCCTCAATTCAACAAATAGTTTAACATGAAAAAAATATTCTTTCGTAAGGTTGTGATCATCTAAAATAGAGCGGCTTGATATTTTTACGATCTACTCGAGGTTATATGCTCTCTCACCCGCTTCCGGACTCATGGGATCTGGATCAAATTCTAGATGATTTAAATACGCATGGCTTTGCGATTATTAATCAAGCCTATTCGGATCAATATCGCGCTCAAGTCGCTAATGAGTGTAGCCATCATATTGATGAATTTAGAGAAGCTGGTATTCAAAACGGCGTGATGAGTAATATCCGTAGCGATCATATTCTCTGGATTAATGATCAACTTCCTATTGCTCAGCAACATATTGAAACCTTAACTTCTTTTTCACAAAATCTAAATCAAGCATTCTATTTAGGAATTAAAGAAGTGGAAGCTCATTTCGCCCGTTATGGTTTGGGTGAGTTTTATGCTTTACACCGAGACAATCCTCAGCAAAAAAATGATCGTATTATCTCAACCGTTTATTATTTACATCCAGAATGGCAAGAAGATTGGGGTGGTCAATTACGACTGCAAGATAAAAATGAGAAGTGGCATATCGTTAATCCAGAGCCAAATCGACTTGTAATATTTCAAAGCAATTTATTACATGAAGTATTAACTTCAAAACAACAAAGACTCTCTATCACAGCTTGGCTTCGTAGCGGAAATTCGATTTGGGTTTAATGGTTACTCTTTAAATTTGGTAAATGAACCCGATATAAAAGCTATTGATTAAAGAAGGTAATGGCGTATGTCTATTGAAAGTAAAACAATTGTGAACCGAATTGGTGAAACAGACCAACTTTATTTGACTGAAAATACGCCTGAACTTGCTTTGGAGCGTGCCGAGTTACGCATGCAACTTGTCGTATTAAGTCGTGTTCGCCAAGAACAACTTCATTTCCTACAAGAAGCGATTGTTTTGCTTGAACAAGCTCGTATGGAATATGAAGAAATGCCTTTGAGCTTATATCTTAATTTGTCTCTACACTTGGCCAAAGCGTATATGCTTTATTTTGAACTTAATAAAGAAAAACGTTTTGCGTTGATTACTCAACAAATTTTGAAGCCATTAGCACATCATGAACATGCTGATATTTATTTCTTCTTGGCTTATGCGTCAGCCGCTCGACAAGAGTCGGCATTGACACGCCATTGGTTAACTAAATATTTATCAACGTCTACATGTGATCTTGAATTGCTTCATGGCCAACCTGTATTTGACCTTGTACGTCATGAGCCATGGTATAAAGATAAATTAAAAGTAAAGACACATTAAACAGATAATGTAATTAGGCCTGTTTTATATATTGAATATAAAACAGGCCTTTATTTTATTCGTTTATTTTTTCACACTATCTTCATGTAGTTGTTCATTAAGTTCGTCAATTACCACAATCCATTCATCATCTTTTTCCCAATGGCTCTTTAAAAAATCACTTTGACCTTTTGACCAAAAAGAGGCTTCATGTAATTTCTGTTCAGCAGGCAATTGATGTGTTTTGATAAAGTTTTCGATGCTTGCTTCATCTGAATCTAAACCCAGCTGATCAAATAAAAGCTCTAAAGTAGGTTGCTGTTCAAACATTGTTATTCTCCTATAACTTGTTTTAAATCATCTATTAACTAATCTAACAATAAAACCTTTTTATATGCATGATAATGTTTATATTTTCTTGTTGTTTTTTGTGTTTTGTTTCAAATGATTAAATATAAAAAAGCACTCTAAAAAGAGTGCTTTTTTTAACTTATCAAAAAGATAAATTATTTCAACATGTCAGCAATTGCTGCACGTTCTTCTTCAAGCTCATTTAGAGTGAAGTTGATACGTTCACGGCTGAATTCATCAATTTCTAAACCTTGAACGATTTTGTATTCACCATTCTCAGTTGTTACAGGGAAACCAAACATAACGCCTTCTGGAATACCATAAGAACCGTCAGATGGAATACCCATAGTTACCCATTTGCCGTTTGTGCCAAGTGCCCAATCGCGCATATGGTCAATTGCAGCGTTAGCAGCAGAAGCAGCAGAAGACAAACCACGTGCTTCGATAATCGCAGCACCACGTTTACCAACAGTTGGAAGGAACACATCTTTGTTCCATGCCGCATCGTTGATTTTGTCTTTTAAGCTTTCGCCATTTGCAGTTGCAAAACGGTAGTCAGCATACATTGTTGGAGAGTGGTTACCCCAAACTGTTAAGTGTTCGATATCAGCAACTGCAACACCAGCTTTTTGAGCAACTTGAGTCAACGCACGGTTGTGGTCAAGACGCAACATAGCAGTAAAGTTTTTCGCTGGAAGGTCTGGAGCAGAGTTCATAGCGATGTAAGCGTTAGTATTTGCAGGGTTACCTACAACTAATACTTTAACGTCACGGCTAGCAACTTCGTTTAATGCTTGACCTTGACCGATGAAAATTTCACCGTTAACTTTTAACAAGTCAGCACGTTCCATACCAGGACCACGTGGACGAGAACCTACCAATAAAGCGTAGTCAGCATCTTTAAATGCAACTTTCGGATCATCAGTCCCGATCATGCCAGCCAATAAAGGGAAAGCACAGTCATCAAGTTCCATCATTACGCCTTTAAGCGCTTGTTGAGCTTTTTCAACTGGAACTTCAAGCAATTGTAAAATAACAGGTTGATCTTTACCTAACATTTCACCGCTTGCGATACGGAATAATAAGCTGTAACCAATTTGACCTGCAGCGCCAGTCACGGCAACACGAACGGGTTGCTTCATGTAATTGTCTCCAATGAGTGTCCTTAATCGGGCTAAATAGGAATTCTATCTAACCAAATCATCATAAACGGCAAAGATTGTACTCTAAAGATGTGGCAGATGCATGTAAAAGCGACTCATTTTCACCAAAAGTCTGATAGAAAATACAAATTAATCTTTACAAATAGATTCAATGTATGGTCAGCATTTTTTCACGAAATGATAGTTACCTTTAGTAACTACCTTTAATCGTGATTTCACCAGGGCAATTCGATACAACATGATTTGCACATTGTTTATATTGGCCTTTTACCGTGTAGCACACCTTCACTTCCGTTAAAACAACATCTGAACGTGATAACTGACAAGTCAAACGAATACCATTTTGAGGCAAGCTCGGATTAAGACGAGTAAATTGCTGTTTCAAGGCCGACTGTTGAATTTCAACATTTGTCGAGCTGGTAAGGCTAGCTGGAATTTTTAAACGTTCAGCAAAGTTAATGACTGTCCGGAAATATTGACTTGCATTCATAGGAACGCATCCCCCTACACTTTTCCAAAGCTGTACACGCGCATTGTTGTCAGGCATGACCCGAGCTACGACTTTGGCTTGCAATGGGGAAAGAGCTGCCGAACTTTCTGTTGAACAATCAGTCTGATTTGTTTCTGGCATAAGGCCCGTAATTGTCAGTGAATATCCTTCAAGACATTTACGTTGTTTTTGTTTAGAGGGATCTAACGCACATGCGGCAGGTGTCATTTGTACGTGCATAACATATCCCTGTAAATTAACAGGTTCGGCATGCAAAACGGAACTCATCAATCCTACCCCTGCACAGATAAGCCACCATGCAAGTTGCAAAATTGAACGAAGTTCCAAATATCTATATTTCATTTAATTAAAACTTGAATATGCCAATTAAAAGAAGATCCATCATCAACCACCTAAACTTAAGGCGATGTACGCATTGGAATGACTTTCATACGTTGTGATAATGATTGAGCCCCTTGCCCCAATATCACACCATAATGTGTTGCATTCGTCATAACATGCTTGACATAGTCTCTGGTTTCTAACAATGGAATTGTCTCTGTATATTGGTCAGCCGAAATTGATTGAAAGTCCGGTTGCCAACGTCTTGCCCGATTAGGTCCAGCATTATAACCTGCCGTTGCCAAAACTGGATTATTGCTTAATTGTCCCTGAATCATCGACAGATAAAATGTACCATAACGAATGTTGGTATTCATTTCATTTAATGCCGCTGGATTATAGGTTTCGCCCATTTGACGTGCAATCAGCTTCGCCGTATCAGGCATAATTTGCATAAGTCCACCCGCCCCAACGTGAGAGCGTGCGGAGGTAACAAATCGGCTTTCTTGTCGCATTAAACCATAAGCCCACGCTGGATCAATTCCTGCATTGTAACTATGACTTACGACATTAGTCTTATGGGGGGTCACATAGCGATACGTATCATTATGTTTATTTGTTGTACGATCTGCTGCGTAAATTGCACGGTCATACCATCCCATATCATGAGCACGCTTTGCAGCAGCTAACAACACACCATCATCATGTTGAAGATAAGCTTGTCGAACGGCCCAGTTCCATTCTCGATTGGTATAAGTTGGATTTGCATTAATACGTCTTAAAGTAAAAGCACGATTAAAGTGAACATTCTGATCTAAACGTCTTAAATCACTTGCTGTTGGTTGATCATCATAAGGTTGGTGATTATAACGTTCGCCCAAACGATCTTTTGCTAAAAGATTGTGATAGTCATCGCCACTTTCAGCTAACTTCTTATAAATACGTTGCGCAGTATTTTTTGAATTACTGTCATTGCGCTGCTCTGTTGCACGAGCAAGCCAATATTGCCAGCGATCTTCTTGTTTTTGTGTCACGCTCATAGCATCAATGGCACGAATTAAACTTTCCCACGCACCAAATCGGATTGCCTGACGCGCATAAATTTCAGCTTCTTCAGGGCTTAGAGGGTAACCGTAACTTGCATCAAAATATTGAAGAACTTCACGATTGAAATTATTTTTCATGACCGTGGTGCCACCAATATAAGCCACCGTTCTATATAAATACTTTTGTATATTCTCTGGTGTACCTTGAGCGACACGTTGGACGTTCGAAAAAGCATTAGGTAAGTCATTATTAGCTAAACGACCTAATGCAAAAATCAAATAAGCATAGTCTGTATCATTTGTTTTAGGCGCACTCCACAAATAATTGAGTGGGTTAGCCTGAATTTGGTTAAGCTGAGCCAAAGACAGATTCATACCTAAAGTCTGCGCCGTAGCAAGGGCCTGTCCTGTTAAACCAGAACGTAACTGCACCCAAAGGCGCTGTTGCTTATCTTGCTGACTCATTAATGGGCTAGATAACATCAAGCGTCCTAGACCCACACAAGATTCAGGTTGCGATTCGGTGGCTAACCATACATCTTTATATTCAGCAAAAACTAATGCATCACCGGTTTTGGCTCTCACCTGCGCCAATGCACAGTTTTCGGCCTGATCTGGATTGGTGACATAAGATAGTAAAGGTTGTGCAGATGCGAAGTCAGCTTGTTTAACTTTTTCTTCAACATAATCGGCGGCTAATTTCTCAGCCATTGCTGATTGAGGATAACGTTGAGCAAAACTTACAATCGAAGCTGAAGGTTGAAAGCCAAGATTGGTATTAAGTTTCCAATATTCTGGATAGTACCCCAATACATCATTTTGCATAGCAAGCTGATATTGGTCTAATAACGCGGTATTGCCACTATTTGCAGCATTTAATGCATCATTGAACTGCTCTTCGGCAGCATAGGTAAATGAACAACCAAGTAAACACATAGCTCCTAACCAGCTACGATGCATATATTTATTTTTCATTACACGACTATGGATTGATGAGCTCTTTCTACTTGGTCTCATAAATGTGTTAAACCCTGACTATTCACCTTCAAAGCATAGTTTAATTAGTCTTCGTGCTTTCTTTTGTTGTGTTATGTAACTCTATGATTCAACATCATTAAAATTCACATAATTTACTTCAAAAAAACGGTATCACGTTCTAAAGGTTTACTGTTATCGGTTCGGTCCAAATACTGCTATAATGAATGGTTTGACCCATTTTGGGCAAATTTATTCTTTTTTAGATCGATCTGTTAGGAGCCTGCATGACGGTTCAAACCTTCATTCCCAATGGTGCCAAAGCTGCCTCAGAAAACACTGTTACCCAGCCAACGCACACCACTGATGTTTCAATAAAAAAACTTTATATTGAAACTCAAGGGTGTCAGATGAATGAGTATGACAGTCACCGTATGGCAGACCTTTTAGGGGACTCTCACGGTTACATTTTAACGAGCAACCCTAATGAAGCAGACATCCTGCTCATGAATACATGTTCTATTCGCGAAAAAGCACAAGAAAAAGTATTTAGTGAATTAGGGCGCTGGCGCAAACTAAAAGACAAAAATCCAGATCTTGTGATTGGTGTCGGTGGGTGTGTTGCCTCTCAAGAAGGTGACAATATTCAAAAACGTGCGCCTTATGTCGATATGATTTTTGGCCCTCAAACATTACACCGTTTACCACAAATGCTTGATCAACATAATGCTCAAGTAGAAAAACCTAAAAAAGACAAAATCAAACTCGTTGATATTTCTTTCCCAGATATTGAAAAGTTCGACTTTTTACCAGAACCACGCGTAGAAGGCTTTAAAGCATTTGTTTCTATTATGGAAGGCTGTTCTAAATACTGCTCTTTCTGTGTAGTTCCATATACACGCGGTGAAGAAGTTTCTCGACCTTTAGACGATGTACTTGCAGAAATTGCAGGCCTTGCTGAAAAAGGTGTCCGTGAAATTTCACTTCTTGGTCAAAATGTAAATGGTTACCGTGGTGAAACCTTCGAAGGTGGCATCTGTACCTTCCCTGAATTGTTACGACTCGTTGCAGAAATTCCGGGTATTGGACGCTTACGTTATACAACATCACATCCACTTGAGTTCTCTGATGAGCTAATTCAGTGTTATGAAGATTTACCTCAAATGGTGTCACATTTACACTTGCCTGTTCAAAGTGGTTCGAATGACGTTTTACAGGCAATGAAGCGAAATCATACGATTGATGTTTATATCGATAAAATTGCGAAGCTACGTAAAATTCGTCCAGACATGCATTTATCAAGTGATTTTATTATTGGCTTCCCTGGTGAAACTGATGAAAATTTTGCAGAAACATTGCAATTTATCAAAGATTTAGATTTCGATCACTCGTATAGTTTTGTTTATTCGAAACGCCCAGGTACACCTGCATCGGACTTGCCAGACACCACACCTGAGCAAGTTAAAAAAGAGCGTTTAGCTCAAGTTCAGAAAGTCATTAAACAGTCTAGTATTGAAAAAACAGATGCCATGTTAGGTAAAATTGAACGTGTACTTATTGAAAAAGTATCTGATCAAGACCCTAATATTTTAATTGGTACTGCTGACAATACACGTCTAGTCACTTTCGTTGGTGATGCAACTTGGGTTGGTCGTTTTGCAGAGATCGAGATTACTGAAATTAAAACTTTAAATTTTGTTTACGGTGAGCTCTTGAATCTTGAACCTGACGTGGCGTAATGTAGAGGTATTCTAAAGTCTACTGAAAGGTTTTCTCTTGACTGCAGCGATTCGACGTACCGTAACATTTCCTGAAATTTCAATGGAACGTTTAAAGAGCATTCTAGGTGCCTATAATGGGCACCTGAAGCAAATTGAACAGCGTTTAGATGTCAAAATTACTCATCGTGGAGATGTTTTTCACATAGATGGTGAAATAGATGCTGTTGGGAGAGCCGAAGCATTATTGCAACGACTCTACGAAGAGTCTGAGGTATCCCAGCAAATCAGTGCTGATCTATTACACCTCCTCATTCAATCGTCACAAACTGAACGCAATTTCGAGTTGGTTGGTGACGAAATGGATGAACACGATGCGCCGCTTGATGTCTATTTCCAGACCCGAAAAGGCCGCATTAATCCACGTGGTGCCAATCAAAAACGTTATGTACAACGTATTTTACAAAGCGATATTTCTTTTGGTGTAGGCCCTGCTGGTACAGGTAAAACCTATTTAGCAGTTGCTGCCGCCGTAGACATGCTAGAACGTAACGAAATTCAGCGGATTTTACTTGTACGTCCTGCTGTAGAAGCTGGAGAAAAGCTGGGTTTCTTACCAGGTGATTTAACCCAGAAAATTGACCCCTATTTACGTCCTCTTTACGATGCACTTTACGAAATGCTTGGCTTTGAAAAAGTTGCCAAGTTAATTGAGCGTCAAGTCATTGAGGTTGCGCCTCTTGCATATATGCGTGGGCGCACACTTAACCATTCATTTGTCATTTTGGATGAAGCTCAGAACACAACACCAGAACAGATGAAAATGTTCTTGACCCGTTTAGGTTTTGGCTCTCGTGCAGTGATTACAGGTGACATTACCCAAGTAGATTTACCTCGAGGTCAACAATCTGGTTTGGCACACGCACTTCGCGTACTCGAAAATATTACAGAAATTCATATTACCCGTTTCCATTCCCGTGACGTTGTACGTCACCAACTGGTTCAAAAAATCGTTGAAGCGTATGAAGGATGGGATGGTGAACAACAGCGTCTTAATGCTGAAGCACGTGCTGAACGCAAAGCACGTCAAGAGGCATTAGTTGCTGAAAACGATACAGCAGCAGACTTGCAACATCAGGATGCTTAAGGATTTATTTTGAAAATCAGTTTAAGTTTACAACAAGACTTTCAATCACCTGAGTTAGAGCTCAAACGAGCTCAACTCAAAAAAATTATTGAGACAACTTTACGCCACGTTGGCTATAAAGAAGATTGCGAAATTGGCGTTGCTTGTGTCGATTTAGCAGAAAGCCAACAACTTAATCTGCAATATCGAGAGAAAGATAAACCAACTAATGTTTTATCATTTCCAAGTGATATTCCTGAAGAAGTTTTACCAATGCTAGATGCCTTACCTTTAGGTGATTTAGTTATTTGTATTCCAGTGGTATTACAAGAAACATTAGAACAGAAAAAAACTGCCCAAAATCATTTTGCACATCTATTAGTACATGGTGTTTTACATTTGCTTGGTTATGACCATGAAACCAGTGATGAAGATGCAGAGGAAATGGAAGGGATTGAAGTCGAAATTCTAGCAAAGCTGAATATCGAAAATCCTTACCAAGAACAGATTTAATCATTATTGATTAGAAGAAAAACATAATCTGTCTTCAGATGGGATTTTTTCTAATTAATTATAATCAATGTGGATAAGCTAAGACTTATCCACATTTTTATTAATGTACTTCAAATTCTGCTTGAGCCGGATCGAAACGCCACGTACGTACAATACGTAATTCAGAAATATCTTTCATATTGGCATCGAAATGCCCAAATGGTGCACCGCGACGTACTGAAGACTTAGCTGCTTCATCTAATATAGAGTGCCCTGAGCTTTCAAGTAATCGAATTGCACGAATTCCGCCTTGGGCATTCAAAATCACCATTAAACGGACTTCGCCTCTTAGCTGTTGTTGTTTGGCTTCTTCTGGATAATAGCGATTACCATACAACTCTACTTTTTCACGGAACTTATCTAAATAAGCAGCCGAAGCATCTTTCTTCGCTTGAATTCCATCTACTGTTTTGATTTTTTGTTGCCGACTGAAATCTTGTCTACGTTGTAAATATTGTGCTTCAAGACTCGCAACCATCGCAGCTTTTGCCTGAAATTGACTTTGTAATTGTTCTAGTTCTTTTTTCCTTTGACTCGCATCAGCTTGTTTTTGCCAACTCAAAACAGTCATTAAGACTTTTTCTTCAAATTTAAGCTCTCTTTGTTGCTGAACCTTTTGCAAACTTTCTAACTCTGCATTTCCTGTTGAAGCATCATTAGGCATCGGATTTGGAGTATCACTAGAGGTACGATGGGCTTCACGAAATGTGCCCGAACCCTGCTGGTCCGCTTGTGCCAAAAAGTCTGCCTGCTGAACTGGCTCATTGCTTGATCGAATTGAAATTGCAATTTCTTTAGTAGATTGCTCTGACGGGCTAGGCATGGCAAAGTGGATGAGCAACACAAAAACATGCAGTAAGATTGCCAATATGGTTGCAGCAATAAAGACTCGGTCTTGCCACCAATGGTAAAAAGGCTCTATGGATAGACTTCTTTTGTTCAACATAATCTTAAAAGCATATAAATGCCTTATCCCCACGGTTTAATACCGAATAAAATATAAACTGATATTCAAATCTGGATAAAAGTGTGATTCACTTCAAATATAGAATTTTATCCATTTTCATTTTGTCAAAATGTATCAATTAAATTTGTTACACTGCAATATCAAAACTCGTTTTTTATCATAATAAAGATTGTGTTGGTTCTTAAGTAAATTATCTTCTGGAAGTTCTTTTATGCAAACGCTATTTTCCTCATTAGTCAGACGCCTTAAAAAGGTCTACCAAAAAGCAGAAGCATTCATTGAAGAAGAAAGAGATTTTACGTTATCACAAACCTTTCTGAATGCAACTTTACAACGTTATGTTACCAATAATGTTGAATTTCTAGATGACCTCCATGCGGATCTTTATCATGACTGGTTAAGGTTATATGCAACCATGCATGTAAAAGGCCTAGAGACGACACTATCTGTTGATTTAAAGCTGATTCAGATGGAATTTAATCAAGAACAACAGCTTTTAGTTTTTGAACAAATTAGTAATACACAAATTATTGAAGCTAAATATAAAAACATTTGGCAGAAGATTGCCGTAAAAGCCGCGGTTTTTTACTACCATAAAATTTTGAAAAAAGATCCTTTAGGAATGATTCTGGAACGTTTTAATGTAGCAGAGGAACGTGATGAACTGATATTTCTTGACCTCAATCGCTGGTTTGGTAAAAAAGCCAGTATTATCGAGACATTAAGTAAAGTGCATGTAAATTACGCACGAGTTCGTGAGGCTGAGTTAGTCGTATTTGGAAATGTGAATTTAGCTGCGTTACTTTACCGTGATCAGGACGATGATTTTGAAGATGAATTAGAAGATTCTGAAATCACACCAATCCAGCAAAAAGATGCATAGCGCTGTGATGAATAAAAATGAATTAACTGCCAAAAAACACAAATAGATTACACATTTAGCATAAATCCTGATTTTTTCTCCATGATCAACAGGCATAATATGTTTAAGTTATAGATGCATCAGCACTGACTTTTCAGTCTGTACAAGGATATTTACTTATGGCAACAAAATTTCTGAAATCGTTTGGCATCGCAACAGGTATTTCAACAACTTTGCTTTTTGCAGGTTTCTCAAGCCATGCACTTGCCATGAGCCCATTTCAGGCAAATTATCAGTTCACTTATAATAATAAAGGTATGGGTTCGGCTACACGTACCTTAAGCCAGCAAGGTAATAATTGGACTTACAATTTCACGGCAAAAGCTGGTGGAATTGCTTCTGCAAGTGAAACAAGTAAATTTAGTTTTGCTAATGGTAAAATTGGATCTCAAAGTTTTAGCCGTACCAGCAAAATTTTGATTCATAACAACACCATGAATATTAACTTTAACCCAAACAGTAAAACTATTTCTACCAAGAAAGACGATAAAGCTCGTTCATTTGCTTGGCAGGCTGGTGTGCTTGATGAGTTAAATGCAGAATTACAAGTGCGTGAAGATTTAAAAAATGGTTCACTTAAAACCTCATACCCTCTTGCTGATGCAAAAGAAGTTGAAAATCGTCGTTTTGTAAAACAAGGTAATGAGAAAATTAAAACTTCTTATGGCACATTTGATACCGTAAAAGTTGTTTTAGAACATGGTAAACCAGACCGTAATACCATTTTCTGGTTAGCACCTAAATTGGACTACTTACCAGTTAAAGTCAGCCATGTTGATGGTAAAACTTCTTACGGCCTGTTATTAACAAGTTATACAGGTAAAACGAATTAAAGCTTGCATTTTTTCGGATGCTTTTTAAAATACGCATTTGCTTTAAAAGCATCCGTCTAGAGGATTCTCCCGTGCACGCACTAGAACAGAAAATCTTAACAGAAGGTATCGTTCTATCTGATCAAGTCTTGAAAGTCGACGCTTTCTTAAACCACCAAATTGATCCTGTATTAATGCAGCAGATTGGTAAAGAATTTGCCGCTCGCTTTAAAGATGCAGGGATTACCAAGATTATTACCATTGAAGCATCAGGTATTGCACCTGCAATCATGGCAGGTTTGGAACTTGGTGTACCTGTAATTTTCGCTCGTAAATATCAGTCATTGACGTTAAAAGATGACTTATATCGCTCTAAAGTATTTAGTTTTACTAAACAAACTGAAAGCACGATTGCGATTTCAAACAAACACCTTCATTCAACTGATAAAGCATTAGTTATTGATGACTTCTTGGCGAATGGCCAAGCAGCATTAGGACTAATTGATTTAATTCACCAAGCAAATGCAGAAGTTGTGGGAGTTGGTATCGTGATTGAAAAATCATTCCAACCGGGCCGTGATTTATTGCTTGAAAAAGGCTACCGAGTTGAGTCATTAGCACGTGTTCTTTCTCTTACAGATGGTAAAGTTACTTTTGTAAAAGAATAAATTGTGCAAATAAAAAAGAGCGGATATCCGCTCTTTTTTTGGCTGTTTAAAGAGAAACTACAAGCTTTTTAACAACTTCACCCAAACGCTTACCTTGAGCTTCACACAAAATCTTTTCATCCTGACTTAAGCTCTGGTCATGGCGGGGTCCGCTTACATGACTTGCCCCATATGGTGTTCCACCTGTTTTAGTGTTAGATAAAGCTGGAATTGCATTTGGTAATCCCAAAATCATCATCCCGTGATGAAATAACGGCGGTAACATCGTGAGTAAAGTACTCTCCTGTCCACCATGCATTGATCCAGAAGAAGTAAAAACACAAGCAGGTTTATTATGTAATGCCCCATTGAGCCAAAGACTCGTCGTTTGGTCCCAAAAATATTTCATTTCACTTGCCATATTGCCGAAGCGAGTTGGGGAACCCAACGCCAGACCTGCACAATTCGCTAGATCATCTAGCGTACAGTAGATATCGCCTTCTGCCGGAATACTAGGTTCAGCTACCGTGACGACCGGAGCAATATTTGGCACTGTCCGAATTTTCACTGACATACCCGCAGACTCAACACCATTGGCAATTAAATGCGCCATTTCTTTAGTAGAACCATATTTACTGTAATAGAGTACAAGAATGTAAGGTTGCATCGGTTTCATAAATTTTGTTAAAAAGAACACTATACGGTATTTTTTATTTTTTTGGCGAAACCAATTTTATGAAATTCTAGAGGTGATTGATTGTTTAGCGTTAAAGGCAACACGAGCAAATTTCTCAAATTCGTTGAGTAAAAGGTTCACCAACTTTTGATGAATCTTATGATCACACAACAGAAAGCCAACTTTTCTGAAAAGATTATGGCTACAATTTTTTCTATAGCGCATAGTAAACTTACAGAACGACTTTAATTCTATAAGTTATTATTTTGCTTTAATCTACGATTTGAGTTCTTCAGCTCATACTTTGATAAGCTATTAATCGCCCAACATGATGATTAAAAAAATCGGGATAGACAACGCATGTTACAACGTTTTTTAAGTAAGCTTCCTTTTTATAATAAAACCTGGTTTCAGTTCGTTTTATATGTATTTAAACGTTTTGAAGCTGATCGGTGCCGTGAACAAGCTGGTTCCCTCACCTATACAACACTATTCGCAGTTGTACCGATGTTAACGGTTTTTTTAGTTATTATTTCTTCAATTAAAGCGTTAGAACCTGCAAGACAACAGCTCCAACATTTAATCTATAGTAATTTTTTACCCAAGAGCACTATTGCATTTGATAAAGCTCTAAATGCTTTCACAGAGAAATCGAGCAACCTGACCGTTATTGGTGTGCTATTTTTATTCGTCACTACCGTTTTAATGCTGACCTCAATTGAAACCGTCTTTAATCGCATTTGGCGCGTAAAAGAAACTCGTAGTGGCATTATGGGGTTCATGCGTTACTGGACCATCATCTCTTTAGGTCCGATTATCTTAGGAAGTGCATTCGTCATTTCCTCGACTGTCGCTTCCATGAATATTCTCAGCAATAATTTTGCAGGATATCAACTTGATGGATCATTCATACTCTGGTTGATTTCTTTCTTATTGACCATTGTTGGCTTTTTTATTTTGTATTGGACTATTCCGAATCGAACAGTTCCAGTTTATGCAGCTGGTATAGCGGCCTGCTTAAGTGCTGTACTTTTTGAAATACTCAAAAACCTATTCAGCTTCGTCATGTCAAATTTCACCAGCTATGAACTGATCTACGGCGCATTTGCAGCGGTACCTATCTTCCTGTTATGGATCTTTCTTTCATGGAATATTATTTTACTGGGTGTAGAAGTTAGTTTTGCTTTAACTGCTTTTCACTCAGGTAAAGAACAAAAACGACATCCTGTTCTAATGTTATTAGATATTCTTGAGCTGTTTTATAAAAAGCAAAAGCTGGGTGAAAGTGTAAGTGATAAAGAAGCTTTAGAAATTTTAGGTCGTGGAGAAATTGGTCGCTGGCCTGCTTATGTGCTTTTACTAGAAGAACAAAATTTGGTTAAACGCACCGATAAAGATGAATATGTTCTAGCGCGTAATTTATCCCAAGTTGATTTCTGGAGTTTTTTCACAGCCCTTCCGTACCCATTGCCTTTACGTCAAGATGTCCAAAATGTGCATGATGACGATGAATGGATGGAAAAAATTGGACCAGCACTCATTGAGTCTAATGATTATTTAGCGGCAAAACTTTCTATTCCCCTTTCAACAGTTTTTGAAGAGAAATAGAAAAATAAGGCGATTTATTAATATAAATGCCTTCCACTTCTAGACAATAAAAAAACCCTATTATTGAAAAATAATAGGGTTAAAAATTGGCAAATTTAGGAATGGATTATGCTTTCACAAAAGTTTTCCATACAAAATCTTGCGTTGCACCTTTTAATGTCATTTTTAACTGATCACCCGAGTGTAAAGGCCCAACACCAGCAGGTGAACCTGTCATAATTACATCACCCGGTTCTAGTGAAAATACCTGATTAATATCAGCTAATAGATCACCAATGGTAAACATTAATAATGCCGTATTACCATCTTGACGCAATTCATCATTAATATGGAAAGTGAATTTAGTTTCTTGCCAATCTGTAATTTCGCTCAAATCTACCCAATCAGCCAACACACAAGCACCATCAAAAGCTTTTGCACGTTCCCATGGATGACCTTTACTTTTCAGATCATTCTGTAAATCACGCATTGTTAAATCAAGACCTAATGTCACCGCACCAATCGCTTTTAATGCTTTTGCAGGATCTGTTTCACCTTTTAAAGGCTGGTCAATGCGCAAAACTAATTCACACTCAAAATGACAACTGCCCCAAGCTGGATTCCAGGAAATACCGTCATTTAAACCAATCAAACTACTAGGTGGTTTAATAAATAATATAGGCTTGTCAGGCATAGCATTATTTAATTCTTTGACATGATCAGCATAGCTTCTGCCTACGCAAACGATTTTTGAAGGACGTGTATTCATGAGGCTTCCTTTGTTGTTGCGGCTAATAATTCCAATAATCTATTTCTTAAATGTATTTTCAAATATCGTTTGATCTGAAACCTGTGCAAATGCTCGCTTTGGCACAATAATTACAGTTTTGTTTTTTAATTCAAGCATGTACGTCAGCTTACCTTTAGCAAAGGTTTGCACATCCGCATATTGCACTACTTGCTTACGCTCACTGGAATAAAGCTCAAAATAATCTTGATAAAGGTCGATTCCCTGCTCACTCTTTCCGAACTGGTAACGAACAAATTGACGTTTAAATAACATCGGTAAAAGCCAATAACGCATCAGCCCTTGCATCACCAGAAAAAACAAACCTAATCCGACATAATATCGGCCAACCCCAGAGAAACCTAAATAAAGTCCCCAAATAATAATTGCAATGCTAATCGCAGGTGTTAGAAAACGGGTAAATTGTTTTTTCCCAAATGTTACTAACGAAAATCCATCTTGTGATTCTTCTAAATTCAAATAGTAACGTAGAGATAAAGCTGTTTTTTGCTCAGTCATTGCAATGCATCAATACTCAATAAATCGAAACTATTAGAGCATATTCATTTCAGCTTTAAAATGAATCAAAGGCTATTTTTTGTTTTGTTTAAAAGAAGCAGTTATGGTTCTGTTGCAAAATATTTTTCGTTGCATATATGGAACGTAGATTCATATTTTTTGAGCTTATTTCACTTTTTAAAATTTCTACAATAAGAGCATCACCTTCTTAGTGGAATGTCTCATGTCTTTTTTTGCAAAATTATTTGGCTTAAATCAAAAAGCAACAATCTCAAAAGATGTGGTTACGCACACCACTCAAGAGACGAACCTTTCAAATAAACCAAGCTTTTTAGAATTAATTAAAAAACGTCGTTCAATTTATTCAATAGGAAAGAACTTAAAACAGTCCCCAACTGAAATTGAAAAATTAATTCAAGAGGCTGTAAAACATAGCCCATCTGCATTTAACTCCCAGTCTTCTCGCGTTGTGATTTTATTTGATCAGTCCCACCAAAATTTCTGGAATATTGTTTTAGATGTATTAAAAACGATTATTCCAGCAGAAGCCCTAGCTGGAACTGAACAGAAAATTCAAAGTTTTGCGGCAGGTACAGGTACAGTTTTATTTTTTGAAGACCAACATGTGATTAAAGGTCTACAAGAGCAATTTGAAGCATATGCAGATAATTTTCCAATCTGGTCTGAGCACTCAACAGCAATTGCACAATTTGCAGTATGGAACGTACTGGCTGAACAAGCTATTGGAGCTTCTTTGCAACACTACAATCCAATCATTGATGAGAAAATTAATGCTGCTTTTAATGTTCCTGCTCATTGGAAGTTAAGAGCTCAATTGGTATTTGGTTCAATCGAAGCCGAAGCCGGAGAAAAAGCTTTTATTGAAGATGAAAATCGTTTTAAAACATTTGGCTAATTTTCTACTTTTTAACTCTTTCAAAGCTGGTTGCCACGAGCACCGGCTTTTAATAGAAATGACAAAAAATAGGCACAAAAAAACCGCTATATATAGCGGTTAATTCTTCAAGTGGTGCGCTCAGAGAGATTCGAACTCCCGACCCCTTAGTTCGTAGCCAAGTGCTCTATCCAGCTGAGCTATGAGCGCGTACTTGATGTTGCGCATTATACGCATTTTTTAAGGCTTAGGAAGCCTTTTTTCATCTTTCTGTCATCAACCGTCTAGTTCTTAGCCACACCCCTCTTTTACATAAAATAGTAGCTAAAATTATTGAAGACTTTCTTACCTAAGATGTATTTGAAATATTTTTTTTCAAATAAGTTTTATAGGCTTTTTGACGTATTTCGCCACATACCTAAAAGCTAAAGTCGACCATTTCACTCAACATTATAGAAATAATATATTTCTAGCTAAGCCCTAACATTATAGACCTAAGTAAAATTTATCTAATATACTGCTTCAAATAAGTGGAAATATAAGAAAAAATATAATTAATTAAAAAAATATTATATAAAAACCATTATTATTTTTACGTCTAAATTAAATGAATTATTATTTCTTTAAATATTATTTAATATTAAAAAATGTGACTAAAAATACACATTGACAGCTTTTGATATCTAACCAATACTAAATTCCAATTATTGAGATATACATCTCATTAATTATGTAGCGCAATAAATAATACTTACTTAAAAATACATAATTATATAGGAAATAGACCAACATGTTTTTACTAAAAAATCTCGTATCTTCGATCTCAAAAGTTACTCAAGACTTGGGTAATGTTGTATCGGTAAATACCACTGTAAACACGGGTTCTTCTGTTGATGCACATGTTTCAACATCAGGCTTACTTTCAAATGTTATTTCTACAGTAACTAATACGGTTACGCATACTGCAACAGGCTTAGTTTCTGATGTGGTTGGCACTGTAACTGGTACTGTCGGTTCTACAAATCCATTAGAAACAGTAACCAATGTTGTGGGTGGTGTAACTGGTGGTTTGATTGGAGGCGTATCTGGCGGCAATCCTCTTGAAGTAGTCACTGGTGTTATTGGTGGCATAACAGGTGGTGTGACTGGCGGAACATCACCAATTTCCCCTGTCATTGATGTCGTTCAAGGCGGTATCGATATTCTTCAGGGTGTCGAAAGTCTAAAAACTGAAATTATCAACACTGGCATTGAAACTGTTGCTGGAACAATCATTGGAGTACTCCCACAAACTGAACATCCTGTTTCTGAAATTGCTGACCTTGGTACCTTAACTTTTGAAACTTCTCGCGACACCGTAAACGGTGCTCTTGAAGTTGTTTCTGATTTAGTAGGTGGAGATATCTCAGGCGCAACTGCGTCAGCAACTGGAATTGTTGAAACACTTATCAACAATGGTACAACTGCTACAGGTATTGTCACTGGTGTTGTAGGAAGTGTTACCGATGTAGTTGGTGGTGTCACAGGCGGTGTTGGCGGTAATCCTCTTGAAGTCGTAACTGACATTATCGGTGGTGTAACAGGCGGGGTTGGTGGTAACCCTCTTGAAGTTGTGACTGACATCATCGGTGGCGTAACGGGTGGTATCGGTGGCGGCACATCTCCAATCTCTCCAGTAATCGACGTAGTTCAAGGCGGTATCGATATTCTTCAAGGCGTTGAAAGCCTAAAAACTGAAATTATTAATACAGGTATCGACACTGTTGCCGACACAATCATTGGCATTCTTCCACAAACTGAACATCCTGTATCTGAAATTGCTGACCTCGGCACATTAACTTTTGAAACTTCTCGCGACACGGTTAACGGCGCACTTGAAGTTGTTTCTGATTTAGTTGGCGGAGATATCTCAGGCGCAACTGAATCAGCAACTGGTATTCTGGGTACACTTATCAATAATGGTACAACTGCTGCTGGTATTATCACTGGTGTTGTAGGAAGTGTTACAGATGTAGTTGGCGGCGTAACAGGCGGTGTTGGTGGTAATCCTCTTGAGGTTGTGACTGACATCATCGGTGGCGTAACAGGTGGCGTTGGCGGTAATCCTCTTGAAGTTGTAACCGACATCATCGGCGGTGTAACGGGCGGTATCGGTGGTAATCCTCTTGAAGTTGTGACTGACATCATCGGCGGCGTAACTGGTGGTGTTGGTGGCGGTACATCTCCAATTTCTCCAGTGATTGACGTAGTTCAAGGCGGTATCGATATCCTTCAAGGCGTTGAAAGCCTAAAAACTGAAATTATCAACACTGGTATTGATACCGTAGCGGATACGATTATCGGTATTCTTCCACAAGTAGAACATCCTGTTTCTGAAATTGCAGACCTCGGCACACTAACTTTTGAAACTTCTCGCGACACAGTTAATGGTGCTCTTGAAGTTGTATCTGACTTAGTCGGTGGTGATATTCAAGGTGCAACCGAATCAGCGACTGGTATTATCGGTACACTTATTACTAATGGCTCTACTGCAACTGGTTTATTAACAGAAATCCTTGGCGGTGTAACAGGCACTATTGGTGGAGTTAATGGTGGTGATAGCCCTCTTGGCGTAGTAACTGATCTTCTTGGAGGTTTAACTGGTAGTGTTAGCGGTGATAGTCCACTCGGTGTAGTGACTGACCTTCTAGGCGGTTTAACTGGTGGCGTTACTGGTGGCACAGAAAACCCTATTGGTATCGTAACGGATATCGTGGGTAGCTTAACTGGTGGGGTGACTGGTCAAGGTGGCTTAGATGTCATTTCTAATTTACTTGGTGGATTAACAAGTGGCAGCCTACTCGGTGGAGTAACGTCTACAGTAACTAGCGTAACAAATACAACGCATACTATCGTACCTCAGTCATTACTTACTGATAACTTCTTAGATAATTCTTTCCATACTGTTTAATATCATTAAAAGAAAGCCACTTTTATAAGTGGCTTTCTGATTTAATATAGTTTCAAATATTAATTTAATACTAATCAATCTCTTGCCATCTATAATACTTTTTATGTGCTAATTCCAACATTGCATAATCATTAGGAGTATCACCATAAGCATATATGGTCGGGTATTGGCTTAAATCATATTTATTTTTTATTCTATTTACTTTTTCCAAATAACCACAATCACCATCAATAAAATGGCCTGTTAAAATACCATTATGTGTTTCAAGTTGGTTGCATATAACATCTAAACCTAAAGAATGACACCAACTTTCTAAATAAACACCTAATGATGCAGATACAACAACAATTTGATCACCTTGTTGTTTATGCCAGAGAATACGCTCCAAAGCATTTTCACGAACACATGTAGGAAGTACCTTTTTAGCAAACTCTTGCCCCATATCTTTTAGGGAATTCGCGTCATAACCCACATATCCTACTTGGCAGAGCTTAGTTCGAATGGTTTTATCCGTTACCCAACCAAGTTTATAGCCAGCTATATAGGGTGCAAGCCGAATACCACCGACGAGTTGTGTTTTTCTGTCTAAAGAAAATTTAAGAAACAAGCTGAATGTGTCGTTATGAGTGATGGTGCCATCAAAATCAAATAAAGCTAGGTTCATTTATGATTATCTCTAATATAATTAAAAAGTTATAAATTTAGATTTATTAAAATTACTAAAAAATAAGCACAAAAAAACCGCTATAAAAGCGGTTAATTCTTCAAGTTGGTGCGCTCAGAGAGATTCGAACTCCCGACCCCTTAGTTCGTAGCCAAGTGCT
>NZ_JASCAI010000009.1:0-7150 GCF_029967875.1 Acinetobacter sp. V89_4
CTGGTCCAGCAATAGAATATTTAGAATTTAAGAACGGGCAGTATTATGATTTAAAGGGTATAACCTTTGGTAATATTGTTACCCCGACCTTGCTCACTCATACAGATCAGATAACAACAACCCTGACTACGATTCAAAATACATTAAATACTTTTAACCCGAGAGCTCAAGCTGTACAAAGTAAATCAGCAATTTTTCAGCGCTGGGAAGCAAATGGACAAGGTGCATCCCCAGATGAAAGACCAGATGCTAGTATGATTATTAATGACATACAGTTAAATATTACTAAAAGAGCACGTAGTATCTTTGGTGGACATTATACTGTTGTCCAAGCGCTAAAAGCAGACGTAATTTATACTCATTTCAAGGATCAAGACGTTGTTGCTGAAAATGGAACAACACAAAAAGTTACAGAGAATGTAAACCAGGTCATCGGAGCTGAATGGGGAGAAATGATTTTTGCCCAAAATAGTAATGGTTCAACTTTACTCAATGGTAATGGCGGTAATGATGAGATCTACGCTGGTGCTCATCAGGACTTCATTTATGGCGGTGAAGGTAGCGATTTAATTCAATCTTTTAGTGGCTATTCTTTAACTGATGCAGCTGCAACAGCCTATTCTAATGATTATTATCGTGGTGGTTCTGGTAATGATGACATAAGAGGGACTATGTCAACTCAGGCTAATGATCGCCTTTATGGTGATGATGGTGATGATAAAATTAGTGGATATGCTCGAAGCTACATGAGTGGTGGAGCAGGTAATGATACCTTCCTTGGTGAAAGCGGTGGTGGATGGGTCGATGCCACATCTACGGATAAAGATTACCGAATAATGGAAGGTGGATTAGGTAATGATACCTACTATTTCGCTGAAAAGAAAAATAGTATGGATCTATATGCAACAATTCTTGAATACAAGAATCAAGGTACAGATGAGATTAATGTAAGTGGCGGGATCAATTATTTTGATCTTAGTCAATATAATGAAGTTGAAAACTTATTTGTGGCAGAATTTGAAGAAACAGGCTTAACTAACCAATTTTTTGGTAATAGTCTAAATAATAAATTTACTTTATATACCCCTAATAAAACAATTATAGATGGTCGTGAAGGTGTAGATACCATTGGTTATGAAAACGCCTTTGATATGATTAAAGTAAATTTATCACTTACCACCGAACAAGATACAGGGATGGGTAAGCACATTCTAACTAATATTGAAAATATCGTAGGTTCTGCTTATAACGATACTTTAATTGGAAGTACGGCAAATAATACTCTAAATGGTGGTGCTGGAGCAGACCGCATGGAAGGTGGTTTGGGTAACGATATCTACTATGTGGATAACGCCTCAGATGTTATTGTTGAAGCTGCAAATGCCGGAACTGATCTAGTTTATTCAACAATTACATATACTTTAACGGCAGAAGTCGAAAATTTAAGCCTGCAAGGTACAGCAAGTATCAATGCAACGGGGAATGCCTTAAATAATATTATTTATTCTAATGCTGGAAATAATATTATTGATGGTGGAGCTGGAGTAGATACTGTTGCATATTCTGGTGCTACAGCAGCTGTAACCGTAAATTTATCAAATGCTGCAGCACAAGCTACAGGTGGAGCAGGTTCTGATACCTTGAAAAATATTGAGAATCTAACCGGTTCTAATTATAACGATACGTTGATTGGGAATACTGCAAATAATACATTAAATGGCGGTATTGGCGCAGACCGAATGGAGGGCGGTTTAGGTAATGACACCTACTATGTAGATAACGTCTCAGATATTATTGTTGAAGCTGCAGGTGGTGGAACAGATTTAGTTTATAGTACGGTAACCCACACATTAGCCGCTGAAGTTGAGGACTTAAATTTACAAGGTACAGCAAGTATCAATGCAACGGGTAATGCCTTAAATAATACGATTTACTCTAATGTTGGAAATAATATTATTGATGGTGGAGCAGGTACGGATACTGTCACTTATTTAAACTCAGCAGCAGCTGTAACCGTAAATTTATCAAATGTCGCAGCTCAATCTACAGGTGGAGCAGGTTCTGATACATTGCTCAATGTTGAGAATCTAACAGGTTCTAATTATAACGATACGTTGATTGGGAATACTGCAAATAACACTTTAAATGGTAGTGTTGGTGCAGACCGTATGGAAGGCGGTTTAGGGAATGACACCTACTATGTAGATAACGCCTCAGATATTATTGTTGAAGCTGCAAATGGTGGAACAGATTTAGTTTATAGTACGGTAACCCACACATTAGCCGCTGAAGTTGAAAACTTGAGTTTACAGGGTACTGCGAGTATCAATGCAACAGGTAATGTTTTAAATAATACGATTTACTCTAATGCCGGAAACAACATTATTGATGGCGGGGCGGGAGTAGATACGGTTGCATATTCTGGCGCTACAGCAGCTGTAACCGTAAATCTATCAAATACAGCAGCCCAAGCTACAGGTGGTTCTGGCTTAGATACATTGCTCAATGTCGAGAATTTAACAGGTTCTGCTTATAACGATACTTTGATTGGAAACACTGCAAATAACACTTTAAATGGTGGTGTTGGCGCAGATCGAATGGAAGGTGGTTTAGGTAATGACACCTACTATGTAGACAATGCCTCAGATGTTGTTGTTGAAGCTGCAAGTGGTGGAACTGATTTAGTTTATGCAACAGTGTCTCATACATTAGCAGCCGAAGTTGAAAACTTGAGTTTACAAGGTACAGCAAGTATCAATGCAACAGGTAACGCCTTAAATAATATTATTTACACAAATGCAGGGAATAATATTATTGATGGCGGAGCAGGTATAGACACAGTTACGTATGCAAATGCGACATCTGCCATTACCGTTAACTTATCGAATACTGCTGCACAAGCAACAGGTGGTTCTGGTTCTGATACATTACTCAATGTTGAGAATTTAACAGGGTCCAAATATAACGATATTTTGACAGGCAATAGTGGAATTAATGTATTAGATGGTGGGATAGGCAATGATACTCTAACAGGCGATAAGGGTAATGATAATTATATTTTTGCCCGTGGCAGCAATATGGATACTATTGTTGAAAATGATGCTACAGCTGGAAATAAAGATACCTTATCATTTGGTAGTAATATAGCAGCCAACCAGTTGTGGTTTACGAAAACAGGTAACAACCTTGAAGTAAGTGTTATCGGTACAACTGATAAAGCGGTTATTAAAGATTGGTATTTAGGAAATGCCTACCATGTAGAAGAACTTAAATCTGGTAATGGATTAACGTTATTAGATTCACAAGTACAAAATCTAGTAAATGCAATGGCAAGTTTAACGCCCCCAGCAGTTGGACAAACATCCTTATCTGCAGATTACCAGACAAAGTTGAATCCTGTTATTACTGCAAATTGGAAATAAATTAAACAAAGCCCCTAAATAAAAGGGGCTTTTTTATAATTATACAAACTGACAAGATTAAAATAATAAATAATAGATAGATTGTAGGTTTTTAATATTTAATATATTATTGAATTTAAGTGTGCTTAATTTAAAATTTTAAATGAAAAGAAAATTATTATTTAAAAAAAAATACTTATTTGGCGCTTTTATTGTTGTCGTGTTAGGCTTCTTTGTTTATAAGAACTTTTTGGAAAAGAAAAGAGAAAAAGAGTTTTTTAAGCATCCTCCAATTGTTAAGCAGACTTGGCCATCTTCTACTAATCCAGATGGAATGGTATTAAATATTCCTGCCACTTATATTGATGGTGGTACTTTTATTTTTGAACCAATTTTAAAAGAAGAGGAAGAGAAGAAGAGAAAAGTAAGAGTTAAAGAGGGAAAAGAGGAAATTTGCGATGTATATACTTGCCAAGAGCTTTTTGAAGTTCTACTTCCAAAATTTGAACCTAAAAATTTAGAAAACTTACATATTTTCAAAACAGAAACACCCAAAGATATGGAGGCGTATCATATTCGAATTATGCTTTTAAAGTTGGAGAGTTGGGCATTTAATGGGGGAATAGGAAAAGATAGAGAGACAGAATTTTCTATTCCTAAAAATTATTTAAGTACCGAATTAGGTGCAGTGTTCCATACTAAAAATACATTTTTGAAAGGTGAGTTGTTTAATTATATAAATACTAAAAATCGGTCTGATTTAGGATTAATAGAAGTAACCTCATTAAGACAAAGTGTTCCTGGTGGTTTCTATAGAGTCGTGCCCCATAAAGAATGGGATAAAAAGTATCCCGAAGATGTAATTGAGGATGCTCAGCACCATAAAATATTCTTTAAAAAAAATGAACAGGGTTCAGTTACAACATATATCCGTTGTGATTCCCAAACCAGTGTAGTTAAAGAAGAAAAATTAGAAGCTTATGCTGATCCTAAATTGTATCGATGTAAGCATAATTTTGATATTCCAGAATTATCTTTAAATATTAGTGCAAATTACAGTGATAAATATTTGTCGGATTGGCAAAGTATTGAGAAAAAACTCACATTATTAATTAAATCATTTCAGGAAAAATAACCAATGGCAACCTTAACTTCAGCGGATATGGTCCAATTAGAAAAATATGCATCTTCAGGAGATCGCTATAACTATTGGAAATTCTTATCTAATAAAGGTGATAGATATGCAACTCTAGCCCTATCTGTAGTCACCAATGAAAGTCTTTTAGGTCAATCTGCAAATGGACATTTTGCTGCTTATTATTTGAATAAAACTGGTAAAACACAGACTTCACAAGAAGCTTGGGAGACTGGTACAAAAATAATGCAAGCTGATCTTGCAATGCGTAAAAATTACCTACAGTCACCTACTACAAAAAATCCTTTAGATTTAACCATTGAGGATATACGTAATTATCATAAAGCAGTATTTGTCGATCAGATGAAGTTAGATGCTACAGCATGGACATTTGAAGACATATATCAAGATATTCTTAGAGATAAGGGTAAAGTAGCTGCTGAAGCTTTTTGGGATGATGTCCTAGATAGTAGTACTATTTATTCAGCCTTTATAACCTTATTAGAATATGGGGAAAACTTAGGCACCCCATTTGGTCAAGAATGGGCAAAGACCCAACTTTTAGTATTTGCTAAGCAAACTAAAGTCATTTCTAATCGTAGTATTGATAAGCTAGATTATAATGGAAAAACATATACTTATGATTATAAAAATAAAAAATGGTACTATGAAGCTGGTGGGGTTAAAACTTTTATTAAAGAAGAGGCTCCGGGCTCTTTACAAACAATATTAAATAATGAGAGAAATTTTAGGATACAAAAATTTGGTAATAATGTTATCAATTCAAATACTTCAAACCTTTTTCATTTTATGCCCTCAGAGGTAGATTGGAATAAATTCTTGGCAGAAAGTGTGACAGTGCTTGATAATGCTAGTGGTTATCAGCTTGTAGGAACGCTGAATGGAAATAAGGCAACTATCACTATTTATAAAGATAGTAGTTCTGCGCAAAAATATACCGATATAAATGGTAATGAAATAGAAGTTAAGCTTGATGCTAATAATAATTTAACAAGTGTTAGAACATTAGAAAAAACTACTAACTTAACTACAGAAATTACTCGTACTTATAAAACAATTGTCACTACAAATGAAACTATAACTACTGATATTAATAGAGTGCGTGATGCTAATAATAATATTGTTTGGAGCAACAGTTCTATCATTATTAGTAGTGATAAGGGTGTCATTGAACTGATGCCACATAAAAATGCAGTAACTGGTAAATATGAGCTTGTTGCTGCCTCTAAGACTCTGGAGGGGGAGTCAACTCTCTTAAGTCAAGCAGAATTAAATAATTTATTAACAAAGATGGGTGTTAATCCGTCATTACTTAATTCTTCAACCGGTGATCTGACTGCGCTATATTCTGCTGTCAATTCAGCAACAAATACAACACAAGTTATTCAAGCCGCAATAGATCACCAAGAAGCCTGGGAATTAAAGGCTGATTATATTTTTAATGGCGCACAGAAAATATTTAATGATATTTTTAATGTGGAAACACTTAATGGGGCGGTACAAGCATGGTTCAGTGAGAACTTTAATAATCTAGTAAATGGGACAAAGTCTGAATCTGAACTACTTTACTCCTTTGTTAAAAAATATTTTGAGACTTATGCGAAAGACAAAATTAGTGATAGCTTCCAGAGTTTTATAGCAAATAATACAACTAAACTGAGCCAGTCAGAAGCAGTCATCGCTCTTCAGAAAATTAGTGATAAAGTGTTTGGAACCAATGCATCACATCTAACCCAAGGTGTGGGGCAAGTACTGGTTTCCTCTCTTTCAAAGTTCATTGCCACAGCGGTTGTTGATGGTAAAGGTTATAACTCCTCACAATATGCCACATTAGCTGCCAGTACGTTAGTTTCTTCTGCGGCTACTTATACAATTGTTGCCAATTCTGTCCCAGGTTTGACTATGGTGAATTCAGCAGGTTCTATAACTTTATCACCTGCTGGACAGGGAGCTGTTGCTGCGATTGTAACTACAGCAGCCAGCTTAATCGATGATCATAAGCTAAACAGTTCTGAATATTCGATGCTCGGTGTACAAGCTGCAATTGCCGCGATCTCTACATATATTGGGGCAGCAGCTAGTGTAATTTTAACGCCAATTGGAGGGGCAATAGTTGCAGCTGCAGTGAACTTTGTATTGTCTAAAGTAGTCGGTTCAATTTACAAAGGTAAAGTTTATTATGAAAATGAATATGGCACCGTTGAGGAAGCATGGGCCTCTCGTTTCTTAATCACAGGTGAAATGATAAAAACAAGTGATGGTAAAGATTATTATAAGAAAACCATGCATCTGGTAGATCATTCTGTTTCTGGTAGTAACTCTGGTGGTACAGCACCTAGCAATACACTCTCTTACACTGAACGTTTCAATGTTGATGATATTTTAGGAACCAAATCTGTAGATGTAGCTATAGGCAATATCAAAGATAACATTATCGTTACGCATGAGGGCGATGACTTTGTCATGGCTGAAGGTGGTGACGACCAAATTGCTTTAGGAGAAGGAGTTGACTTTGCCTATGGCGGAGCTGGAAATGACACTATTTTAGGCCAGCTTGGCAATGATTTGATTTTTGGTGATTCTGGCAATGATA
>NZ_JASCAI010000010.1:0-5528 GCF_029967875.1 Acinetobacter sp. V89_4
TTAGAATAATGAGCTGGCGATGACTTACTCTCACATGGGAAACCCCACACTACCATCAGCGCTAAGAGGTTTCACTTCTGAGTTCGGGAAGGGATCAGGTGGTTCACTCTTGCTATGGTCGCCAGCACAACTGGTATGGATACTTGCATTGGTCTTAATGTGCCGATGCGTTTTCCAAATCTTTACAGATGGGCTGATTGAATCTTACTTTATTTGTTCATTTTAGCTAAGCGTATAACTAAATCAAGTTGCTTTGCATATTAATGAATCGATTGATGCTTTATATACAACTGCTTGGGTGTTGTATAGTCAAGCCTCACGAGCAATTAGTATTGGTCAGCTTCACATATCACTATGCTTCCACATCCAACCTATCAACGTCCTAGTCTCGAACGGCTCTTTAGAGGACATAAAGTCCTAGGGAAATCTTATCTTGAGGTAGGCTTCCCGCTTAGATGCTTTCAGCGGTTATCCCTTCCGAACATAGCTACCCGGCGATGCGACTGGCGTCACAACCGGTACACCAGAGGTTCGTCCACTCTGGTCCTCTCGTACTAGGAGCAGATCCTCTCAAATTTCCAGCGCCCACGGTAGATAGGGACCGAACTGTCTCACGACGTTCTAAACCCAGCTCGCGTACCTCTTTAAATGGCGAACAGCCATACCCTTGGGACCTGCTTCAGCCCCAGGATGAGATGAGCCGACATCGAGGTGCCAAACACCGCCGTCGATATGAACTCTTGGGCGGTATCAGCCTGTTATCCCCAGAGTACCTTTTATCCGTTGAGCGATGGCCCTTCCATACAGAACCACCGGATCACTAAGACCTACTTTCGTACCTGCTCGACTTGTGGGTCTCGCAGTTAAGCGCGCTTTTGCCTTTATACTCTACGCGTGATTTCCGACCACGCTGAGCGCACCTTCGTACTCCTCCGTTACTCTTTAGGAGGAGACCGCCCCAGTCAAACTACCCACCAGACATGGTCCTCGCCCCGGATTACGGGGCAGAGTTAGAACCTCAACATTACCAGGGTGGTATTTCAAGGACGGCTCCATTGGAACTAGCGTTCCAACTTCAAAGCCTCCCACCTATCCTACACAAGTAAGGTCAAAGTTCAATGTCAAGCTGCAGTAAAGGTTCACGGGGTCTTTCCGTCTAGCCGCGGGTACACTGCATCTTCACAGCGATTTCGATTTCACTGAGCCTCTGCTGGAGACAGCGCCGCCATCATTATGCCATTCGTGCAGGTCGGAACTTACCCGACAAGGAATTTCGCTACCTTAGGACCGTTATAGTTACGGCCGCCGTTTACTGGGGCTTCGATCAAGAGCTTCGCTTACGCTAACCCCATCAATTAACCTTCCAGCACCGGGCAGGCATCACACCCTATACGTCCACTTTCGTGTTTGCAGAGTGCTATGTTTTTAATAAACAGTTGCAGCGGCCTGGTTTCTGTGGCTGCCAATAGCTCAGACCGCAAGGGTCATCACCGTCAGCAGCGTACCTTCTCCCGAAGTTACGGTACCATTTTGCCTAGTTCCTTCAGCAGAGTTCTCTCAAGCGCCTTGGTCTACTCGACCTGACCACCTGTGTCGGTTTCGGGTACGATTCCTGTGTAACTGAAGCTTAGAGACTTTTCCTGGAAGCATGGTATCAGCCACTTCGCTGTACAAGTACAGCTTGCTATCAGATCTCAGCATAGAGCACCCCGGATTTGCCTAAGATGCATGCCTACTTCCTTCCACCTGGACAACCAACGCCAGGCTGACTTAACCTTCTCCGTCCTCTCATCGCATTACACAGAAGTATTGGAATATTAACCAATTTCCCATCGACTACGCCTTTCGGCCTCGCCTTAGGGGTCGACTCACCCAGCCCCGATTAACGTTGGACTGGAACCCTTGGTCTTTCGGCGAACGGGTTTTTCACCCGTTTTGTCGTTACTCACGTCAGCATTCGCACTTCTGATACCTCCAGCATACTTCTCAATACACCTTCATCGGCTTACAGAACGCTCCCCTACCACTTGACTAAAAGTCAAATCCGCAGCTTCGGCACATAGTTTTAGCCCCGTTACATCTTCCGCGCAGGCCGACTCGACTAGTGAGCTATTACGCTTTCTTTAAAGGGTGGCTGCTTCTAAGCCAACCTCCTAGCTGTCTATGCCTTCCCACATCGTTTCCCACTTAACTATGATTTTGGGGCCTTAGCTGGCGGTCTGGATTGTTTTCCTCTTGACTACGGACGTTAGCACCCGCAGTCTGTCTCCCGGATAGTACTCATAGGTATTCGGAGTTTGCATCGGTTTGGTAAGTCGGGATGACCCCCTAGCCGAAACAGTGCTCTACCCCCTATGGTATTCGTCCGAGGCGCTACCTAAATAGCTTTCGGGGAGAACCAGCTATCACCAGGCTTGATTAGCCTTTCACCCCTATCCACAAGTCATCCCCTGGCTTTTCAACGACAGTGGGTTCGGTCCTCCAGTTAGTGTTACCCAACCTTCAACCTGCTCATGGATAGATCGCCTGGTTTCGGGTCTATACCCAGCAACTAAACGCCCTATTAAGACTCGATTTCTCTACGGCTCCCCTATACGGTTAACCTCGCTACTGAATATAAGTCGCTGACCCATTATACAAAAGGTACGCAGTCACCGAACAAGTCGGCTCCCACTGCTTGTATGCATGCGGTTTCAGGATCTATTTCACTCCCCTCACAGGGGTTCTTTTCGCCTTTCCCTCACGGTACTGGTTCACTATCGGTCAGTCAGGAGTATTTAGCCTTGGAGGATGGTCCCCCCATATTCAGACAAGGTTTCACGTGCCTCGCCCTACTCGTCATCATTATGTGTGCCCTTTCGTGTACGGGAATATCACCCTCTACGTTCGCACTTCCCAGAGCGTTCCACTAAAACACACATAACTTAATGGGCTGATCCCCGTTCGCTCGCCGCTACTAAGGGAATCTCAATTGATTTCTTTTCCTAAGGGTACTGAGATGTTTCACTTCCCCTCGTTCGCCTTGCAACACTATGTATTCATGTTGCAATACCTACCTTAAAGTAGGTGGGTTCCCCCATTCAGAAATCTCCGGATCAAAGGATATTTGCCGCCTCCCCGGAGCTTATCGCAGGCTATTACGTCTTTCATCGCCTCTGACTGCCAAGGCATCCACCACATGCACTTAATTACTTGACTATACAACCCCAAACAGTCGTCAACACTTACAAGTGAGTGTTGTCCGTGCGATCTTCATCGCTACTATCTGTTGTCTGTGTACTTAAACACTGTACAGCTTCAATCTAAATTCATATACCAAAACGCTTGATTCAGTTAATTTGCTAGTTCTCAATTCATCTAGACTAATTACTTAATCTAAACTCTTGAGTGAACAATTTATTTCAGACTCAATTTTGCCAATCTGTTAATGAATAAACATGCCTTCGTCAGGTCATGCTTAATACCGTGATACTTAAATCACAGAAGTTAATAAACCAAGATCTAAATCTCTATTTACTAATTTCTGTAATCCGAACTTCTCTTAAGTTCTGGTGGAGACTAGGAGAGTCGAACTCCTGACCTCCTGCGTGCAAAGCAGGCGCTCTACCAACTAAGCTAAGTCCCCAGCTTACATCATCAGTCATGTATCTTTTATCTATAACTTCAACCAGTCAAAGTCATGGTGGGTCTGACAAGACTTGAACTTGTGACCCCACGCTTATCAAGCGTGTGCTCTAACCAACTGAGCTACAGACCCTCAGATACATCTATGAAGAACAACTTGTTGTGGATTCTTACCAATCGTCAATCTTTCGTTAAGGAGGTGATCCAGCCGCAGGTTCCCCTACGGCTACCTTGTTACGACTTCACCCCAGTCATCGGCCACACCGTGGTAACCGCCCTCTTTGCAGTTAGGCTAGCTACTTCTGGTGCAACAAACTCCCATGGTGTGACGGGCGGTGTGTACAAGGCCCGGGAACGTATTCACCGCGGCATTCTGATCCGCGATTACTAGCGATTCCGACTTCATGGAGTCGAGTTGCAGACTCCAATCCGGACTACGATCGGCTTTTTGAGATTAGCATCCTATCGCTAGGTAGCAACCCTTTGTACCGACCATTGTAGCACGTGTGTAGCCCTGGCCGTAAGGGCCATGATGACTTGACGTCGTCCCCGCCTTCCTCCAGTTTGTCACTGGCAGTATCCTTAAAGTTCCCGACATTACTCGCTGGCAAATAAGGAAAAGGGTTGCGCTCGTTGCGGGACTTAACCCAACATCTCACGACACGAGCTGACGACAGCCATGCAGCACCTGTATGTAAGTTCCCGAGGGCACCAATCCATCTCTGGAAAGTTCTTACTATGTCAAGGCCAGGTAAGGTTCTTCGCGTTGCATCGAATTAAACCACATGCTCCACCGCTTGTGCGGGCCCCCGTCAATTCATTTGAGTTTTAGTCTTGCGACCGTACTCCCCAGGCGGTCTACTTATCGCGTTAGCTGCGCCACTAAAGCCTCAAAGGCCCCAACGGCTAGTAGACATCGTTTACGGCATGGACTACCAGGGTATCTAATCCTGTTTGCTCCCCATGCTTTCGCACCTCAGCGTCAGTGTTAGGCCAGATGGCTGCCTTCGCCATCGGTATTCCTCCAGATCTCTACGCATTTCACCGCTACACCTGGAATTCTACCATCCTCTCCCACACTCTAGCTAACCAGTATCGAATGCAATTCCCAAGTTAAGCTCGGGGATTTCACATTTGACTTAATTAGCCGCCTACGCGCGCTTTACGCCCAGTAAATCCGATTAACGCTTGCACCCTCTGTATTACCGCGGCTGCTGGCACAGAGTTAGCCGGTGCTTATTCTGCGAGTAACGTCCACTATCTCTAGGTATTAACTAAAGTAGCCTCCTCCTCGCTTAAAGTGCTTTACAACCATAAGGCCTTCTTCACACACGCGGCATGGCTGGATCAGGCTTCCGCCCATTGTCCAATATTCCCCACTGCTGCCTCCCGTAGGAGTCTGGGCCGTGTCTCAGTCCCAGTGTGGCGGATCATCCTCTCAGACCCGCTACAGATCGTCGCCTTGGTAGGCCTTTACCCCACCAACTAGCTAATCCGACTTAGGCTCATCTATTAGCGCAAGGTCCGAAGATCCCCTGCTTTCTCCCGTAGGACGTATGCGGTATTAGCATTCCTTTCGAAATGTTGTCCCCCACTAATAGGCAGATTCCTAAGCATTACTCACCCGTCCGCCGCTAAGATCAGTAGCAAGCTACCTCTCTCCGCTCGACTTGCATGTGTTAAGCCTGCCGCCAGCGTTCAATCTGAGCCATGATCAAACTCTTCAGTTAAAAATCATTTTGCACCTTATTAAAGACAAGGTGCCAATTCTGGCTCATCAATTTTCTGACTTAAATTTCGCTCAAATAAACTTCGAGTAATTTAAACCAATCAATCAATGATAATATTTCGATCAATCAATCAGTAAAAATCCACACAAGTTGTTCTTCAATTCTCTTAATGAT
>NZ_JASCAI010000011.1:0-943 GCF_029967875.1 Acinetobacter sp. V89_4
AGCCAGTTACTGCTTCACTGAATGTGAAGGTCACTGTGGTGCTTTCACCAAGAGCCAGATTCAGGTCTGTTGCACTGATCGCAAGCGTCGGTGGAACAATGTCTACAACGAAGCCATCTGTACCATCAAGTACATCACCTGTACCCAAGTTACCTGCAAGGTCTGTATAAGTATTATCAGCTACAGTAATGCTTGGCGCTGTGCCTGTGCCATCTGGCGTGAACACTGCTGTCCAAGTGATGTTATCCGTTGTCGTCAATGCACCTAATGTACCGCCAACGAGGGTGATATCTGTTGCATCAAAGCCTGCCACTGCCTCACTGAACGTGAAGGTAATATTCGCTGTTTCGCCTGCCGCAAGTGCAAGGTCATCCGCAGTAATCGCAAGGGTTGGTGGCACAATATCTACAACGAAGCCATCTGTACCATCAAGTACATCACCTGTACCCAAGTTACCTGCAAGGTCTGTGTAAGTATTATCAGCTACAGTAATACTTGGTGCTGTGCCTGTGCCATCTGGCGTGAACACTGCTGTCCAAGTGATGTTATCCGTTGTCGTCAATGCACCTAATGTACCGCCAACGAGGGTGATATCTGTTGCATCAAAGCCTGCCACTGCTTCACTGAACGTGAAGGTAATGTTTGCTGTTTCACCTGCCGCAAGTGCAAGGTCATCCGCGGTAATCGCAAGGGTTGGTGGCACAATATCTACAACGAAGCCGTCTGTACCATCAAGTACATCGCCTGTACCCGGGTTGCCTACTGTATCGGTGTAGCTACCATCAGCCACGGTAATGCTTGGTGCTGTGCCTGTGCCATCTGGCGTGAACACTGCTGTCCAAGTGATGTTATCCGTTGTCGTCAATGCACCTAATGTACCGCCAACGAGGGTGATATCTGTTGCATCAAAGCCTGCCACTGCTTCACTGAACGTGAAGGTAAT
>NZ_JASCAI010000012.1:0-896 GCF_029967875.1 Acinetobacter sp. V89_4
ACTATTTTAGGCCAGCTTGGCAATGATTTGATTTTTGGTGATTCTGGCAATGATACCTTAGTTGGTGGTGAGGGAGATGATGAACTCGACGGTGGCGCTGGCGATGACGTATTACTGGGTGATCGGGAACTGAACTCTGGGGAAACCACGGTTGTTGGCTATGGTAATGATGTGCTGCGTGGTGGAAAGGGTAATGATACTTTACTAGGCGGTGAGGGAAATGACCTGTTATCTGGTGATGAGGGATCAGATAACTTAGTAGGCGGTTTGGGTGATGATATCCTTGTTGGTGGACTGGACAATGATGCTCTGGAAGGTGAAGCTGGTGACGATTATCTTACAGGTGGTTTAGGTAACGATAACTTAGATGGTGGGGCTGGTAGTGATCTTCTTTATGGTGATGCCGGTGACGACATTCTGATTGGTGGTGATGGCATCGATTACCTCTCTGGTGGAGATGGGAAGAACTATTTACAGGGCGATGGTGGAAATGATTTCCTCGTTGGTGGTAGTGGTCAGGATATTCTAGTTGGTGGCGAAGGAAACGATATTATTCAGGATGGTTTAGGCGCAGACACAATTGATGCTGGACGTGGCAATGATATTGTACAGATTACAAAGGCTTCAACTGGAGATGATATTGATACTGGTTTAGGCGATGATCTTATTATAAGTGAGCAGGTCGAAAATATTACAATTCGAGATATAAGTGGTGTTGATAAAATACTATTGTCTCAAGCTTTAGCCACTAATATTGTTTTTAGTGCAGATGGTGTAGATCTTCTGATATCAGATAAGTCGACTGGTAAGAAAATTAGAGTTGAAAATCAGTTGCTCGCAACTGGTCCAGCAATAGAATATTTAGAATTTAAGAACGGGCAGTATTATGATTTAAA
>NZ_JASCAI010000013.1:0-806 GCF_029967875.1 Acinetobacter sp. V89_4
ACAGGTACAGCAGAACCGGGTTCAACCGTGACTGTAAGCTTCCCTGACGGTACGACAGCAACTGTGGTTGCAGGTACAGACGGCAGCTGGTCAGTACCAAACCCAGGTGACTTGACTGACGGTCAAACGGTGACAGCAACAGCAACTGACCCTGCAGGCAATACTTCATTGCCAGGTTCAGGCGTGGTGTCTGCGGACATTACTGCACCTGTCGTTGCACTCGATGATGTGTTGACCAATGACAGCACACCAGCACTCACTGGTACAGTGAACGATCCGACTGCGACTGTGGTGGTGACTGTGGATGGTGTGAACTATCCAGCGACCAACAATGGTGACGGCACCTGGACCCTTGCAGACAATACACTGCCTGCATTAACAGACGGTCCACACACCATTACCGTGACTGCAACAGATGCAGCAGGCAATGTCGGTACAGATACAGCTGTCGTGACAGTAGATACCACTGCACCAAATGCACCGGTCCTTGATCCAATCAATGCCACTGATCCGGTAACAGGTACAGCAGAACCGGGTTCAACCGTGACTGTAAGCTTCCCTGACGGTACGACAGCAACTGTGGTTGCAGGTACAGACGGCAGCTGGTCAGTACCAAACCCAGGTGACTTGACTGACGGTCAAACGGTGACAGCAACAGCAACTGACCCTGCAGGCAATACTTCATTGCCAGGTTCAGGCGTGGTGTCTGCGGACATTACTGCACCTGTCGTTGCACTCGATGATGTGTTGACCAATGACAGCACACCAGCACTCACTGGTACAGTGAACGATCCGACTGCGACTGT
>NZ_JASCAI010000001.1:0-401605 GCF_029967875.1 Acinetobacter sp. V89_4
CTGACGTAACTGGCGCAATCCAATTACAAGACGGCGTTGAAATGGTTATGCCAGGCGACAACGTTGAAATGTCAGTAGAATTAATCCACCCAATCGCAATGGACCCAGGTCTACGTTTTGCGATCCGTGAAGGTGGTCGTACTGTAGGTGCTGGTGTTGTTGCGAAAGTAACTGCATAATCACTTTCAGTGAAAAAAAAAGCGCTCTTTTTAGAGCGCTTTTTTTATATTTAATTGTCTAACAATCACTATTAAAGCTGGCCTTAACTGATATTTCAATGTCCTTATTTACCCTTAATCCTTTTTATGAAATTTGTATGATAAGAATCAAGAAAACGAACAATAAAGTTTGAGTAATTTGGATTACTTAATAAGGAGCTTTGGGTATGAATGCTAAAGTGAATATTACGAATCGCGCAGGGGCGAGCTTTCCTGTACGTCGTATGAACTTTGACTTTAATGATGTACCAGAATATTGGATGAATGGTTCTGCTGGACTCACACACTTTATGACAGCATTGTCGGCCTTGTTCCCGGCAGGTGAAAAATTCTTCATAGATAGTGTACGTGCTGTACGTTATCACCCATCTATTAAAGATGATGAAGCATTACAAAAAGAGATTAGTGCCTTTATTGGGCAAGAAGCAATGCATACTCAAGAGCATGTAAATTTTAATGCTTCTGCTCAAAAGTTTGGCCACGATGTAGAAACATTAGAGAAGTTTACTGACACGGCGATTCAAACAGCAATTAAAGCTTTTGTAAAAATTGTTAAACCTTTCGGTATGACTAAAGAAATGGTTGACCTGACAGCTACAACAGCACTTGAACATTTTACCGCTACTATAGCTTCACAGTTATTAGTTAATAAGCACATTCAAGAGTTGATGACAGACGAAACAATGTCAACCATGTGGTATTGGCATGCTATTGAAGAAAATGAGCATAAAGCCGTAGCTTTTGACGTGTACGAGGGTGTATTTGGTAAAGGTGTAAAAGCTTATGCTTTACGTACGAGTTCACTAGTATTTGCGATGACTTTAATTTTTTTGATTCAATCATCTTTTGTACTTCGTTTATTAAAACAAGACAATAAGTTGAATTTAAATGAACTATCAGTAATTTATAAATATGGATATAGCCCATCTAAAGGCATTATTACTGGTATGGCTAAAGAAATGTTAGCTTACTTTAAGCCTGGTTTTCATCCAAATGATTTGGATACAGTTGGTCTATTGAAAACATGGAAAGCAAAATTAGGTTTGTAATTTAAATCTATGTTGATCTGAAAGGGCTCATGAGTAGCCCTTTTTTCTTTTTAAGTATTATTTGCTAACCATAACTATAAGTAAGTCTATGCCCTTTTATGGGGTTATTAATGACCTCATCTGATAATTCTCTGTCCTCATCTGCACTTAATTGGTACATCGAAAGACGTATGATTATAAATATTAAGAAAATAAATAAAGTTATATGTGAATTAGCTATTCACTTAAAAGGAGTCTGAGATGAATGCTAAGGTAAATATTTCTAATCGTGCTGGTGCTAGTTTCCCTGTGCGTCGTATGGACTTTGAATTTACTCAGGTCCCACGCTATTGGGCGAATTATGATGCGGCATTAACACATTTTATGACAGCATTATCGGCCCTTTTCCCAGAAGGTGAGCAGTTCTTTGTAAATAGTACTCGTGCTGTTCGAAATGATCTAAAGCTTGCTGATCCAGATCTTCAAAAAGAAATCAGTGCTTTTATTGGTCAAGAAGCGATGCATTCGAAAGAGCATTTAGCATTTAATGCTTCAGCGCAGGCTTATGGCTATGATGTCCGCCATATGGAAAAGCAAACAGGAAAAGTCATTAAAATGGGTACGGCTGTTGTAACCAAATTAATGAAACCTTTTGGCTATACTAAAGAAATGATTGATTTGACGGGAACATGTGCGCTAGAACATTTTACGTCTACCATTGCAGCTGAACTTTTACAAAACCCTGAAATTCAGGCGATGTTCCAAGATGACACGATGTATCATTTATGGATGTGGCATGCAGTTGAAGAAAATGAACATAAAGCTGTGGCATTTGATGTGTACACAAGCATGTATGGGCAAGGTCCGAAAGCTTATTTTATGCGCTCAGCAGCTTTGATTATTGCAATGGCATTAATCTTTGCAACTCAATCTTATTTTACTGCCAAGTTACTCAAGACTGATGATAAATTAACTTGGAAAGATACGAAGTACATGCTTAAGTTTATGTATGGTCGTAAAGGTTTTATGACACGTCAAATTCCAGAGTTACTTGATTTCTTAAGACCAAAATTTCATCCAAATGATTCTGACACTACAGCGCTGTTAGCAACTTGGCGTGAAAAACTAGGTCTCTAAAAAAGATGATGAAAAAAGGGCAATTTAATTGTCCTTTTTTTTACTCGTTTTTTCTTGTGAAGTTTTTATAATACGCATTACTTTAGAACTTTGATTGTGCTGAACCCCATGATTCGTATTATGCAAAACACTGATGTTGATATTGTTGTACAAATCGAAAAATCAGTACAAACACATCCATGGTCAAGACAGCAATTTGTAGAATCTTTGAATTCTTATCAATGCACTGTCATTGAGTCGCAAAATAGAGTCGTTGGGTTTTGTATTTTACAACCAGTATTAGATGAAGCAAATTTATTGCTCATGGCCGTTGATCCTAAAATGCAAGGTCAGGGCTTAGGATATGAATTATTAAATGCATCAATTGATCAATTAAAAAATCAACCAGTACAAATATTTCTAGAAGTTCGTGAAAGTAATAAAGCTGCTATCGGTTTATATGAAAAAACAGGTTTTCACCAAATTGACCTGCGTCGCAATTATTATCCTACCCCAGAAGGGGGGCGGGAACATGCAGTCATTATGGTAAAAACCTGTACAGATGATTTTGCTTCTTTATTCTAAATTTTGATCTGAGTGCTTTTCATAAGAAAGTCAGATCAAAATTATTTAATAATTAAATTATTCCATTCAGAAGGTAATGTTGTCATAAGCGACGTACCTAACTGTTGAATTTCGTCGGGTGATAAGGATCTGTTTAAGCGGCGCCATTGCCCATCTAGTAAAAGTTCTAAAGGGGTATATTGCGACTTATAATTCATTTTAGCTGAATGTGGCACCCAGTAACCTAAATAAAGATATTCTAAACCAAGTGATTTCACGTATTCGATTTGGTTCAAAATAGAGTACACACCAAGTGATCTACGATGTTCATCTGGATCAAAGAAAGTATAAACAGCCGACAGTCCATCATCCATTAGATCGCATGTAGACACACTGATTAAACGGTTATCTTTCCAAAGCTCTAAAAAGAAACTATCTGTACAACTATGTACTAAAAATTTTTCAAACTGATCTAAGCTAGGTGGAAACATATCGCCATCAGCATGGCGTTCATTAATATAGCGCTCATATAAATCATAATGAATTTGAGCAGCTTGCTGAGTTGGCAAAACAGTCATGGTCAGATCTTGATTTCTTTTCCACGCTTTTTTCTGCATGCTGTTCATTTGGAAATCGGCAACTGGAACACGGCAAGATAAACATTGTCTGCATAAATGGCATTCAGGACGATAAACGAAGTCACCGCTACGGCGAAATCCTAAACGAGAAAGTTCTGAAAGAGTGACCACATCAATCCGATGAATAGGGTCTAAAAACACCATGCGCGCCGATTTATTTTCTAGGTAGCTGCAATCATGAGGTGGAGTAATATAATACTGCAGATCATTTAAAAGGGACTTCGGGTGATATGATTTCATGATTGGTCCCTCCTGTTATCATTCCATTAATTTTGCATCTAACGCTATTGTTTTACTTGAAAATACACGTTCTTGATACTTTTTCCAATTGATAGAGGGGTGAATAATTACATCTTGTAACGATTTTAAGTAGTCTTGACGAGAAAGTGTACAGGCTCCCAAGCTAATTAAGTGACTATTTACAAGCTGGCAGTCTACCCAAGGGAGCTGATTTTCTTGTCCAATCAGCATTAATGTATAAAAAGCCATTTTTGAAACATCAGTTTCATTACTAAACATTGACTCACCGAAGCATCCTTTGCCAATCGTAATGCCGTATAGCCCTCCGACAAGTTCGTTTTGATCCCAGACTTCCACACTATATCCATAGCCAGCATTAAACATCTCACAATAGCCCTGAATAATATCTTCGCTAATCCAAGTTTCATCTGCATAACTTCTTGGTAAAGAACATGAGCGAATAACTTCTTCGAAGGCATGATTAACCGTAATTGTATAATCATGTTTTTTCATGTTTCTAAGGAGTGACTTGCTTGGCTTGTAATTTTGAGGATAAATCACACACCGAGGCTCAGGGCTCCACCAACAAATGGGTTCATCTTCATTGAACCACGGAAATAATCCGTGGGTGTATGCTTCATATAGAGTAGAAGGGGAGAGATCAGCTCCAATACAAATTAAACCATGACCATCCGGATCGGCTTCAATCGGGTCAGGAAAAATGAATTGAGAAAGTGGAAGTGTATTCATAAAAATAAAATAAGATCAGCTTTAAGGTTATGCTATAAAAATTAATATATGTCAGCTAGTCATTATTCTAAAAAAACAGCCGTTATAAGAACGGCTGTTTTTTAAACTCTAGAAATCTATTAATTAAAGATTATCTAGATATTTTTCAGCATCTAGAGCAGCCATACAGCCTGACCCAGCAGAAGTAATCGCTTGACGATAAATGCTGTCAGCGACGTCACCAGCAGCAAAAACACCAGCTACAGAAGTTGCTGTTGCATTACCAGAAGTACCGCTTTGTACTTGGATATAGCCATCACGTAAGTTTAATTGACCATCAAACATTCCAGTATTTGGTTTGTGGCCAATTGCAACGAATAGACCATGAACCTCTACGTCTTGCTTAGAGTCATCTTGAGTTGATTTAAGGCGAACACTTGTTACACCAGTATTGTCACCCAATACTTCTTCAACTTCGTGATTCCAGATAATGCTGATTTTGCCTTCTTTTTCTTTGGCAAATAAATGATCTTGCAAAATCTTTTCAGAACGTAAGCTATCACGGCGGTGTACTAGCGTTACATGTGAAGCAATATTTGATAAATAAAGCGCTTCTTCAACAGCAGTGTTACCACCACCTACAACCATTACTTTTTGGTTTTTGTAGAAGAAACCATCACATGTTGCACATGCGCTTACGCCTTGACCCATAAAGTTTTGTTCAGACTCTAGGCCAAGATATTGAGCTGTAGCACCAGTTGCAATAATCAAAGCATCACATGTGTACTCTTCCATATCACCTTTTAGAACAAAAGGACGTACGTTTAAGTCCACTTCGTTAATATGGTCATAGACGAGTTCTGTACCAAAGCGTTCAGCATGTGCTTGCATACGATCCATTAATGCAGGACCTGTTAAACCTTCAGGATCGCCCGGCCAGTTGTCAACTTCGGTTGTTGTTGTAAGTTGCCCACCTAGTTGTAAACCTGCAATCAAAGTAGGTTTAAGGTTTGCACGTGCTGCATAGACAGCTGCACTATAGCCCGCAGGGCCAGAACCGAGAATAATTAACCGAGAATGACGAGCACTCATTGAGGGTATCCTTCTTTATTTCGAGAATTTTGAAAATTATACGTGAATTTGCCGATCAATAGCGTTAAATCAATGTGGATAATATTGATCAGGTCAATCGAATTAAGTTATATAACAATATAGAAGTGCCTCATGTTAACAACAACTGTAAAGAATCATGCACCTTTTTTGTAAGAACAGGTGCATAATATAAAGTTCATTCGTTGAAGATCTAGAATGTAGTTCTTCACATCTCTAAACCAATAATTAAATGGGTTACAGGACAGTATATGACTGCGGTGTCGAGTGTTTATGCACAGCGCTTATTGATGACATTATTCTTGGTTTCTTTTGGGATTTATATGTTTCTGGCAACAGTAACATATACACCATTTGATCCGGGCTGGATGCATATTTCCAGTGATACTCAGCAAGTATCCAATGCAAGTGGTATTGCTGGCGCATGGATTGCAGATTTGCTGTTTGGTTTTTTAGGATGGGCAAGTTTGCTTATTCCAATTTTCCTTTTTATTGAAGCAATACAGGTGTGGTGGCCACGTAGTTTTTTAAACCGCCCATTTCGTTATGCTGCACAATTCTTTTTAATTTTGGTTGTGTCTAGCCTGCTTTATTTACATTGGAATGTGCCGGCAGATACTTTAGATAATGCGGCTGGGGGAATTATTGGTTACGAGTTAGGTCAAAGCCTATCTCAATTGCTAACAATTTACGGCGCGACTTTATTCTTACTCGTTTTCGGAGTGGTTTTGTTTACTCTTGCATTTGGGGTGCAATGGAGCAAAACATGGGTTACGCTCAAAGCGACACCAAGCTATTTACAAGATTTATTTTATAAAAACGTATCACCAAACGAATCGGATTATGACTTAACAACTCAGCCTGCTAACAAAGCAGCGGCAGTTAAAGTTGCACAAAACACTGAGGCCAATGCTTCAGATGAAAAAGAAGTGCCAGTTCAATCTGAAACTACTCAATCACAACCTACAGCAACACGACATGATGCGGTTGCTGAAAGGTTATTTGCAGATGTATTAGCGAAAGAGCAGAGCCGACCTGAACCTGTAGCAGTTGAGCCAGTTGCAAATGCTCAAAACTTTGAACATACGCTTGAGCAAGCCCATAAGCTTGAAAAAGATAGCCAACGTTTAGTGGCCACGGGTGAAGTATGGCGTGCTTTACAACGTGATGATGCGAGTCATAAGCAAGAAATTGATGCACTTTTAAGAGCAGCTGATGATTCAACAGAACAAGCTCCTGCTCATGATCAATTCCAGCAAACTCTTTCACAAGTTCATCAAACTCAACCTACAGCTAAACAAGACCTACATGGTCTTGACTGGAATGATGATGAAATTTTTGATGAGTTGCTTGCTGCGGTTCCAAACAGTAAAACTGCAACAGATGTGCATACACCATTTGTTCAAGATCAACATGTAGAAGCAGAACTAACTTCGCAATCTGTGAATATTGCGAATGAAACATCTTCACCTTTATCAAATGTAAATCAGTCACCTAAAAATTTAGCAAATGAACAAGTTTTTGAAGACTTTGATGATTTATTAATAGATGAAGATATTGCGCCCGCTGAACCTGTCAGAGCAAGTAGTTATGCGCAATCTTCAGCATTTGTAAAAGCTCCTATTCAAACGACTATTCAAGCCGATAAACTTTCAAAAGAAGAGTTTATTGAGGCATGGCAGGAAACTGCTGGGAAACCTCAAGAAAATCTTGATATTGATGAAGATGATTTCGATTTAGATGCGCCATTAACAGATGCAGCTGGTCGACCAATGTCTCGTGCAATGCAGGTTGCCAAGAAACGTTTGGATTTACCAACTTTGCCAGGTCTTGATCTACTTGATAAGGTTGATCCAAATAAGAAAGTTAACTTCACTGAAGAGCAGCTTTCACGTTTATCTGAATTACTTGAAATTAAGTTACAAGAATTTAATGTTAAGGCTCAGGTGGTTGAAGCTCAACCAGGGCCAGTAGTTACCCGTTTTGAATTAGATTTAGCACCAGGTGTTAAAGCATCTAAGGTAACCAATATTTCACGTGACTTAGCCCGTTCAATGTCGATGGCCTCTGTTCGTGTAGTGGAAGTAATTCCCGGTAAACCATATATTGGTATTGAAGTACCAAACAGTGCCCGTGAAATGGTGCGTTTGATTGAACTTTTGGAAACACCAACATATCGCGATCCAAGCGCATTAATCAGTATGGCGATGGGTAAAGACATTTCAGGTAATCCAGTATTAACTGATTTAGCGAAAGCCCCACACATGCTAGTTGCGGGTACAACGGGTTCTGGTAAATCGGTTGCGGTAAACTCGATGATTTTATCGATGTTGCTTAAATATACACCTGACCAGTTGCGTTTGATTTTAATCGATCCAAAACAGCTTGAACTTGCAAACTATAATGATATTCCACATTTATTAACTCCTGTTGTTACTGACATGAAAGATGCAGTAAGTGCGTTGAACTGGTGTGTGAATGAAATGGAGCGTCGTTATAAGCTGATGTCATTCTTAAAGATTCGTAAATTAAGTGACTACAACCGTAAAGTTGAAGAAGCAATTGCGAATGGGGAAGATCTAATTGACCCAACTTGGAAACCAAGTGATTCGGCGACACAAGAACGCGCACCTCGTTTAACACCATTACCATCTATTGTGATTGTTGCGGATGAGTTTGCCGACATGATTATGCAGGTGGGTAAAAAAGCAGAAGAAATGATTACGCGTTTAGCGCAAAAATCTCGTGCTGCTGGTATTCACCTATTGCTTGCAACTCAACGTCCATCTGTTGATGTCATTACCGGTTTGATTAAAGCCAATATTCCAACGCGTGTCGCATTGCGTGTAAACAGTAAAATTGACTCGCGTACTATTTTGGATGCAGGTGGTGCCGAAGACTTGTTAGGTCATGGTGATATGCTGTTCTTAGGGCCTGGTAAAATCGAACCAGAGCGTGTGCATGGTGCATTCATTAGCGATGATGAAGTCAACCGCATTTGTGATGCGTGGCGTGAACGTGGTGAGCCAGATTATGTCGACGAAATCTTGACTCCATTTGACGAAGAACCGACTTCACGTGGTTTTGAAGAGGGTGAGGGGGGGGCTGACCGTGATGCACTTTATGATCAATGTGTGTCATTTGTTTTAGAAACTCGCAAAGCTTCTACATCGTCACTACAGCGTAAATTTAGCCTTGGTTATAACCGTGCTGCCCGTATCATTGACCAAATGGAAGAGAACGGCATTGTGAGCGCAATGGGGCCTAATGGTAAGCGAGATATTTTAGTTTAAGAACTTATCTTTATAAAAAAAGCCTCTCTGGAGGCTTTTTTTATAATTTAAATAAACTGAATCTATTTATAAAATGACTTAGAGATTTTAACGTATAGTAAAAAATGCTAATGTATTTTTCCTAAATAACAACGAATTCAATCTGGAGGAAAACATGTTAGTTGCGTTAATTACGTTAGCTTTTATCCATTTTTGTGCACTTATTACTCCAGGACCTGATTTTTTTCTTGTATCTCAAACAGCGATTAGTCGATCACGTAAAGATGCTATGTTAGTGGTTGCAGGGATAACAGCAGGGGTTATGTTTTGGGCTTGTTTGGCACTGATGGGATTAAATCTTATTTTTGAAAAAATGGCTTGGTTAAAGCAAGGTTTACTCATCGCTGGTGGCTTATATTTATGTTGGTTAGGCTATCAGATGTTGCGTTCAGCATTTTCAAAAAATCAGCAAGAAGATAATGTTGCTGTAGAGCTACCAAAAGCACCTTACTTATTTTTTATTAAAGGCCTGATAACCAATCTATCAAATCCTAAAGCTGTTATTTATTTTGGTAGTGTTTTCTCTTTATTTTTAGCCAATCCTCAACTTGATCAAGTTCATTGGCTGCTCTTTATTATTGTCACAGTCGAAACAATTTTATGGTTCTGCTTTGTGACTTTTATTTTTTCATTACCAAGTTTTAGATCAGCTTATCGTAATTTTTCAAAATGGATTGATGGTATTTCAGGTGGTATTTTTACCGTATTTGGTATTTTCCTCATTGGAAATCGATAAATTGAGATAAGAAAAAAGCCTCTTGAAGAGGCTTTTTAAATTACTAAATTTTAATATTTTTAAAATATTAATAAGTTAAATTTTAGATCACTTAGGTAGGATTCATATAATAAAACTGATAAGAATCAGCAGCCACATGATAGAACCTATAATAATTAAAATGATTTGAGGTGTATTGAATTTTTCTTGCTCAATCGTTGTTTCTATTTGTTTTTGTGTATAGTTCAACGCTTTAAAGGCTGGGATTAAAAATATAATGCTGCAGAGAGAGATAAGCCAGTAAGGATCAGGTAGGCGAACCAGTAAAGATGTAATGAGATATCCTAGATACATCCAACCTGAAGAGAAGTCATGAGGATATTCTTGTTCTTTTGAATAGGTTTTTATTCGATTAAATAGTGAATATAAAAATAATATAGAAAAAATTGCACGAGCAGCGGGCATAATATTTAACTTATCTTTGATTAGAAAAAATCGCCATGCTTTAAACATCCACCAAATTTGGTATAGACCAAAAGAAATGAAGGATAGAAAGATAAACTTATTAAGGCTAATAACTTTTAAATTTTCTATATGGTTTGATTGGATAGATTGTGTTTGATTTAAATTAATAGGTTCTGGATTCATGAATTTATATTTAGAATGAAATAATGCTGATGACTTTAAGATTATTTTTTATAAAAGTAAATAATTTAGATATTTGAATGAACCACATAATCTATCTACTAAATTTTACTAAGATAGATTATGCAGTCTTATTCAAATAAAAAAAGCTTAAGCAAACTTTGCTAGAACTTCTAAAAATGGTGCTGATTGACGTGGAAACTTAGCAATCACATCATGGATGCGTTGGCCTTCAGGGTCTTTGGCATTAATATCGCGTCCGTCCGCAATAAATTGAGTCAAAAGACGTTCATAGTCTGTTGGACGCATATGTTTGAATGCATGGTAGAGCACATGAAAATCTGCGTTCACACCCGCTGGCGGAAGTTGGTTGAGGTAGGCAAAAACACGCTCATCGGACCATTCTTCATTGAAAGTTGCTGGCTGTGATAATGCCATGACAATCTCCTCAGTTTTAAAAAAGGCAAAATAACTTGCGTTATTTTGCCTTGATTCTGTTTTATTGAATAGTCAGAAATAGAATTATCGTTCTTCAGGTAAATTGATATTCATTTCTAACATTTCGATATTAGCTTCAGAGCGAACCTGCATTTGGATATGCTGTTCGCCTACACCGCTGACATAACGACTAACCACTTGCATGATTTCTTTCTTCATCTGATCAATCTTGTCTTGGCTTAAACGACGGCCTAAACCTTGTTCAGAAGCAACAATAACTTTCAAACGATCTTTGGCAGTTTGAGCACTTGATGGTTTTTCTTCACTGCTAAATAATTTACTCCAGAATCCTGCCATATCTACGCTCCAAATAGTCGTGCTAACCAGCCTTTAGGTTGAGCTGTGATGTGTCTATAAGGACGATCTTCACCAAGAAAGCGAGCAACCAAATCATCATACCCCTGACCAGCTTTAGTTTCTGAATACAGAATTACTGGCTTACCTTCGTTTGATGCTTGTAATACACTTGGACATTCTGGAATAACACCTAATGTCGGTACGCGTAAGATATCTTTAGAAATATCATCAATGGTCAGCATTTCCTGACGGTCTGCGCGTTCAGGGTTGAAGCGTGTAATACATAAATGTTTACGTATACGTCCTTCGTTTTGTTCAACCTTTTTGGTTTTGCTATCTAACATACCAATAATACGGTCAGAGTCACGTACTGAAGAGATTTCAGGGTTTGTTACAATGATTGCTTCATCTGCATGATACATGGCTAAAATTGCACCACGTTCAATACCAGCAGGTGAGTCACAAATGATGTAATCAAATTCTTGAGATAGCTCATCAATAACACGAGCAACACCATCGTCGCTCAACGCATCTTTATCACGTGTTTGTGAAGCTGGTAAAATATAAAGGTTTTCGATATCTTTATCGCGAATAAGGGCTTGCTGCAGACGTGCTTCGTTGTTAATTACATTGACAAAATCATAAACAACACGACGCTCACAACCCATAATTAAATCAAGGTTACGTAAGCCTACATCAAAATCAATCACAACAGTTTTATGACCACGAAGGGCTAAACCTGTTGCAAAAGATGCGCTCGTTGTAGTTTTACCTACACCACCTTTGCCTGATGTTACGACAACAATTTTGGCCACCGAATCCACTCCTATTATGGTCATTCACCCTTAAAAGGGCTGTTTTTTGGTGATTTGCTTAATAAACTAAAGTTCAATCGCTTCAAATTCAAGCTCTTGCTTTTCATTTAAATAAATATGTACTGGTTTTTTTACCACATGTTTAGGGATATCATCTGCGACACAATACGTTCCGGCAATGGAAACGAGCTCAGCCTCTAAAGATTGGCAAAAAATACGTGCAGCTGCGTGCCCGCCCGCACCAGCAATGACTCTACCACGAACTGTGCCATAAATATGTATATTTCCTGATGCAATCACTTCAGAACCACTATTCATGCCAGCTTTTAAAATAATATCGCCGTTATCTTGTACGAGGGATTGGCCTGTACGTAAAATTTCATCATGATAAGAGGTAATATGAGCAACCGCTATCTTGTTTAGTGGTTTTTTTGTTTCTGCTGAAGATGATGCAGTAGCGGTAGCAGGTTTTTCTACAATTGCGACTTGTTCTGTTGTGGCTTTAATACGCTGTAATGGTTGATCTGCCGGTAAAACAGGGAATTGAATAGCGCGAGCTTCATCTCCTAAAATACCGTCGATTACCGCCATAGGCTGTAGACCCAAGCTCACCAGAAGTTGAATTAATGCAATTAATTCTTGCTCAACTGTACTATCAATAATTACCAAAGTTCCTTGATAGGAACCTTCATTTAATATATTTGATAATTGCTGGCGGATCACATCATGATCATTGGTATCGAAGGTTATCCTGCTAAAGTTAACCATTCTGCCGGTAATCCGGATATCAGCCATAAGTCTTCCTTCAAGGCGTTAAAACGAGCTGTAATATCGTTAAGTTTATTGTAAATAGAGCAAATGCTAGAACAAATCGTGCCAATTCTCTAGCGTGTTTAATAAAAAATTAAGTAAATGCTTATTCTTTGATTCGATCATACTCCGCAAGCGTTTGTTGCCATTGTTTGACCTTGACCTGTTTTCGTACAGATTCCAGTGTCTCGAACACGACAGATTCAACCAATTGCTCAAGCTGACGATTATTAATATTTATTTCACTCACTTTTTGAGAAATTAACTGATAAGTAGAATTCGGACTGTTTGGTGATCCCTCAATTAAAGGTTCAATTAAACCTGCACTAATATTTTCACCTAATCTTTGGCCAATACTCTGAATTTGCTGTTCAATACGACCACCCACTAAAGGAATTAAGCGTAATAATTGGGTTAGCTCAGGTGTGTCTGCTATGGCCTGATCTACAATTTTCCCAACGCCTTTTGTAATTGCCGGTTTTTGTTCTTTTAAAGCAGTCGCTAAAGACTCTTGTAATAATGCTGTTAGGGTAGCAGTAAATTGCTCACGATGATGATTAACTAAGTCGTGAATAATCTGTTTATGGCTAGAACTGGTTTGAAGTTCATATCTAATGCCATCAATCACTGTAATAACAACACGATCGGAAAGTTCTTCCATGACAACACGATAGTAAAATAATCCAGTCTTTCGCCAGCTTTCTGGAATAACTCGATAGCCCATTTCGTGTAAACGATAAGCAATAATCCCAGCTCGGAACAAACGTAGAAAACGAAGCTGAGGAATAATGGCTAAAATTTCATACCAGTGAATAAAAGGGAAAAAGAACCAACGTTTATGGTGTTTATTGATGATTGCAATGCTCCAGCGCACAAGCAGCTCAACAATTAAAAAACCAATAAACCAAGCTTCTGATGTGATCACCCACGGGTGTAATGAATTACGGTAAAAGCTCAATATCTGGGGCAAATGAATGTGTTCAAAGAACCATGCCCCAATACTGCTCATTAAAAAGAAATTTGTAGCAAGACAGAACAGGTTAAAAATAATAATAAACACCATAAAGATGTCATAGATCAAAAACAGCTTAAACGAAAGGCTGTTTGGATCTACATGATGATATTTCGTTTTTTTCCCAGCGCTGTTTTGCATAATAACGGATGCTTTCTTAAATATTTGTAGAGGTATATTGAGATTTCATTTGCTCAATAAGTTGATCTTTTTCGGTCCAGATTTCATGCACCCATTGTTGGAAACGTTCACGGTAAACCGCATCGTCTTCATAGTTGCCGCCAAGAACCCAGTCTGGAATTTCAATTTTACGCAAATTTACTGCAATTCTTGAAACATCACCGAGCCAGAAATCGCTATATCCAGGGACACCATTTGGATAGACAATTGTCATATCAACTAAGGCATCAATTTTGTCACCCAAAATATTCAAGGCAAGTGCCAAGCCACCTGCTTTTGGTTTAAGCAAATGCTTATATGGCGATTTTTGCTGGTCATGTTTTTCTTGAGTAAAACGAGTACCTTCTAAATAATTCAATAATGTGAAGGGCTGACTTAAAAGCTGCTCGCAGGCTTTACGTGCTTCCATCATGTCACGGTCTTTGAGCTCAGGATTCTTTGCAACCTGTTCTTTAGTGTGACGTTTCATCATCGGGAAACCTAGAATTTTAAAAGCTTGCCCAACGAAAGGAATAAAGATGAGTTCCCATTTGGTAAAAAAACGGGTGAGTGGCATACGGGTTAAACCAAAATATTGATTCACCGTTGTATCAACCCAACTTTGGTGGTTACATGTCATGAGGTAACGACCTTGCATATTTAGGTCAAGTCCATCATCAATCGTGATATCCCATTTTAGATTTGGTAAAACATGGTCAATTAACCAATTATTTACCCCTAACCAGCTGTTTGTAATTTGAATATTAGTTTCATCTATTTTAGATGATTTTTTTAAAAGCTTAGTCAGACCTAGTGCAAGAACAGGTGGACCATGGAAAAACGTACTTCCTGTAATGACTGTACCTACAGTGAGTCCACGTGTAATTTTTTTTAGCGCAGATTGCTTATTGGGTGCAGTTGACATATGAATGACCCCGAATGTCTAAAATCCATAGAAAAGTTGTTCAACTATAACTGTCATAATATGAAATACAACGATATCTTAGACAACAATGAAGAAATTGTGATGAGGTAGCATCTTAAAGTGCATCAAAATATTACAAAAACATAACTAAACTGTTTATTATTAACAAAATATCAATGTTTTATACTTCCTTTTTGTTTCATTATTCACTCAACAACAAAACACTCAAAGTGAGGAGGCATGCAATGCGTGCATTAGTTATTTCAACAGTGGTAGGGGCAGCAGTAGTACTTTCTGGTTGTCAAACAACAGGTAACAACCTTGGTGGCGTTGAATACGATAAAGCCGCATTAGGTACATTAATCGGCGCAGCAGCTGGTTACGGTATTTCTAAATCAAGTGCAAACTCTAGCCGTCAAAACAACCGTGCTGCAGCAATTGGTGCAGTTCTTGGTGGTGCTAGTGGTTTATACCTTGACCAAAAAGAGAAAAAATTACGTCAACAAATGGCTGGTACTGGCGTAGACGTTGGCCGTAATCCAGATGGTTCTGTTCAATTAATTATGCCTGGTAGCATTACTTTTGATACAAACAAATCAAACATCAAGCCAAACTTCTACTCAACTTTGAACAAAGTTGCTCAAACTTTGGCTGAAGATAACAAGAGTGCAATTCTTGTAACAGGTTATACTGATAACACTGGTAATGATTCAATTAACATTCCATTATCACAAGCACGCGCTCAATCAGTACGTAGTTATTTAGCTAGCCAAGGCGTATCTGCTAGCCGTATCGACGCGCAAGGTTTTGGTTCATCTAACCCAATCGCAGATAACTCAACTGCATCTGGCCGTGAACAAAACCGTCGTGTAGAAATCAGCATTTATGCTAAACAATAAGATTTAGTTTATTGTTTCAAAAACCACCTTCGGGTGGTTTTTTTATGGGTGCAGTATAGGAAATAATCACGACATTCTGCGGCGCATAAATTGCATTATTAGACATCATTTATACATATCCATAGATTTACTATTGGGATTCTAAAACAGAGATGACTATAATCATGCTCGAAAAATTAAGAGGTAATACACGATGTCATCTGCCAGTCAATTGAACAACAAGCAAGAAGAAGCCATGAAATATACTCAGGGCCCTTTATTGGTGCTTGCTGGTGCTGGTTCAGGTAAAACATCGGTAATTACGCGTAAAATTGCCTATTTGGTGCAGCATTGCCGTATTCCAGCGCATCGTATCACTGCGATGACCTTCACAAACAAAGCTGCCCGTGAAATGAAAGAGCGTGTGACCAAGCTCTTGTCACGTGAAGAATCAAAAGGTTTATCAGTCTCGACTTTCCATACTTTTGGTTTAAACCTTTTACGTTTAGAACTTAAAAATTTACCTTTAAAAGCTAATTTTTCGATTTTAGATGCAGATGACTGTAAGCGCATTTTGATGGATTTGATGCATCGCGACAATTTGTCAGGTGCAGAAAGCAAAGAATTAATTGCTAAGGCAATGAAGAAAATTTCAGACTGGAAAAATGATCTGATCGTGCCAGAGCAAGCACATTCAACTTGTGAAACACCTGAAGATGTACAGTTTGCCCATCTTTACCAGCTTTATGAACGTAATTTACGTGCCTACAATGCGGTCGATTTTGATGACTTGATTGTTATGCCAACACGTTTACTGCAAGAGAATGCAGAAGTACGAGATAAATGGCAAAACCGTGTTCGCTATTTATTGGTCGATGAATATCAAGATACCAACACCGCTCAGTATATTTTGGTGAAACTTTTAGTTGGGGTAATGGGGCAGTTCACCGCGGTAGGTGACGATGACCAGTCAATCTATGCGTGGCGTGGTGCTAAGCCTGAAAATATGGCTTTGCTTAAGCAGGATTTCCCAAATTTACAAATTATTAAACTTGAGCAGAACTATCGTTCAACGAGCCGTATTTTAAAAGCAGCGAACTGTGTGATTCAAAATAACCCGCATATTTTTGATAAGAAATTGTGGAGTGATAAAGGCCATGGTGAAGTCATCAGAATTATTACCTGTCGTAATGATGACGATGAAGCAGAGCGCGTGGTCAAAGACCTACTTACTCATAAGCTCATGAACGGTAAAAACTGGAAAGATTATGCCGTTTTATATCGTGGTAACTTTCAGGCGCGTGTATTAGAAACACAGCTTCGCCAAATGCAAATCCCGTATAAATTATCTGGTGGTACTTCGTTCTTCGCTCGTGCAGAAATTAAAGACGTGATGAGTTATTTACGTCTCATTATTAACCCAGAAGATGACAGTGCTTTCTTGCGTATTATTAATACACCTAAACGTGCGATTGGCCCAGTTACTCTTGAGAAGTTAGGTTTATTCTCACAAGAAAATAATTTGTCTTTACTTGGTGCTTCTGCTGATCAACGTTTAAGCATGGTGCTTCCTAAAAAGGCAGAAACTCAGCTTCATGAATTTGCTGACTTTATCGCGACATTTACGCGTGAATTGTTGGAAGACGATGAACCTGTGCCTAAAGTTCGTCAAATGATGAACGAAGCGGGTTATATGGATTACGTTCGTGAACAGTCTGCAACACCTGCACAAGAGAAAAGTAAGCTCGATAACATTGAGAATTTATTCACCAGTATTCAAAATCTCATTAACCGTGCAGAAGACGTTGATGAAAAGAATATTGAAAGTGTCATTCGAAAACTGGTTCTGCTTGACCTTTTAGAACAGCAGCAGGAAGAAGAAGATACGGACAAAGTTAACTTACTGACTCTACATGCTGCAAAAGGTTTGGAATTCCCATATGTGTACATTATGGGACTCGAAGAAGAACTATTGCCGCATAAAAACTCGATTGCAGCAGAAACCATTGAGGAAGAACGCCGTCTCATGTACGTGGGAATTACCCGTGCACGCCAAGGTTTAACGTTAACACTGGCAGAACAGCGTAAAAATGGCGGACAGATGAAACAGATGACACCTAGCCGTTTCCTTGATGAACTTCCGCAAGATGAGCTGGAGTGGTTAGGGCGTAAAAAGAAAATTGCGGCTAATGTTGACCCTAAAGAACAGGCTCAACAATATCTGGCAAATTTAAAAGCTTTATTAAAGCGTTAATTTTTTAATTTTTAGGAAATCCCATGAAAGTTCAAGTGAAATTGCTCGATCCGCGTTTAGGTAAAGAATGGCCTTTACCTTCATATGCAACAGCAGGTTCAGCGGGTTTAGATTTACGTGCCTGCGTCGATGAAGCAATTGATATTGAACCAGGACAAACTGTTTTAGTTAAAACAGGTATGGCAATTTATATTCATGATGTAAATTTTGCTGGTTTAATTTTACCGCGTTCAGGTTTAGGTCATAAACACGGTATCGTGCTTGGTAACTTAGTTGGTTTGATCGATTCAGATTACCAAGGTGAATTGATGGTTTCGGTTTGGAACCGTGGTCAAACAACATTCCGTTTAGAACCAGGTGAGCGCTTGGCACAATATGTTTTAGTGCCAGTCGTACAAGCTGAATTTGAGCAAGTAGAAGAATTTGAAGAAACTTTACGTGGCGCTGGTGGCTTTGGTCACACAGGTAAACAATAAGTTTTTCTAAAATATTAACGAAAATCAAACGCCTGTTGAACAGGCGTTTCTTTTTATATCTTGAATGTTACAATGGATTATATTACAACACGCTTTACTCATATTCTTTTAACTTTTTTAGCAAACAAACCTTTCAAAAATTTTGAATAATCTATGTTTTTGCGATAGATCGGATTGATCTTTAAATAGAAGATACGCTATGAATGTAAGACACTCATTTCCAAAAAATATTTTTCGTGCTTACGATATTAGAGGCAAACTTTCTTACTTAACCGCGGACGTTGTTCGTTCGATTGCCTACGGATTGGCACAACAATACAAACAAGCAGAACAAACTCAATTAGTGATTGGCTATGATGCCCGTCTCACAAGTCCAGCCTATGCACAATTAATTGAAGAGATTTTAGTAGAACAAGGTTTAAACGTTACCAACATTGGCTGTTGTTCATCACCAATGATGTATTACATTGCGAGAGATTTTGGTGGCAATGGCATTATGGTGACTGCAAGCCATAATCCAAAATCGGATAATGGTATTAAGTGGATTTTAAAAGGTGAACCTCCATCTCCGGAAATGATTCAGCAGGTGGGTGACGAAGCTCAAAATTATGTACCAGCTCATTCCATTTCTGTACTTGAGTTAACATTACCTCAATTTAAAGCTGAATTTTGCCAGAAATACCAGCAAGCCATTTTTAAAGATATTCAATTAAAACGTCCTTTAAAAGTTATTTTAGATGGTTTACATGGCTCTGCTGGGCACTGCTCAAAATTAATATTGGAAAAAATGGGCTGTGAAGTCATTGCTTTACGAACCCATCCGAATGGGGAGTTTCCAGATCATGCACCAGACCCTTCGCATGCAGCTCATTTAACTCATTTACGTAAAGCAGTGGTTGAGCAGCAAGCAGATATTGGTATTGCTCTGGATGGTGATGGAGACCGTGTCGTTTTAGTCGATGAAAAAGCCCAGATATTGACAGCAGACCGTTTGTTATCACTTTTTGCGCAAATGTGCTTAGAACAACACCCCGAGCAAGAAATTGTTTTTGACGTGAAATGTTCACGCATGGTTCAAAAAACGGTCGAACAACTCGGCGGAAAAGCAAAAATGATTCGCACGGGAAGTAGCTTCTTAAGAGCTTATTTATCTCAGTCAAATGGACGCGCCATTTTTGGTGGAGAATATGCAGGCCACTACGTATTTAATGATGGGCGTGGTTTCGGATACGACGATGGTCTATATGCTGCATTACGTGTAATGGAATATTTTACTCAATCGAGTGCGACAACAATTTCTGAATTGTTTGCTCCTTATCCAGAAAGATGTTGTACAGAAGATACCTATATTGGTACGTATCAGTCTGATCCAAAGTATGTATTACAAGATATTGAAATTTTAAGTCATCGTTTAGGTGCTCGCATCAGTAAAATCGATGGCGTACGTCTTGATTTTGATGATGGTTTTGGCATTATTCGAGCATCAAATACTGGTGAATATTTTACAGTAAGATTTGATGCAGATAATCCTTTACGATTAAAGGAAATCCAGCAAAAATTTGTAGATATGTTGCAAGAGCACTATCCGCAAATTGCACAAGAACTTTCAGAGGCCTAAGTAAGGAGAGGCGTAATGCCCCAACATCAGCATATCGGTGTCGACAAAGCAAAAATCTTGATTGAAGCTTTGCCGTATATTCAACGTTTTACTGGTAAAACGCTGGTGGTGAAATACGGTGGCAACGCGATGACTGATCCGGAGCTCGAAAGTTCATTTGCCCGAGACATCGTTTTACTTAAAACTGTCGGGTTAAATCCGATTGTTGTTCACGGTGGTGGACCACAAGTAGACTCATTTTTAAAGCAGTTAGGCCGCGAGTCTGACCGTATTGACGGTATGCGTGTAACTGATGCTGCAACCATGGAAGTGGTTGAAATGGTATTAGGTGGTAGCGTAAATAAATCAATTGTTAACCTGATTAATAAACATGGTGGCCGTGCAATTGGTTTAACAGGTAAAGATGGTAATTTACTTCGTGCCCGTAAATTACTTATGGAAAAGCAAGAAGAAGACGGTTCTATCAAACATATCGACTTGGGTATGGTTGGTGAAGTAACAGGCGTTAAAACCGATGTATTGGAAATGTTCACTCAAAGTGACTTTATTCCAGTGATTGCGCCATTAGGCGTAGATGAAGAAGGCAATACTTATAATATTAATGCTGATTTAGTTGCAGGTAAGGTTGCAGAAGCACTAGGCGCTGAAAAGTTAATTTTGCTTACCAATATTACTGGCGTGCTTGATGAAAATAAAAATCTATTAACTGGTCTTACTACGCAAGAAGTTGATCGCCTCATTGAAACAGGCGTGATCTATGGCGGTATGATTCCTAAAGTAGGCTGTGCACTTGATGCTGTTAAAGGTGGTGTTGTGAGCGCACATATTGTTGATGGTCGTGTACCACATGCAACATTGCTTGAAATCTTCACTGATCATGGGGTTGGAACACTCATTTCTAATCGCACTAAAACAGCTTAAGAAATCCGTTATTCTGAATAAAAAGATCACCCTAGGTGGTCTTTTTTTATACCATTTTAATTTGGTCATTTTTTTGTCATGAGCTTTGACTAGTGTAAGGGGTGTCACTAGGAGCGTTCATTATGCTGGAAAAATTTAATCAATATCGCCAAACCTGGACTTTACCTTTAAATCGTCATAAAGCAATAAATCAGACACAATTTCGTTTTGAATGGGTTGATAATTTAAAAGAATTACAAGATGTACAGCGGTTTCGTGCACAACAATTTAGCCAACAATTTGGAATTCATTTTGAAGATAACTTAGACCAAGACATTTATGATTTTGGTTGTGAGCATGCGGTCTTACGTGAAAAGTGGACTGGAGAGATTGTCGCATATACCCGTCTAAAATTATTTCAAGGTCATGAGATTGCACAAAGTTACAGCGCACATGAGTTTGATATTGTTCCTCAGTTATCACATCTTCCTAATGTGTTGGAAATAGGGCGTACCTGTGTTCATCCTCGCTTTCGTAATGGTAAAGCATTATCGACACTGTGGTTGAACCTTGCACCGAAAGTGCTATGGTCAATGCGCGCTAAATATTTGATGGGCTGTGTCAGTATTCATCTACAAGATAATTTGGCTAGAGCGTACTACACGCATCGCCAGATTCAGCAATTACCTGAAAGTAAAACCATTGATATCCGTTCGAAAAAAATTTACGAACCTGAATATCCTGAGTTTAGCTTTCCACAAGATGAACGTATGCCGAAGTTGTTCCAAATGTATTTGAGTATGCAATCAAAACTATCGAAACAGTCTTATTTTGATGAAGAGTTTAACTGTCTAGATTATTTTGTATTTCTGGAAGTGAATAAAGTGGCGACTTCATTTGTCATGAATAAAATGGGTCAGCGTTAATCATATGTTCTATTTTCTAATAGCCAGCACATATTGAGATTTGCAAGCAATTTTACTCTCATGCACAATAGAGCAGATGGGGTAATTAGAAGTAGTTTAAAAGCGATATGTGCCAGCTATTAGGAATGAATTGTGCAACACCAACGGATATTACTTTTTCTTTCCGTGGTTTTTCACAGCGTGCAGGAATTACCTCAGACCATAGTGATGGATTTGGTATTGCATTTTTCGAAGATAAGGCTTGTCGTTTATTTGTCGATAACCAGTCGGCGGTTGAATCTCCAATTGCCGATCTTATCCGTAATTATCCTATTAAATCACGTAATGTGATCGCGCATATTCGTAAAGCGACTCAAGGTAAAATTACTTTAGAAAATTCTCATCCGTTTATTAGAGAATTGTGGGGGCGTCATTGGATTTTCGCCCATAATGGTGATTTACATGACTTTGATCCACCACTGAGTGGACGTTTTACGCCTGTGGGCAATACAGACAGTGAACGCGCATTTTGTTATTTGCTCGATCAACTCGTTGAAGCTTTTGGCTATGAAGAACCAAGCCTTGAACAGATATTTGAAGTATTAGAAAAAATTTCGCCACAAATTGCTGAGTACGGCACATTTAATTATTGCTTATCGAATGGCAAGGCATTATTTAGTTATGCGATTACTAAATTACATTGGTTGGTTCGAGAATATCCATTTAATCAGGCTCATTTAATTGATTTAGATGTTGAAGTCGATTTTAGTCAGGTAACAACCCCTGAAGATCGTGTGGCAGTAATAACAACTGAACCTTTAACACATAATGAAAACTGGACAGCTTATCAACCCGGTGAAATGATTTTATTTCAACATGGCGAACCAATTAAAAAAGCAATTACTTATGTAGAGAGATTAAAGCGTGAGCAGGAAAATCCTGAACTTAAACGTATTACTCGTGCAGATCAATATTAATATAAAGTATATTTAAAATATATAAATAGGAATATTTATATATATTAAACGCTTAATAATAAAGTATTTTGTTTAAAAAATACTTTATTATTTTAGTTGGTTAAAATTTTAAAAAATAAATAAAAACAATAATTTATGTTTAATATAATTTTTATATGATAAACCCGACAAAATAGCTTTGTTTTTATTTATATTCTTTAAATATATCATGAGGTTTATGCAACAGTCATTGAACATCATTGGGGAGATGTATGAAAATGAAATGGGCTTCAGAATATAATACGGGTATTGATGTTATTGATGAGCAACATAAACGAATACTTGATTATATTAATGAAATTGATGATGTAAAAGATGATGAAGATAGACGTCGAATTAAAGATGTTTTAGATAATATTATTGATTACACGCAATCACATTTTACTTTCGAAGAAAGTTTGCAAGAGGAAGCTGATTATAAATATCGTGTACCACATAAACGTGTACATGACTTGTTTATTAAAAAAATAGAGTTATATCGTGAGCGTTTTGAAATGGGACATACTGTTGAAAAAGAGCTACAAGAAATTTTAGCAAAATGGTTAATTAACCATATTCAACATGATGATGCTGATTATGTGGGGGCTGTAAAAGAAAATATGATGGGAATTATTAGAGAAAAAGAAAAGAAGAAAGGGAAAAACTGGTTTGCTCGGTTTTTCGCATAACTTAAATAACAAAACTTATAATTTTAGTTAGCGCAGCAAACTATCGTTTCGGTAGTTTGCTTTTTTTATTGAGCAAACTTTGATTTTCAGGCATGAGACGGGCAAAATATCTATAGTCTTTTTCAAGGAATGCATAATGCAGGACATACCTATGTCACGATGGTTATCGCCCCTGATGGCGTTTTGCTTGTCTTTCATCATTATGGCGACATTGGCACCCGCTATGGGCATCCAGATTGATCGTCAAATCGATTTCTGGTTATTGTGGTTGGGCACAATGCTGTTATTGGCTCTGCCAGTTTGTTATTTAGAAATTGCCTTAGCAAAACGGTCGAAGACTACTGCTTTAAATGCTTTATCAAGTTTAACTCGTGAAGCAGATAGTTCACCAAAATGGCGTTTGGCTGGTTGGCTTGCAGTTATTTTTATTCCATTTTTAGCCGGGAATGTACTGAGTACTGCTGGCAATTTACTGACAGTACAGCTCAATAACAGTGTTTCTGGGCAAATTGTTTTTGCTGGTCTTGCAGTTGCGGCTTTAATTTTATCTTTTATTCCGCGTCAGATTTTAATTGTGTTAATGACAGTCGGTGTAATCGCTTCTCTTGTGCTAGCTAATACAGTGGGAACGACTTTACAGCCTTGGCATTGGACAAATGTTGAGTTTAAAGAGTGGGGTAATGCAACTGTACTTGCTCTTGTTGCGAGTGGTTTAGGCTTAGGACTTTACTGGCAAAATAGTTTATCTGTAATTCATTCTCAAGAAGGCGCTACCCGAACTGTACTTCCAATCTGGTTAGCTCAGTTAATTGCTGTCGTTGCGTTTGGTTTCTTTTCTCTTCAAGCACAGCTTCCTGTTTTTACCTGGATTTTTACGGCGCTAATGACAACAGCTCTGTTTATTCAACTTGCTAAAGAACAGCTCGCTCAACGTCAACTGATGTACGTTTTACAGTGGGTAATTATTGTTATAGCAATTGCTGTTTGGGCTGTGCCTGAACTTCACGGCATCTTTACGCTAATTTTGATGCTTTGGGGATTACTCATTTGCCTAATCTATGCAATTTTTGCTGGCTGGATTATGAAAATTAGCCACTTGCGTAAATCAATGAATTTTAGCAATGAGTTGTTCTATAACTTGTGGCGTATTGCGGTACGTATTGTTTTACCGCTTTCAATTATAATTGCCATGATTGCGGTAGTTGGACAAATTATCTGATGGAAAAAGCTCAGCAAGTGTGGGTTGCTTTTGCAGCCCCAGAGCAACAGTTTCTAGTTGCTATTCCATTTGAAGCTGGAATGACAGCATTACAAGCAGTTGAAGCGAGTGGGTTGCGAACACAGATAAGTTTGCCGGAGCCATTACAACTTGGCATATTTGGTGCAAAAGTAGAAGCTGATGCAGTACTACAAACAGGTGATCGGGTAGAGGTCTATCGGCCTTTAACGATTAATCCTAAGGATATACGTCGTAAACGCGCCGAGAAAAATCCTGTGGGGCGATATGTTAAAAGTAATCGCTTAAAGCAATAAGCCCCATAAATAAAACCCCTCGAAGTATTTCACTTGAGGGGTTTATTTTTATTAGAAAAAACGATTATAGTGGTGGGGCAGTTAAAATCGCTTCTTTAGAAGCAGGTAAACCTGGTTGCGATTCTGGAATAGTTTCTAAACCTTCAATTTTAGTTACTGTGCCAGTGCCATCAAAGTAAATTTTTAAATGCTGACCATGTGCTGCGGGGATTTTTGCCTTTTTAGCATAAGTTCCCGGGATATAGTTGTAAATGTAGTCCCAACGCTGAGGATTGAGTGGATCAGTCACAGTTGGACTACCAAGCAAAAAACGCACTTGCTGGAAATTCATGCCGACTTGTACTTGAGAGGCCTGAGCTTTGGTCAAAGGAGTCCCTTGAGGAATATCAACCTTATATACACCAAAGATTGAACAACCAGCAAGGAGTGAAGTGACTAATAACGTCAGCACGAGTTTTTGCATTTTGCTACACTATCCCAATAAATTATGATGCATTTGATCAAAGGATAGATCATACTTCATCTAAATTCTATTGCCTATTCCAACTTGAGATTTGTTGAGAGACCTTTTTTCATGCCTATTTCCAATCAAGATTTGCGCAAAGCTGGACTTAAAGTTACCCTTCCACGAATTAAGATTTTGGAATTATTAGAAAATTCAAAGCAACATCATCTTAGTGCTGAAGATATTTACAAGACTTTGTTAGAACAAGGGGAAGATGTCGGTCTTGCGACAGTTTACCGTGTGTTAACACAATTTGAAGCTGCAGGTATCATTCAGCGTCATCATTTCGAAAATAATCATTCTGTTTTCGAAATTATGCAAGAAGATCATCACGATCATTTGGTTTGCCATAATTGCAACAAAGTTATTGAATTTACTAATGATGTTATCGAGAAGGAACAGCATGCTGTAGCAGACCAACATGGGTTTACCTTAACGGGGCACTCATTAAACCTCTACGGTTACTGTAACGAACCTGAATGTCAGGAAGTTCTGCGCAAGAAATAATCGTTTTCACACAAAGAAAACAAATAAAAAAGGAAGGTTACGTTTAACCTTCCTTTTTTTATGAAGAAATTACTGTCGATCGAAGGTTAAATGCTGATTTGTGCCTGCAATTTGATCAGGTCCTTCTTCAGCAAGCTTAATCGTCAAACGTAAATCATTTGGTGAATCGGCATGTTTTAATGCATCTTTGTAGGTAATTTGGCCTGCTTTATAGAGATCAAACAATGCTTGGTCGAAGGTTTGCATACCGAGTTCACGTGATCGTTTCATTAAATCTTTAATTTCATGAATTTCACCTTTACGAATGTAATCTGAAATTAATGGTGAGTTAATTAAAATTTCAATTGCGGCGCGGCGCGATTTGCCATCAGGTGTTGGAATAAGTTGCTGAGCAATCATGGCCTTTAAGTTAAGAGATAAGTCCATGTAGAGCTGACTGTGGCGGTCACTTTCAAAGAAGTGAATAATACGGTCAAGTGCTTGGTTAGCGTTGTTGGCGTGCATTGTGGCTAATACAAGGTGACCTGTTTCAGCAAAGCCAATCGCGTAGTCCATTACTTCACGAGATCGAATCTCACCAATCAAGATGACATCTGGTGCTTGTCGCAAAGTATTTTTTAAGGCAATTTCAAATGAGTCCGTATCGATTCCGACTTCACGTTGGGTAATGATGCAGCCCGCGTGTTCGTGAATAAACTCGATTGGATCTTCAATGGTAATGATATGACCTTTAGTATTGTGGTTACGATAGCTAATCATTGAAGCCAAAGACGTTGATTTACCTGTACCTGTCGCACCAACAAAAATAATGATGCCGCGTTTGGTCATGGATAAATCTTTAAGAACGGGCGGTAACTGCAAGTCATCAATTGAAGGAATTTTAGTTTCAATTCGACGTAGTACCATGCCTGGCATGTCACGCTGCTGAAAAGCGCTCACACGAAAGCGGGCCGTTTTATCACGGTTCATAATGGCAAAGTTACATTCACGAGTGTCTGCAAATTCTTTGCGCTGTTTTTCGCTCATGATGGAATGTAAGAGTTGACCAATAACGTCCCCAGAAAGACTATTTTTTGAAATTGGAACAATTTGCCCGTTAATTTTCATAGATGGCGCAACACCATCTGTAATAAAAAGATCGGATGATTTTTTTTCAACCATGAGGTTGAGTAGGTCATTAAAATCCATATTTATTCTCTAATTATTTTTATAGGAATGATTCGGGCTGTTTTGCAGCAGTACGTGCAGTTTGTGGGCTAATCACACCACGAGATACCAAACCTTTTAAGCTTTGGTCGAGTGTCGTCATGCCATGATTTGCACCAGTCTGAATTGATGAATACATTTGTGCGACTTTATTTTCACGAATTAAGTTACGAATGGCAGGAATACCAATCATGATTTCATGTGCTGCCACACGCCCACCGCCGTTCTTTTTAAGTAGAGTTTGAGAAATAACAGCCTGTAAAGATTCAGATAACATGGCACGAACCATGTCTTTTTCTTCGGCAGGGAATACGTCAATCACACGGTCAATGGTTTTTGCAGCAGAAGTCGTATGGAGCGTACCAAATACCAAGTGACCCGTTTCGGCAGCAGTAAGTGCTAAACGGATGGTTTCAAGGTCACGCATCTCGCCGACCAAAATAATATCGGGGTCTTCACGCAGTGCCGAACGAAGTGCTTCGTTAAAGCCATGTGTATCACGATGTACTTCACGTTGGTTAATCAAACATTTCTTCGATTGGTGTACAAATTCGATAGGGTCTTCAACCGTTAAAATATGGTCATAACGATTTTCGTTAATATAGTCCATCATCGCTGCAAGTGTCGTAGATTTACCCGAACCTGTTGGACCTGTAACCAGTACAATCCCACGTGGATAGTCGCAAATATCTTTAAAGATTTGACCTAAGCCTAAATCTTCCATGGTCAGTACTTTAGATGGAATGGTACGGAATACTGCACCAGCACCGCGGTTTTGGTTAAATGCGTTAACACGGAAACGAGCAACATTTGGCACTTCAAAAGAAAAGTCGGTTTCAAGTTTTTCTTCATAGTCTCGACGTTGTTTATCATTCATGATGTCATAGACTAGACGGTGAACATCTTTATGATCTAGAGCCGGTAAGTTAATGCGACGGACTTCACCATCAACGCGAATCATTGGTGGCATGCCAGCAGATAAATGTAAATCGGACGCGCCATTTTTCACAGAGAAGGCGAGTAGCTCTGTAATATCCATAATTTCCCCAAGTAAATCAAAATATGTCATTATTTTGTAGAATAATATACGGCTTTCACCGAGGCTTACCAACACCTCGCTTTAGGTGAAAAGCAAAAAAGTTTTTTGAAAATGAGAACCTTGTCAATGAATTACCTGCAAGATGCGCGGCAGCACGTATTACAGCAAATCAGAGTTGCTTGTGAACATGCTCAGCGTGCGCCTGAAACTGTGCAACTTTTAGCCGTATCAAAAACACATCCGAGTGAAAGTTTGCGTGAAATGTATGCAGCAGGGCAAAGAGCATTTGGTGAAAACTATTTACAGGAAGCTTTAGACAAAATCGAAGCTTTACAAGATTTAGAAATTGAATGGCATTTTATTGGTCATGTTCAGCGCAACAAGACTAAACATTTGGCTGAAAAGTTTGATTGGGTGCATGGTGTAGATCGTTTGATTATTGCTGAGCGATTATCTAATCAAAGACTTCAAGATCAATCTGACTTGAATATTTGTTTGCAAGTGAATATTGATGGGCAAGACAGTAAAGATGGTTGTGCACCAGATGAGGTTGCCGAGTTAGTTGCTCAAATTAGCCAATTAGCAAAAATCAAACTACGTGGTTTGATGGTAATTCCAGCACCAGACAATACAGCTGCTTTTGCAGATGCTAAAGCCTTATTTGATGCTGTGAAAGAAAAACATGCCCACCCAGAACAATGGGACACATTAAGCATGGGAATGTCAGGAGATTTAGACGCTGCAATTGCCGCAGGTTCAACCATGGTACGTGTAGGAACGGCTTTATTTGGAAAGCGCGATACAGTTGAGAAAAAATGACTTTTACAATTTAGATAAACGTTTTGTCGGGTAACTGTAATTTGTTAATTTAAATTTAATTTTCCTGGCTTATAACCCAAATATTTTAATATTTGAGTGTGTAATGTATGGATTTATTGCATGTTTTCATTCTGGCAATCATTCAGGGATTCGCTGAGTTATTGCCAGTTTCTAGTTCCGCACACGTTATTTTAGCTGAAAAGTTAATGGGGTATGATCCATCTGCACCTGATATGACCTTCTTACTTGTTATGTTACATACAGGTACGATGTTTGCAGTGATCGTTTATTTTTGGAAATCTTGGAAAAAAACCTATTTTTCTTCATGGGAAAGTTTTAAGAAACAAGCCTTCTATATTATTTTAGCAACGCTTATTACAGGCGTGCTTGGTTTAGCGCTTCAATCTTTGATTAAACATGTGTTTTTTGGCGGCGCTAGCAGTTTCGAAATTGAGCATTTATTTAGTAACTCAAAACTCATGGCAGCCGCGCTAATTTCGGCAGGTGTTCTTATTATTTTATCTTCACGTTTAGATCGTGGTCAGCAGGGTGAAATTAGTTTGCGTAGTGCTTCTATTATTGGGGCGGTGCAGGCTTTATGTTTGCCTTTCCGTGGCTTTTCACGTTCTGGTGCAACCATCTCTACAGGTCTATTTTTAGGGGTATCACGTCAAAAGGCTGAAGAGTTCAGTTTTGCGTTGGCTGTGGTACTAACACCAGCAGTAATCTTAAAAGAGTTATATCGGTTAGTTCACGCTCAAGGCTTACAAACAGTGGCTCATGGACAAATATTCCATTCGATGGTTCCAAGCTTGTTGGGTATGTGCTTTAGCTTTGGTGCTGGTCTTTTAGCGCTAAAATGGTTGTCTTCATGGTTAGAACATGGCCGTTGGCATTTGTTCGGTCTGTACTGTATCGGTTTTGCAGTTGTCGTACTCTGCGTGAATTAATTTTTTGATGTTTTAAAATAAAAAATTAGTAAAAGACCATACAAGAAAAAGGGGCGTAAATGAAACGCCCCTTTGTTCTATAAGATTCATTAAATTCCAGATAGGAAATCTTGGTAAGTTAACCCACGACCTCAATTGTACTTGCACCCGCGCCGAGTGGTTTCACCTGAATTTGTACTGGAATACGCTCATGCATTTCTTGAATGTGTGAAATGAGAATGACCTGACGACCCTGATTTTGCAATTGGTCTAAAGCATTCATGACCATGTGCAAAGAAGAAGCATCCAAAGTACCAAACCCTTCATCAATAAATAGAGATTCAATTTTCATTGAACCTGAGGCCATATTGGCAATGGCTAAAGACAAGGCAAGGGCAGTTAAGAATGATTCACCGCCAGATAAAGATGCAACAGAGCGGGTTTCTCCATCCATATCATGGTCAATAATCGCAAGACTTAACGATTGCTCTAGACGTTTAAGCGTATAACGCTGAGACAGCATCGCCAGTTGCTGGTTAGCATGTTCAACTAAAATATCTAGGTGATATTGCTGGGCATAGTCACGGAACTCTTTACCTTTGGCATCACCAATTAGACCTGAAATTTTGCTCCAGCGATGTTCTTCTTGCTGAATGTTTCGAATTTGCTCGGCGTATTGCTGCTGTTTGGCAAGGTTTTGCTGGTGCACTTCGAGCTTAAGCTTCAGTCGATCACGTACTTCAAGCTGTGCTTTAAGCTCTGCAATATTGTTTTGAATAAGGTGAACAAGCTTTTCATGTTCAATATCTGGCTGAGTTTGCAAATGCTCGCTCAATTGCTCTTGCATGGTTTTAAGGGCAGATGAGGCTTCACTTAATAGACGCTCGGCATGATTAAGTCGGTTACGAATGTCTTGCTCTTGGGTTGAATTAATCTGCATGAGCGCCGTAAGAGCAGATGCTTGAAAATCAGCGTGAGCCTTTAACCAGTTTTGAATTTGTTCATCAACCTGCTGCTGATGTTGCGAGGTGTGTTGATGTTGATGCTTGAGCTGATCAAGTGCCTGTTTTTGTTGTTCAAAGTGCTGTCTGGTTTGTTCGAAACGTTGTTTAGCTTCGTGGTACGCCGTTTGTTGCTGCTGACGTTTAGCATCGTGCTCAATTAACCATTCGTGCGGTTTAATGTCAGCGCGGCCAGTCATTTGTTGAATGAGCGACACCGCTTTTTCATTATTCTGTTGGCCTTTAAGCGTAATCTCTTGGAGATTTTGATCGATCTCATCAATTTGCTTGGTCATTTGCTCAAGATTGGCAGCTAACATTTTCAGTTCTTGTTGCTGCTGTTCGAAACGTTGTGAAAGCTGTTCTTGTTGTTCAAGTTGCTTGGCGCGTGCATCAAGAATAGTCCAAGTTTGTTTAGCCGTTTGGCTACTTGCTTGCTGCCATGCCTGTTGTTCAGTTTCCGATAAACACTCAACAATATGTTGAACCTGTTGTTGCCATTGCTGTGCCGTATTGAGCAAGCTTTCATTACGCTGAATAGATTGAACGAGCTGATTGTGTTGTTTAATGGCTTGGGTTAAACGCACGTTTTCTGAGTCAAATGAACTGATAGCAGTTTGCGCGGCTTGTCTGAGTTCGTTCAGCTTTAGCAAGATTTGTTCAGGAGACTGATTAAGCTCAATGTGTAACTGATTGAGGCTAAACTGCTGCTCAAGTTCTTGCTGCAAGCTTGATTGTTTGGCTTTAAGTTGAGTTAAGTATTTCTGAACTTGCTCAAGCTCAGCAAGACACTGGGTAAGCGCATGTTGTTGGTTTTGCCATGCATTAAATTTAGTTTGTTCTAGCGCTACTGCCTGTTGCTCTTGTTGTTGCTGCAAATCGAACAAGGCCTTGGAAACTGCACTGTCATCAACACGATAGGGATGATGTGTGCTGCCACACACTAGGCAAGCTTCGCCGTCTTTAAGATTGGCCCGTAACTGCTCAATATTTTCGGTGTGTAATAAACGCTGCTGTTGCAGGATGTGCTGTAACTTTTCACGTTCAGTTTTTGCTGTTTGGTACTCTTGCTCAGCTAACTGACAAATGGTTTTAAGCTGCTGCTCTTGGGCTGAGGTCTGTGTCTGTTTTTCGGTGAATTGCTGAAGCTCAGCATATAGCTCATGATAAATTTTTATTTTCTGTTGAATCAGATCTAACTGAGTGATTTGAGCAAGTTTTTGATCTTTATCTTTACGCTGTTGTTCAAGCTTTAACTCAATCTGTTCAACTGTGCCTACAGAAACAGTGATCTGTTCGAGTTCACTTTTAGCTTCTGATAGCTTCTGGCGAGCAAGGGTAGGGTTGCCGAGCTGCTGTTCAATTGCTTGGTAATTTTGAATAAATTGCCCAAGTTGATTTAAATGGGCTGAAAGGCCTTTATCCAACACAGCATATTGCTGAGTTTGGGTAAGCTGTTGTTGCAGATGAATTTGGTTCTGCTCAAGCTGTGCAATGTGCTGTTGCACAGTGTTTTGCTGTTGGTGCAGTGGACTGAGTTTCTGCTCAAGAGTATGTCTTTTTTCTTTGCACTTTTTATATTCATCGGCAATAAAAGCACGTTCCTGAATGGACTGTCGAACTTGATTTAAGGCTTGTTGATGTTGTTGCTCAAAATCGAGCGTCTGTTTGAGTTCTTGTTCTGCAAGTTGATATTGTTTTTGGCCCGTTTCAAAAATTTGCACCAACTCATTAAACTTGGTTTGCGCTTGCTGAATTTGCGGCTCAAGTTGTTGTAGGGTTTGTAAATTTTGAGATTGCTGAAAAACTTGTGGGCGTATTTCAGAGAAAACTTCGAGTCGTTTTAATTGCTCACGCTCACCAGCCAATTGTTGATGATGATTTTGTTGAGTTTGAAACTGTTGCTGTTTAGCTTGAACTTCTTGCTCAAGTTTCGCCTTACGCTCAAACCATTGTTGCTGTTTATCTAAGACATTTTTTTGTTGTTCTAACTGTTGATGGTTTTGTTCGGCTTGCTGATATTGTTCGGTAAATGCAGCAATCTCTTCATCAGACAAAATTTCGATATGGCCTAAGAACTCTTCAAGCTGTTTACGCTGCTTTGCAATATCTGCTGTTTTACGAAAAGCCAGCTCACCAATTTTGGCGAATATGCTGGAGTTGGTCAGGTACTCGAGTAATTCACCGCGTTCGCTGTCTCGTGCTTTTAAAAATGCGGTCACTTCTGACTGGGCAAGTAATACCGCACGAGTAAACTGTTCAAAAGAAAGCTGGGTAATTTGTTTGATTTTTTCATCAACTGCTTTGGCTTTGTCGGCAAGCACGACGCCATCGGTCAGGCATTTTAAATGCCGTTGTACGCTTTGTAATTTACCATTTGGGTTTTCACGCGCACGTTTAATTTCCCAACGTGCCAAATAGCGTTTTTGATCTTGTGCGATAAAGCAAAGTTCCGCAAAACCATGTCCTGTACCACGGCGTAATACAGTCAAAGGTGAGTTAGTGAGTAACTCTGAACCATCGACATCTTTTAATTTGCCGTCGCTGTCTTTAAGGCGAGGAACCCGATTAAACAAAGCCAGACACATCGCATCTAAAATGGTCGACTTGCCTGCACCCGTTTTTCCCACAATCGCAATAAGACCAGCATGGGCGAGGGGCGCACTTTCAAAATCAATAAAGTGTTCATCAGAAAGAGATGCCAGATTTTTTATTCGAATGGATAAAATTTTCATGACATATCCTTAGGGAGTTGCATCATTTTCAAGATTTTTTTGTGCTTCTTGTACTAGACTCAGAAAATCTTTTAAAACCGCATCATCGGCGCTGTAACCTTGTTTTTCCCAAATATTCTGAAAGAGTTTTTCTGGGGTTGGCGGTTCAAGAGCGATTTGCTGAGTGGTATTTGAATCGGTAGTGTCTTTATTCACATATTGACGTGAAATACGCACTAAACGGTAGCGGTCAGGTGGTAGGGCCGCTTCAAACTGCTGACGTAAATTCGGCTGTGGCGGCGTTAAACTATAATATTCAATATCGACATATTCACGGTGGTCAATATTTTCAATCACGCCGTGAGGTAAGGCTTTGAGTTGTTGTAGCACTTCATTTAACTCACCACGGATACGGTGTAATTGTATGCAACGTGGAATTTCTACAGCTTCAAATTGCAAACGGCTGTCTGCCTCTTGAGCTGGGTCAATTTTGACCTCAACCACTTGGTGCTTATAGTTAATTTCACTAAAAGAAAGTGGGATTGGTGAGCCACTATAACGAATGTGTGGCTGACCTACTTTTTGTGGTTTATGTAGATGACCTAACGCGACATAGTCGACAGCATCTTCAAATAAAGTCGTTGAAAGTGCTTCTTCATTACCAATAATAATTGGGCGTTCAGAGTCAGATGTTTCCCCACCTTGCATGTGTGCATGCGACATCAAAATAAGCGCTTGGTCTGGCGTTTTACGACGTTTGGCTTCGGCAATGAGTTGCTGGTGCAAATAGGCAATCGCGTTTTTGCTATTGGTGGTATGTTCGTTAAAGCCCGTAATTTCGGCTGAACGTAAAAAAGGCAGGGCAAGGCACCACGCTACAATATCTTGATTTTGATTATAAATGGGTAAAAGTAGTCGATCGAGATCTAGGGTTTTATCTTCATTCCAGCGAACCACGCCCACGGTTTTTGCATTGTATTTTTCTAAAAGTGGTTCGACTTGTTCAATACGGTAGCCTGAGTCATGGTTACCCGCAATCATGAGCGTTTGCATGTGTGGTGCAATGCGATGTGCATCTGCTAAAAATTGGTAGAGTTGTTTTTGTGCTTGAGAACCGGGGTTAATGACATCAAAAATATCACCCGCAATGAGCAGAGCATGCGGTTGTTTTTCTTGAATTTGAGTAAGTAACCAGCTTAAAAATTGTTGGTGTTCGTAGTGCCGTGAGTGGTTATAAAAAAACTGCCCCAAATGCCAGTCAGAAGTATGTAGAAAATGTACGGACATAGAAACAGACATCAAGCCAAAATAAACACAGATACGTTAGCATAAATTGACAGGAGATTTTATCAAGACATTTTAAAGTGCTCGTTATTTAAGCCTACAGTAAAACTTGAATTAATTTTTTTACTTTAAACGCTGCTTTGTTACTATCGACTTAAACCATGAACTTTGAGAACAAAATGACCATTCATGAATACGAAGTAAAAATACAGTGGGAAGGGAATACGGGTACAGGCACTTCTTCTTATCGTTCATATAAAAGAGACTTTAGTATTCAACATCCGCAAAAAACCACGATTCAAGGTTCATCAGACCCCGCCTATTTAGGTGATGTGACCAGATGGAACCCAGAAGATTTATTGGTTGCATCAGCTTCAGCTTGTCATAAGCTTTGGTATTTGCACCTATGTGCAGTCAATCATATTCATGTGCTGAGTTATGTCGATCATGCACTTGGCTTTATGGAAGATGCAGATCCAGTTAAACGTGGTCACTTTACCCAAATTATTTTAAGACCAGAGATTGTTTTGGAAAAAGGTGCTGACCCAGAGCTTGCTGCAAAATTGCATGAAGAAGCGCATCATGAATGCATGATTGCCAATTCGGTGAATTTTCCAATTACATGTGAGGCCAGCTTTAGCTTTGCTGAATAATTAATATGAAATAGCCACCGATAACAAGGCGGTGGCTATACAGTAAAAAATAAAAGAGTCGTTGAATAAAATCTTTAAGCTGCATTCTCATCGACTTGGAAAATACCAAAAACGTTGTGGTCTAAATCGACAAAGTAGCCATGCCAAGCACGACCGGGAATGGCGAATTTATCCATCGCGACAATGCCACCTTGCGCTAAAATTTTTGCAGCTACCTCATCGAAGTTTTCGACCTGAACCGAACAGGTAAATGCATTGGTACCATATTCCATTGGCGGCGTTTGGGCTGGGCGTTTTAATAGTCCACCCATAATTGAAGGCGTTTCGATACGGTAATATTCAATCGGTAAGTTTTCATCGAGTTTAAATTGCCAGCCAAACACAGCTTGGTAAAACTGCGCATCGCGGGCAGGGTTTGAAGACTGGATTTCAAAATAGGCAATATTGTTCATATTATTTAAAACATATTTTTATGGTGCAAAAAGTATACGCATAGCCTTTATAGCCACGAAAGGACTATTGTGTATGCTGAGCGTAAAATAAATGAAAGTGCTAGAAAATAAAAACCGACGATTCGAGTGATGAGAGAATCGTCGGTCAAAAACTTCATCAAGGGTTTCGGCTGCTAACAAAACCTAATCCGAAGGAAGGAAAGAGTCGTAATGAAAGGTCACCGAAACAATTTTGCGGATGCCGTGCAAAGGAAGTATTCGGTTGCTGCGACCTTATTACCCTATATAACGTCAAGAGATTCGAATTGGTTGACAGAAAAATGAAAAAAAATCGAAAAAAATTTATAATTATTTTTTGAACCCATAAATTAGGCAAAAATATGACCAAATTACGTTCTTACTTTCTCTGGTTTTTTTGTTTATGCATCGTACTTACCTTAATTGTAGGTGTGGTTGCAGCACTATTACCAGCGAGTGTAGGCGGTATTTTAACAGCCGTTCCATATTTAGGCGCAATGATTTTTGTCTTATTTAAATTTTTAAAGAAAGAACGCCGTGCACCGACTGTACAAGAAAAAAAGAAATTTACTTTAGGTTTTACCCTGATTTTTTGGGGCTATAACTTATGTGGTGTTTTATTTGGTCTGTTTTTATTTGCTAGAAAAGACCCAGAGATTTTGCAGAACTTTATGCTTTACCTCAAACAACCTCAGTTCTTGAGCATTATGGTGATCATGCTTTTAATGTTAGCTATTCCACTTTATTTAATTACCTACTGGTTTTATGGTAAACAGGCACAGCGCATGGCTGACAAAATGTTGAATGTGCAATAGATCACTACAAAAACAGCTACGATTAAATATAAATGAGTTTTATATAATGGAATAAAACAGTTGTCCTCAGCTTAGGAGGAAATATGAATAAGAATGTATTAATCACGGGTGCTAGTGGTTTTATCGGAACGCACTTAATTAAGTTCCTACTACAAAAAAATTATAATGTGATTGCTGTAACACGGCAGGCTGGGAAGACATCTGACCATCCTGCCTTACAGTGGGTACAAAAGTTTGAAGATATTACGACCCGTCAAATTGACTATGTGGTGAATTTGGCTGGTGCAAATATTGGCGAGAAACGCTGGACCGAGTCACGTAAAAAACAACTCATCGAAAGCCGTGTCAATACGACCCGAAAATTGTATGCATGGCTCAAACAATCTGAAATTTTTCCTGAAGCAATTGTTTCTGGCTCGGCCATTGGCTACTACGGTATAGACGATCAAGAAAAGTGGGCAGAGGCGTGCACTGAACAAAGCTTACCACAGCCTGTTTTTATGTCTCGACTTTGCCAAGAATGGGAACAAGCAGCTTTAGCAGATGCTCAGCAAAATACTAAAATTATTCGCTTAGGCGTAGTGTTTGGGCAGGGCGGTGGCATTTTGCCTAAAATGTTATTTCCGATTCGACTCAATTTAGTGGGGCAAATTGGTCATGGGCGTCAGCCTGTGGTTTGGGTACATATTGAAGATGTGTTAAATGCCATCGAGTTTATATTTAAGCATCCTCAATCTACTCAAATTCATAATGTGGTGGCACCAGAAAACGTGACTCAAAAGGTATTTGTTGAACAAGCAGCAGAGGTTTTAAATAAGAAACCACTGTTGCCAGCACCAAGCACGGTTTTTCGCTGTTTGTTAGGGGAGCAATCGCAATTGATCTTAAATGGGCAATACGTCAAACCCGTAGCCTTACAAGCTGAAGGATTTGAGTTTGCTTATCCGCAATTAAAAATGGCTTTAGAGAATGTACTCGCGTCAGGCTAAGATTTTATTTTGCAAACGCTCTGGTGAATATGCTTTGGCATCAACTAAAGTCGGTTGACCTAGCATAAGTTGACGGAGTAATTGCGCAGAGCCTGCGCCCATACATAACCCATTTCTAAAGTGCCCAAAGTTTGCCCAGAGGTTGTCCATTTCAGGCATTTTGCCAATGTACGGAACGCCATTTGGTGAACTTGGTCTGAGGCCTGCCCAGCGCTGTACGATCGGGAAATCGGCCAGTCCAGGCACCATTTCTAAACATGCTTCTAAAATATTGTACTGGGTGGTTTCATCGGTAGAGGTGTCAAAACCTCGATGTGCCATGCTAGAGCCACACACAATATGACCGTCCATACGAGGAATCAAATACATCACTCGATTCATGCACATGGTCGGTAGCCAGTGAGCAGGGGTTTTAAATAACAGCATTTGACCTTGAACAGGTTCGACTGGAATTTCGAGTTGTAATTGTGAGTTCCAGTAATGGCTCCAAGCTCCCGAAGTTATTACAAAATGGTCTGCTGTATGTTTACGTCCATCTTCGGTTTGGAGCGCTTGTATCACATCGCCTTGTTGAATCAGTTTTTTAACAGGAGTGTGTTCAAAAAACTCAACATTTGGATGTTGCTTTAAATAGCTAATCAGGGACTGCAATACACGCGGATTACGAATATTAGACAGTTCGGGGAAATAAATCGCTTCTTGGAAGTGATCTGAAATATGTGGATTAACTTGTTCTAAGGCATCTCTTTGTAAATATTCACAGCGCTGCATCGGTTCTTGATGCTGCTCGGCGTAGGAAAGCCCGATGTCAAAATCTTCTTCATCAAAAATTAGCATGCCTGTGTCATGAATTTCAAAATCAATCCCTGTAACAGGGTAGAGCTTTTGGTTCCATGCTTGATAAGAGGCTTTACCAAATTGAGCAAGTTGGTTCACTGCATGCACATAGCGCCACGGGTACATCGGAGAGAGAATGCCTCCGCCAGCCCAAGAGGCTGCTTGTCCCGCTTGTTGTTGATCAAAAATACTGACGGTACAGCCTTGTTCAACCAACTCCAGCGCAGACATTAATCCACTTATGCCCGCGCCAATAATTGCAATATGCATGCAGTGTTATCCTTTCTCTGCGAACTTAGTTCATTTCCTTGAGTTTTTCAGCAGCGGTTTCTGCAAAGTAAGTCCAGATTCCGTCTGCACCAGCGCGGCGGCAGCACATGAGTGATTCTAAAATGACTGAGTCTGATAACCAGCCATTTTGAATTGCACCCGCTAACATTGCGTATTCGCCACTCACTTGATAAATGAATGTCGGAACACCAAAGGTATCTTTCACTTCACGTACCACATCCAGATATGGCATGCCCGGTTTTACAATCACCATGTCGGCGCCTTCTTGAATATCAAGCGCGATTTCATGTAACGCTTCGGCACGGTTGGCAAAGTCCATCTGGTAGTTATATTTATTACCACCTTTTAGGTTGGATGCAGAGCCAACGGCATCACGGAACGGACCATAGAAGCTAGATGCATATTTCGCAGAGTAGGCCATAATGTTGGTATAGATGTGACCATTGGCTTCTAAAGCCTGACGAATCGCGCCAATACGGCCATCCATCATGTCACTTGGTGCAATCACTTCGGCACCTGCTTCTGCGTGACTTAACGCTTGTTTAATCAAGCACTCTACAGTCTCGTCATTTAGCACATAGCCTGTTTCATCAATAATGCCGTCTTGACCATGAGTTGTGTATGGGTCGAGCGCACCATCAGTAATTAACACCATTTCTGGTAATTCTTTTTTAAGCAAACGGCAAGTGGTTTGTACTAAACCATCTTCACGCCATGCAGCTTCTGCAGTGAGGCTTTTATCTTCTTGCGGGGTAACTGGAAAAAGAGCCAGTTTTGATACGCCCAATTCCAGAAGTCTTTCAGCTTTTTTCAGTAACAAATCTGCCGACAAACGCTGAATGTTTGGCATACTTGGAATATCTTGGGTCTGATTTTGTCCCGGTAATACAAATACTGGATAAATCAAGTGATTGGTAGTGAGCTGTGTTTCGCTGACCATCGCACGCAACTGGTCATTTTTACGGATACGGCGCATGCGAGTGGCTGGAAATGCAGGACGATTGAACGTATAAGTCATAACAATCTCGATGTTCGGTATTACACTAGGATAGGTTGGCGGATATTCCATTACTGTCAACCGACTGCTGTATTGTAGCCCCATAATGCTGGATTTGTACAAAATTATGGGTGTTTATCATGCTTTTAAATTTAGGCAATGTATGAGTGATGAAAAGAAAAATTGGACTGGGAACATCCATTTAGGTGCTAAAACTGACCTAACTGTGGTTCTCAACCAGTTATGTAAGGCGTTTAATAGCTCTCCTTTTTTTAAGCATAGTGGAATGATTATGCGTGTGGTGGACGGGCAGATTGAAGGCTATATCGAGATGCAACCTGACCTCATTGGTAATCTGGCATTTCAGATTTTGCATGGTGGAGTTGCTGCAACCTTGCTCGATAGCATTGGCGGTATTGTGGCAATGGAACACTTATATCGCCGTTCAACGCCGGAAACTTTAACCGAGACCATTAAGCAAGTATCGCGTTTGGCAACTGTCGACATGCGTGTCGATTATTTAGCGCCGGGGCGTGGTAAATACTTTATTGCACGTGCCGAAGTTCTGCGTTTAGGTCGCAAGGGCTGTACCATGCGCATGACCATGGTCAATGATGAAGGCAAAGCAATTGCTGCGGGTATTGCTTCATACGCCTATTAAATTGCTCATTTAAGTAGTTAAAAAGCGCCAAGTGCGCTTTTTTTAGTGTTTGAAAAGCGGGAATTTTCACAAAAACTTTGAGATAAACATTAATTTAATTAGAACGAACGCATTAGTTATAATTTTTTATTCTCATATCATGAGGTTTTAGCGTTAAAATTAGCTCCTTTGACAATGCGGTATGTCTTGTTTATAGAAAAATAAAAACTCTATAACAAGGTGTAGTGCGAGATTGATGGCAAAGCCAACCCATCTTTAGGAACATACCATGACTGATGCACAAAGCAATGTACAAGAAACAGTGCCAACAACATCTGCCTCGGATGACAACAATCAAAACAAGCGCAAAAAATTTCTTGGTTTTTTTGCGCTGATTTTATTGATCGCCGCTATTTTATATGCAATCTGGGCATTATTTTTAAATCATTCCGTGAGTACGGATAATGCCTATGTCGGTGCAGAAACGGCTCAAATCACTTCAATGGTAAGCGGGCAGGTCGCTCAGGTTGTGGTAAAAGATACCCAAACAGTACATCGTGGTGACGTGCTGGTTCGTATTGATGATCGTGATGCCAAAATTGCACTGGCTCAAGCCGAGGCAGAACTCGCCAAAGCAAAACGCCAATACAAACAAACTGCGGCAAACAGTAGCTCTTTAAACTCTCAAGTTGTGGTGCGTGCCGACGAAATTACCAGTGCCAAAGCACAAGTTGCTCAAGCACAGGCCGACTACGACAAAGCTGGGTTAGAACTCAACCGCCGTGCACAACTTGCCGCGTCTGGTGCAGTGTCTAAAGAAGAACTCACTAAGGCACAAAGTGCTGTTGAAACAGCCAAAGCAGGGCTAGAGCTTGCCAAAGCAGGTTTAGCGCAAGCATCTTCAAGCCGTAAAGCTGCCGAAAGCACTTTTGCAGCAAACGAAGCTTTAATTCAGGGTGTAAGCGAGACTTCAACACCCGATGTACAAGTTGCACAAGCACATGTTGAACAAGCTCAGCTTGATTTGGAACGTACCGTAATACGTGCACCAGTCGATGGTGTGGTGACGCGTCGCAATATTCAAGTCGGTCAACGTGTTGCACCGGGCACCAGCATGATGATGATTGTGCCGCTGAATGATTTATATGTAGATGCGAACTTTAAAGAAAGTCAGTTGAAAAAAGTCCGTCCGGGTCAAATCGTTACGCTTACTTCAGATTTATATGGCGACGACGTTGAATATCACGGCAAAGTGATGGGCTTCTCTGGTGGTACAGGCTCTGCCTTTGCCTTAATTCCGGCTCAAAATGCAACAGGTAACTGGATTAAAGTAGTTCAACGCTTACCAGTTCGTATTGCACTTGACCCGAAAGAACTTGCTGAACACCCACTGCGTGTTGGCTTGTCGATGGAAGCAAAAGTCGACTTATCTGCGAAGTAAACGCTTATGAAAACGCAAACACCTTTTGCCGAACTAAGCGGTGGCCGTTTATTACTGGCAGCGTTTGTTATTGCCTTGTCGAACTTTATGGTCGTGCTCGATACGACCATTGCCAACGTATCTGTACCGCACATTACCGGTAACCTTGCTGTTTCAAGTACACAAGGCACATGGGTTGTTACGTCGTATGCAGTTGCAGAAGCGATTTGTGTACCTTTAACGGGTTGGCTAGCAGGGCGATTTGGAACTGTTCGGGTTTTTATTTTTGGCCTGATTGGTTTTACCATTTTTTCGTTTTTGTGCGGTCTAGCAAACTCGTTAGGCATGCTGGTGTTTTTCCGTATTGGACAAGGTCTATGCGGTGGCCCGCTCATGCCACTCAGCCAAACTTTGCTGATGCGTATTTTCCCTCAAGAAAAGCATGCACAGGCGATGGGCCTATGGGCAATGACGACCGTCGTTGGGCCAATTTTAGGGCCAATTTTGGGTGGTCTGATTAGTGATAATCTGTCTTGGCACTGGATTTTCTTTATTAACATTCCGGTCGGCATTGTTTGTGTTTTAGCGGCAATTCGTTTGCTTAAACCAGCCGAAACAGAAACGATTTCTTTAAGAATCGATACCGTCGGTTTAGGTCTGTTAATTTTGTGGATTGGTGCACTACAGCTCATGCTCGATTTAGGGCATGAACGAGACTGGTTTAATAGCACCAGCATTGTGGTGTTAGGCTTAACTGCCGCCATTGGCTTTGTGGTGTTCCTCATATGGGAGCTGACCGATAAACACCCCGTCGTGGACGTCAAAGTCTTTAGGCATAGGGGCTTTGCAATTTCGGTACTGGCCTTATCGCTTGGCTTTGGCGCGTTCTTTGGCAGTATTGTACTGATTCCACAGTGGCTGCAAATGAACCTTTCCTACACTGCCACATGGGCCGGCTATTTAACCGCAACCATGGGCTTTGGTAGTTTGACCATGTCACCGATTGTGGCAAAGCTTTCGACCAAACATGACCCAAGAGCACTAGCGAGTTTCGGTTTAATTTTGCTGGGTGGTGTGACCTTAATGCGGGCATTCTGGACCACAGATGCCGACTTTATGGCACTGGCTTGGCCGCAAATCTTGCAAGGTTTTGCTGTACCATTCTTCTTTATTCCACTGTCGAATATTGCACTCGGTTCGGTACTCCAGCAAGAGATTGCATCTGCGGCGGGCTTAATGAACTTTTTAAGAACCATGGCAGGGGCGATTGGTGCCTCAATTGCAGTGACCGTGTGGGACGACCACGCCAAAGTTGCACGCAGTGAAATGGTGTCAAACCTAAATACTGCCGAAGTTCAAAATAACCTTGCACAAAATGGTTTTTCGGCTGACTCGACCTTAGGCATTATTTCAAACCTCGTTGATAAAGAAGCGATTACCATGTCGGCAAACCATGTATTTTTGCTGTTTGCAATGGTGTTTGTCTTTGCTGGGCTGGTCATTTGGCTGTGTCCGAAACCCAAAGGGGATGTTAGCGGAATGCCATCTCACTAAACACAAAAAAGCATCTCCTCGGAGGTGCTTTTTTTAGCTCTATTAAAAAATAGAGCGAGTCTATAAATGGTAGATTTTGCCTGTATTTCACTAAATAAAGCATGCCAGAATCGGGCGGATCAAATATAAAAGCGTGTAATATCAAGCAAGGAGGCTTAATACAGGGCACAGGATAAAACGCCCTTAAACATTCAATATTATAAAACCTTATTTTTATCAAAGATTAAAAAAACTTAATACCTGAAAACAAAGAAGCTTGCATGGCAATTGCATGGATAGGCAGGCGTATATATTGGAGTTATCACGTGAATAAAAGATATTCATTTTTGTTCAGTAGTTTATTAGCAGTCGGTTTATTACAAGGATGTGGAGATGACTCCTCGTCAGATCAGCCCAAGGATGATTCAAATACAACCCCGCCCAATTTAATTGTTGATAATGACCCGACCAGTTGTAGCAAACTGGCACAAGACGGTTCAAGTGTGGTGGTCGGTTCAAACCAAAATGGTGACCCAGCAGCGCCTGAGGGGGCATCGGGTTATAGACTCGGTAACACGGTCAAATACGCAGATAAATATATGGTGGTGGCAAATACGCCACTTGCGGTAAAAGCGGGTTGTGATGTTTTAAGAGCAGGCGGTAGCGCAGTCGATGCAGCCGTTGCGGTACAAGCGGTGTTGGGTTTAGTCGAGCCACAATCGAGCACCATTGCTGGTAGTGGTTTTATGATGTATTACGATGCTAAAACCAAAAAAGTTACTGCTTACGATGGCCGTGAAACTGCACCTGCCGCAGCCAACGAATTTTATTTAATTCGCCAAGATATATATGACCCAAATTCACCTGCACCTGTACCAAGTGCGCGCCGTAGCGGTCGCTCGATTGGTGTGCCGGGTGTGATGCGTTTACTTGAAGAAGCGCAAAAAGAACATGGCAAGCTCAAATGGAACCAGCTTTTTGGTGAAGCGATTGGTTTGGCTGACAATGGTTTCCGCATTCCGGGGCGTTTGGCAGATGCAATTGCAAGCAATGCAAACAATTTAGCTCTCGATGCAAATGCAATGGCAACCTATTTCTATCCAGATGGATCACCACGTAAAGTCGGCGAGACCATGACCAATAAAGCCTATGCCAGAACACTTGAAGCACTCGCTTCACAAGGAGCAAACGCACTGCACACTGGTCCAATTGCGCAAGCCATTGTGGCAAAAGCAGGGCAAACCGTGGGTGATGACCCAGCAAAAACTCCAATTACCCCAAGCTTAATGACCTTGCAGGATTTATCGAACTATCAGGTTAAAAAACGCGACCCGATTTGTACGACGTATCGTGATCGTTATTATGTATGTACCATGCCACCTCCATCTTCGGGAGGGATTGCGGTTGCACAGACGCTAGGTATTTTAGAAAACTTTGATATGTCGCTGTATCCACCTAAAAACCCTGAAAATGAAGGTGGTGTGCCGGATGTGATGGGTGTGCATTTAGTGTCTGAAGCGGAGCGTTTGGCCTATGCTGACCGTGATAAATATGTGGCAGACACTGACTTTGTTGCTTTACCAGCACAGGGCATCCCAAGCTTTATTGATAAAAATTACTTGAAGCAACGTGCAGCACTGATTAACCCGAACCAAAGTATGGGTGTTGCGCCAGCGGGTAATTTCAACCCAGCTTCGGGTGTCGACACCACTGTTGAACATGGTACGACTCAGTTCACGATTGTAGATGCCTATGGCAATGTGGTTTCAATGACATCGACTGTTGAATCGAGCATGGGTTCATTCCACATGGTAGATGGTTTCTTGCTGTCGAACCAGTTGACTGACTTTAGCGCCAACCCGTTAGACAGCACGGGAGCACTGGTTGCCAACCGTGTAGAAGGGGGCAAACGCCCAAGAAGTACCATGGCGCCAACTTTAGTGTTTAAAGGCACTACGCCAGATGAGTTTTATATGGCAACAGGTTCACCAGGTGGCGGTACGATCATTCAATATGTGGTTAAAACGTTGGTGGGTGCGCTGGACTGGAACTTAAATGCACAGCAGGCGACCTCGCTTGTTAACTTTGGTGCGACCAATAGCAAAAACACCAATTTGGATAGCTCGAATGTGCAGCTTTCTTTGCTTGATTTGATTGAAGGCTTAAAGGCAAAAGGGCATGGCGTTGTCAACACTGCGCAAACCAGCGGTATTTCAACGATTATGAAAGTAAATATTAATAATCAGAGTAAATACGCAGGTGGGGTAGACCCACGCCGTGAAGGTATTGTTTTAGGCAATGGTGCTTTATAGACCCAACTTAAAAAAAAGCTGTCAGTTTTGGCAGCTTTTTTATGTGGCCCTTGAAAAAAACAAAAGACACTCAATTATGTAAATATGTTCATCAGTAGCAGACTGTTGATAAAATGCACAGTATTTTATTTTAGTTATGCTATGATGTTCAGACATTCATGGGGATGTTATTGGCTTCGACGCTGGTGATGAAACTCATAGATGCATGCCGAGAGCGCATTTTCTCTCGTAAATCAAATTTGCATATTTTAGTCGCAAACGACGAAACTTACGCTCTAGCTGCCTAAGGGCAGTTTGTCCGCTTCCTAGAATACTTGTGGTTTAGGAACCCGACCGTAGCGCACGCACACAAGTCCGTATAGAGTCAAGCCTCGGGGCTTTATACCAAACTTAGAGGATCGCAACTTGTACCCTGTTCGTCGGGTCACTTGGTGTTAAAACAATAGACGATATCTAAGCATGTAGTATTCTCGAGCGTAATGCTGGCGGACGCGGGTTCAACTCCCGCCATCTCCACCAAATACTAAGATCAAAGTTAATCACATATGATTAGAGTTGATCAAAAAGCCTTAAATCTTAATGATTTAGGGCTTTTTTAATGCCTTCGATTTAATCATTCTTGATTCAGCTTAATCATTGATAATCAAACTTTATCACTATAAGCTGTTATACAATTGTTATACGGTATAACACTATGCTTTCGGATGCCCAAGTAAAGTCATTAAAACCTAAAGAATCTAGATACTCAGTTGCAGATGGGGAAGGGTTAAATATTTCTGTCTTTCCCAACGGGAAAAAGAAATGGGTTCTGTCATACCGTCAAAATGGAAAGCAAAATCAAAAGATGCTTGGTGAATATCCCGTTATGGGATGTAAGGAAGCACGTCTACAAGCAAGACAATTAAAATTAGAATATCAGGGCAAAGTAGCCAACTCTCCACCAGTCCATAAAGTAGTTGAGGAGTGGTTGAGTATTATGAAATCACAGTGGACCAGCAAAAAATACTATGACACAGTCGAATATCGACTTGCATATCTAACAGAAGACTTTAAAAATCTTCCAATTAATGAAGTTGAAAGAAAGCACATATCAAAGAAAATTAAAGAAATTGTTGCAAAGGGCACTTTAGAAACAGCAAGCCGTGCATTAAGACTTGGTAAGCAGGTTTTTGATTTTGCAATTGCCTCAGATTATTCAGATCGTAATCCATGTACATTGGTGGAAGATGTAATTCCTGAATATGAATCTGACAGCCATCCTTGTTTACCAGCAAGTGAAATGCCTGAATTTTTTAGACGTATGCAAGCGAGCCATTCAAGTTCCATAGTTAAAATGGCAATGCTTCTAGTTTGTTATACAGGAACGCGTATAACAGAATTATTAAAAGCCAGATGGGATTCTGGCGAATTAGATTTTGAAAATAAGGTTTGGATTATTCCAGCTGATCGAATGAAAAGAAGAAAGGAATTAATGGTTCCATTAGTGCCGCAGATTTATACACTATTTAAGGAACTTGAAAGCGTAAAAACTGATGATGGTTATATTTTTAAAAAACGTGGAAAGCCTTATGAATATATGACGTCTGAGTCGGTACTTACCATGATAAAAAGAATGGGTTACGAAGATAAAATGGTTACCCACGGTTTTCGTTCACTTTTTTCGACTCATGCAAATGAAAGTAAATTATTCCGTGGTGAAGTGATCGATTATCAAATTGCCCATGTGAATAAATCTACAAAAGCAGATAAGACAAGTAAAATTTATAACCGTGCAGAGTATTGGGATGAACGGGTAGAATTAATGACTTGGTATGCAAATGAGGTGGAGAAATGGTTAAATGATTCCAAAAAATAAAATAAAAGAGTTTAAAAAATATTTAAAAGGTGATTTTGAGAATAATCTATTAGATTCAGCTATCTTGAATTTAGAAACCTATAACAGTCTAACATTTAATAATTTTGCTTATGCAATGAGAGAAATGCTAAGAATAGTTTTTCATAGACTTTCTCCCGCTGAAGAAATTGTTAAATGTTCATGGTATCCAAGTTTAAGAGAACCTGACGATAAAATTACTCGAAGACAAAGATATAAATATGCTATTCAGGGCGGGATTGGTGAATTTCTTTTAAAGCAGTTTCGATTAGATAAATCAATTGAAAAGGCTTGTACTTCTCTATTAGATCAAATAGAAGTTTTAAATAGCTTTACCCACATTCAAGAGCATACATATAATTTATCAATTGAAGACACAAGACAACGAGCAATACAATGTTTTGATGATGTTTTGAAAGTAGTTAGGCTTATTAAGAGAGTTCGAAATAAGCTTTTCAAACATATAATCAAATATCTTGATGAGGAGCTGTTCAATTCATCAGTAATGGATTATGTGGAAAATATTGATCAGATTGCTGATATTGCATCTGTAAATCATATTAGTGCAAATAAATTTATAAATATGGAAATAGATTCTTCTAATGTGAGTTTTACCGTCTCTGGAGATGTATTTTGCTTATTAGAATACGGTAATAAAAGTGATGTAGAAAGAGGGGATGGTTGGTCATGTTATATGGATTTTGAATTTGAAGCACCTGTGGAAATAAAAATTAAGAAACCCTTTGGAAGTCATATGAAAATTGTAAAGATTGTTGTGAATATTGATAAATTTTTTCAATAAAGGCGCTTACTTAGCGCCTTGAATTGCAGTTTTGATTTTTGCTACTGATTGTGAAGTCCATCCCTTATAAGTTTTGGATTCACGATCAGGTGGGAACTCCTCCAAATAATATTTTTTAAATGTATTTGGAGCCATACCGAGTTCTTTAGCTAGTTGCCTTAAAGAATACCAAGACATTTAAACACTCCCCTTGTTTTCTAAATTAATGAAGTTTTGAGATCTTTGAAGACGTCTTACCAAATTGCTAAGTAAAATTTTTACGTTAGTATCAAATTGATTAATGTTTGTTGATTCAGAATAAAGAGAGAGGCTTAATCTCATTACATCATAAGCAAATATGCTGAATGCTTGAGGATCCTTCTTTCTGAGCTCATCCGCTTTAGGACAAATAATGTCTGTGAAAATAGTTGTAGAAATATCTATAGGTGAATCCTCTATAGGTTTTGACTCAATAATTTCCACGCCATCACCAGGTGTAATTTGTCTTTTGATGAGCATGTAAACATCGCCGTTTTTCTCTACATCAAGTTCGGCCAATATCTGCTTTATAGTTTTTGCACTTAGCTTGCATACAGTCGCCAATTGAGAAACTGTTAAACCGTAAGTATCATTTGCCAGAGCTTCAAAAACTTTAGCTTTGTATTTTTTGAAATTAGTTATTTCATTGGCCTTTTTAAGTTCAGCTGCTGTACTCATTTTCACTTTCTCCATGTGGCTTCTTTAAACTTTACATTTACTAAGCAAGCATCGATTTCTGAAGGGTTAACATTGTCGAACTGGTGGTTCATGTGAGCGCCTATCACGAGAAGAATGCGCGTCATTGTTGAGTAGTGATATTTCATTGGCTTATCTCCAATGGTGCACCCGGTAATTGAGCTTCGCGGTTTTTATAGGCTGTCATCGCGTCATACTTTAGAGTTCCATTTTCAAGTAAACGGATCTCAGCGAATAAGGTGCGTAGAACATCAATATTCTGTGCAGCATGTATACGCTCAATTAAAGGTCTGTTTTGAAGTTGTCTAAGACGGTGATGTGATGCCTCTAATAAGGGCTTGCGCTGAGCTTCTGACCATTTACGTGTGCGGTCAAAGATTGCATTAACTTCTTCAGCATTCCTAGCCATATCCATTTCAACAACTAAACTGTCTACAAGATCTTTGGTGTATGTGAATCCAGGATAGGCAGGTTCAGGGTCTATTAAATCAAGCTGTGAAAGTTGTTCTTTTCGTTGCTCATAATGAATTTTTAAATCTCGTAAATCCTCAGTTGAAAGATTATTTTTGCTTGCCAGGATTGTGTCATTAGCTTTGGCTAATTCTTCAGTTGTACTAGCACGATCAATTAGACCCTTAAGTATTTCTTTTGGGGCAGATTCTTTTTTGTCGCTGAAAGTTGTCTCTTGAATAACTTTCATTAAATTGTCGCGTTCTAGTTCTTCTAGATGGCCATTTGCGCCAATTTTCCGCTTAACCGCTTGTAGTTCTTCAGCTGAGGTGCAACGTTCAATTTCACTAATAAATGAATCATGTAAAACAGAAAATACTTGCTCACTAGCTGTATCAGCTTCATCCATTTCAATAAAATCGAGCTCAGTTAATCGAGCTTGTTTAGCAATCTCAATTTCATCCAATTGCTCTTGCGTAAATCCTTCTTTTTTAAGACCTGAACAAACGTTTTCTACTTCTTGCTCTGTATTTGCAATTTTCAAAGCATCTAGTAAAACTTGGTATTGAACATAGTTTGAATCTTCAGATGTTGTGGTTTTATCAGTCGAAGAGGGTTCCACAACTTCTAAATGAGATGGATCCTCAGCTTTAACCTCCTCAACTTGTTTAGGAGTAGCAGCCTTTGAAGATTTTTTCTTAGCACCTTTTTGCTTGTCTGCACCACCTATAGGCACGACAAGTGCTTCGCTTGTATCAACATCACGGCCAACGGCTGCACAAAATGCTTTTAACTGGAGTCGAGCATTTTCTATGTCTGCTTGAGCAAATCCATTTGAAATTGCTGTTTTTAGGGCTGAAGTTTCATTGTACTTGTACCAATAAATACTACCCGTATACTCAACAAGATAAATGTCTTGTTCTGGCTTAACATCATCAAGGGTGAGGGGTTGAGTAAATATAATCCCAGCCAATTCAATCTTTGGCAGTTGGATACAATATTCATAGCCTGGCAAAGAAAATACTGTAGCTGGGAACTGATCCAAAGTATCAAACTCACCATCGATGTGGCGGCAAAGAATAACTTTGCCGGACATCAAAGCATTAAAGGCTTCTTGGTTTGAAATTAAATTAGTCATGTTTATTTCCTGCCTTTAATTAATGGTGGAGGGGTTGAGTTTGGTTTTGTTGCTGGCTGAGGCTAGGGTTTGTTTTCCAGCCCATTTGATCTGCACGTGCGCGACATGCTCTTTTAATGCCTGTCTCATAGGTTGTGCCTTTAAATCGATTTGCAGCAGCTTTAAGGATTGTCGTGTCGGGAGCATCTTTAATAGCTTTTAGTGCATCTTGATAAAGTTGATCTTGTGAGCGTTTTGGCGGAGTATTCGGCTTAGTATTATTTTGAGTTGCGGGTACTGAAGTATTTTGTTCAAGATAAGCATAGTCGTAGTTATATAAATATTTGCTGCCATCAAAATTACCTAGGTAAACATCAGCTGCTACACCAACTGCTTTAAAAGCTACACCAAGTGCATCCGTAACCGCCTTTTTATAACCTTCATCAATAGCAACTAATTTACCTTTTTGAATTTCAACAATAGCCGATCCGCCATTACCAAAAAATTCCTCGCCCCAAACACCATCAATCTTTGTTTTAACCGCCACCTCAGCAAAGGCCATCAAGGTTCCATCTGGAGCTGTTTCAGACCATAAGCGCACATGTCTATATGTCCATCCGTGACCAACTGGACCGAAAGCCTGAGTCATAGCCATTAATCGCCATTGAGGATTAATATCTGACTTTCCTTTTAAGTAGCCAAACTCAATTTTTTTAAGAAAATTAGTAGGTGTTTGCTTAACAGCATTCCAGATATGTAAATTGTCTTTTAAGTTTTCAGTAGTCATGATGCCACCCAATTAATAACGAGAGTTTTTATAAGCGATACGTTGCTCTGCGCTGTATCGTTGGGGTTGAGTACGGTTCTTTTGCTCAATAGCACGGTGATAATTAACACCGCCCTTAAATTCAGGCTTGAACCATTTTTGTGATAATTCATCCGTAGTAATTGGACGCGGCTCACTTTCTTGTGAATCCTTAACAAGTACGTTGTACCAGTTGAATGGCTGAGCTCTTTTGCCACCAGTAAACTCTTTATCAAAGTCTGGCGTAAAATCTAGAGTCAGCTTGGCCAAATAGATTTTTGGACCAAGACGTACATGGTAGAAACCTTCCTGGTCTTTAAAAAGAAACTTACGAAAAGGTGTGGTGAAGGTCTTTTTCATTACTTATTCCTCCACCAGGCGATTTTTTTCGATGAAGCCTTTAAGAAGGGCATTGATATTGCGGTGATCGTTGTAATCAGTGAAATCGTTGTATGACTTACCGTTTACATCGGTAATTTCATTGATTGTGAGCTGGGTAACATCAACAGCAGTAAATTCCGAACCTGGTACGCCGTAGCTATCCGGATGAGCCTCAAAGTCAAAGCTTACGTTTACTCGGAAGCCATCAAGTTTGACCACTGCAATACCTGATGTCTTACCTGTGATCTGGGCCGTTTGAACACCGTATGAACTTGGTTGAGTTTGCGGTGTAAAGGTCTGGGTTTTTGTTGCTAAACTAGATTGAGCTGTCTTGTATTCACAGGAAGCTAAACCAGCAATCAAAACAAGAGCGGTAACACCAGTTACTTTGATATGGTTGAATGGAATTGCATTTACATTCATAATCGTTTTACTCACTGAGTATTAAGCAGCTAGGACCTTCGAACTTCATAGCTGCTTTTTTATTGTTAAAACAAAATGTGTTATTAGAATATAAAACATAATGTTTTATTTGGTCAAGAATTTTTAAAACAAAATGTGTTATTTTTATTAGGCACAAAAAAACCGCCCTAAGGCGGTATTTGGTTTTTTCTTAATTAATCGTAATGAATATCCTGCAATGGAATTGTTGGATATTCTTGTACGTGTCTACTAGGTGGAACAATATCTGTTACTGCAACAATTGCATCTACTTCATCCATATCAAAAGTAGTTCGTTTCTCGCCATTCACTGCAAGAAGATGCAAAACATCATTCACGATACCGATAAATTCTTTGATTGTTCTTCGTCCATCTTTTAGTTGAACTTCAACAAATTCGGTTGGTGTTGGAGTGGCATCAGGATCGCAAACAACATACCATCCATTTCGTATGGCAGGGTACATAGAGTCGCCAGTACCTTTAACAGCATAAGCATGAATTCCAGCTGTAAGTGAGGGTACGTAACCATCTCCTCCATTTCCGCCGTAACCCATTTCAGTGTAGAAACCGTCATAACCCATCTTTGAGTAGGACTTCACTGGAATCCATCCTCCAATTCTTGGAGATACATTTAATGTCTTCTCATTATAAAGTTTTTCAATATTTGGTTTGCCTGCACCTGTAAGAATCCAAGCGTAATCTAGTTTCAATTTTTGTGAAACTTGTAAACCACCTTGCTTGGAAATCCCACGCTTATCCCAGTTATAGACCTTTTGTGAATCTACATCTAAAAGCGAAGCTAATGAATTGGCGTTTAAGCCAGTTTCATTATAAATACGCTGCATTGTTGGGTGTATCTCTTTATCACTCATAACAAAACAACCTAAAACAATTATTAGAATTTTCTCAAAATTAAAACAATCTGTGTGAAACAAAGTGATTGACCAAATAAAACAAAATGTTTTAGTATTCATGAAACATTTTGTTTTAGGACATTGTTTATGACAACGCTTCAAGAAGATAAAAAACTCATTGCAGATAATGGCGGTGCTTCTGAATTAGCCCGCAAATTGAACTATCGCTCTCATCGTGTTCAGAACTGGACCGTTCGCGGTATTCCGCCAAAAGAAAAACTGAAATTTCCAGAAATCTTTTTAACCCCCAAGACTGAAGATAACAAAGCTTCAGTAGTTTAGAGACAAGCTTATGAGCCTTGAAAAAAAATCTATCCATATACGCATTGATCAAGACATGCACAGCCGTTTGGTCGTACTTGCTGAATTGGAAGGTAATGAAATTGCTGCACAAGGAAGCGTTCTCCTAGAAAAAATGATTATGGGTGAATGGCATACGGTAACTGTAGCAGCGGAGAAGATGAATCGCTTGGGATTAACAGGGAATTTAGGGCAGGGCATTGGAAGCATGGTCAAGCTTCGGGAAGTCGAGGATTTCTCAGTAATTGGAAATAAAAAAGCCTGATGGTCGAGATCAGGCTTCTTAATTCATCAATTTGGGATCAATGAATATGCAAACTAATTTATCAAATCAATCAACCAAAGACAAACTTTTAGAACAAAAGCGTCAGCAAAGTTATCAATCGTGGCATGAACCAGCTTTGAGAACTCTCTCTGGTTTACTTGATGGACGTAAGAAAAATTTAGCTCGTCAAAACCGTGATGTAAACAACGCTGCCGTAACACGTGATGAGTTTATGCAAGCCTTGGTGGATCAACATGGAAAGCATGGTCTTTATCTGCTCCATGCAGGTCAAATCATTTCAAGTTTATATCGGGCTAAACGGATCCGCTATTTGGGCAGCACTTTCATTCAAATCATTGAGGAAGGTGAGCAGAAGTGAGTAACTCAAAAGGTATTAAAGTCATGAGGTACTTACATCATGAGTAAATTTACGCCCAATTCCTTTATGGTGGCCAACGCATTTGTTGACGAAGCCATGAATAAAATTAGTGATGCTTCAGTGAAGATCTATCTGTTAATTATTCGCAAAACACGTGGCTGGACAAAGGAGAGTGATGCGCTCTCTTTGCGCCAATTAGAAAGTTTATCTTTGAAGAGCAGACCCACAGTAATTAAATGTTTAACTGAATTAGAAAATGTTGGGTTAATAAAAAAACACCATCAATCTAAGTACGGTAATGTTTATTCACCAGTTGATGCTTACTATTTAGGAAATCTAATTAAATTTCCTAATAAAAAGATCTTGGTTAAAACCTTTATTTTATTCGATAAACAGGTGGTTAAAAATTTTAACCACTTTGGTTATGGTCTTAAAATAGATCGCAAAGTAAACGGCTTTTACTTAAAAACTAATCACGAAACAGCTTTACTGGTTAAAAATTTTTACCACCTTCATGTTGTGGGTAGTGGTGTGGATAACTCGCCAAGGTGGTTAAATTTTTTTACCACTACAAATGGCAAGTGGTTAAATATTTTTACCGCAAGTGGTAAAGAATTTTTACCTCAAGTGGTTAAAATTTTTAACCTACAAAATACAACTATCAAAAGACATTATCAAAATAAAAAAAATACGTGGTTTGTTTTGGAAAATTTGAAATCTGAAATTTGTTCTATCAATCCATCAATTGATACCAACGAGATTTTTAAAGCTTCATGGTTTGAGAGAGAGTTAAAAGCGTTTGAAGGCTTTAACCAGGATCGCAATCACTCCGATGATTTCATGGTTAAGTTTTTTGCAGAGTGGATGCTTAAAGCACGTGCTAAATACGCAAAGATGAAAACACCGGCACCACGCTCTTTTGAAAACAAAAACTCAAGTGGCCAACAATCCAATTCTGAAAACACATTGCCGGAGGTAATAACTTTTGCCTCTGACAAACAGCTTTTTATGTTTGCTCGTCTACTTGTAAACCATCCTGATTTCAAAGATTCATTTTGTCATACCGGGGAGTCTTGGATGGATGCTGGTAAGCGTATGGCACAAAAGCTGGTAGATCCTGAGCAACAAAAACCATTTATTCCGTATTTGATTGAGATGGGTTTTAAAACTCCATCCAAAGGGGTGGCAGCATGAATAAATTCGAGATTTTGGGATGGGGGCTACTCATTTCGTTTGTGACAGCAGTACTTTGCGGTGCGGTTGTTTTGTGGTGGTTAGCGCGTAAAGAACATGAGACTAAGCAAAAGGGGGGAGATGAATCAGAAAAACTTTTTAAACCATGTACATGTGGTTCTAAATATTTTGTCGATCAAGATGGGTTCCTCGGTCGGATCTGTTACAGATGCGGCGGTGAAAAATCATTTGATGAGTTTAAGCAATCCCTCAAGGGTGTTAAGAAATGAGCAAAGTTTTAATAGGGATTGATACTGGTGTGAATACTGGTTTTGCAGTGGCCATTGATCAGGGGAATGGGGGACAACTTCAGGATGTTGGCTCACTCACGATTACCCAGGCAATGAGCAAGGTGTTAGAGCTAGTCGAAATCCACAGCAAACAAAACATGAAATTATTTATTGAGGATGCACGTAAACGCACTTGGTTCGGCAACGCGGATGCACGACAAGCCAAAAGTGGAGCTGGTACGCGTGAGGGTGTTGGATCTGTTAAGCGTGATGCACAGATTTGGGAGGATTGGTGCAAGGAGCAGGGTTTGAATTATTCGATGATTCACCCAGCAGCAAATAAAACCAAAACTGACGCTAAGTATTTTTTAAAGCTTACAGGATGGGCAAAACGTACAAATGAACATGCACGAGATGCGGCAATGCTTGTTTTCGGGCGATATGCAAAGTTTTGATGTGAATAAAGGTTTTAACAAGTTGTTTTTTAATAATGGTAAAGGGTAAATAGGAAGGCGATTATGTTGATTGAAAAGTTTGATTTTATTGAGTTACTTCGCCTTGCTATTGCTCAAAGCGAAGGTAAGGGGAAAATCACAAAATCCGTTGTCTTAGGGGAGATTGCTTTATTGCCTACCGGGGCAAAAAAATGGGCTGAACTGCTCATTGAGCGAGTTGATTTTGAACGCATTACAGAAGTTACAGAAGCAAAAAAAATTTATGAGACCAGGATAATTGATGGAAAGGAAGTTAAGAAGCGTATTGATGAAGTACCTGGCAAAGTTGAAATCAAAAAAGGTGATATTAATTCTACTGATTTTTTCCGTGTTAGAAACGTTTTGGCTAGTAAGATCCATAAGGAAATGATCAAGAAGAACTTTAAGCCAAATAATTGTCAGGGCGACTTAACTAACGTGGCCAAGGGTTTAGCGGAAGTTGTTTTACGTGGGCGGCTATTTACTAAGGCTATGTGTAGCCATTGCCAGGGATTGGGTAAGCTGGAATTGTTTAATGATAAAGGGTATCCAGATGGTTCAAAATTTTGTGAAAAATGTTCTAGTACAGGAAAGCGTCCATATACATTGCATGAGAAAATTACGATCGCAAAATTAAAAGTTTCTAAATCTGGCTATTCTGAGCGATATGAGCCATACGAATTAATTGCGGAAGCATGTATCGAAAATTGGGAAAATTGTATTAGAAATGGTCTTGCAAGATCGTTTCATTTTGAGCCAGATGAAATTTCCTTAGCTTGACATAGACAGAACGGTTAAGTATAAGTATTTCTAAAATGGGCGCTTTATACATAGATCGCCCGACAAAGTTTTTAAAAGCTCGCCAATTGGTGGGCTTTTTGCTTATCTGGAGCAAAGAAAATGGGCAATACCTGGCATGCTGACCAAGAAAAAACAGAATTACAGCCAGATGAAAAATCTTTGAATTGCCCGTTTTGTGGATCTGATTCAATTTGTACTGATTCATCGCATTATGGAAAGCCGGATGAAGATGGCTCGATTGCTTGGGATGCTTTCACCTGGTGTCATGATTGTGGTTCAAAAGGTCCTAGTGCCTGGGCGATGATTGCTTGGGATGAAAATTTTCATTACGACACTATTTATGAAGAAAGATCAGTTGTTAATTATGCTATTCGCCAGTGGAATACACGCAAATAAGTTTTTTAATCTCGTGAGAGGTGTTTTATAAGCACGCCTCTCTTTTAGCCGAATGGATTACGGCGCAAATGGCCCCGCTAAATATCGATTATTGGCGGGGCTTTTTCTTTTTTTGGAGCATTTATGACTGAATTTCAAAAAATCACTTATGAGATTGGACAGCTCCAAAGAGAGCTAAATCACACAGGCAGTTGCACCACGAAAGGCTTAACCCAAGAAGAGATCGCTCAATTAGATGAGCGATTTTTTTTGGCCATAGCAAAGCAAAACAAATTAATTGCACGGCTTAACAATAAACCTGAGGGGTTCTTATAAATATAGGTGGTGCGATGGATCCTAAAAAGTATTTTATGCTCACCAGGAAAAAAGAAAGAAAACCCAAGCCAAAGAGCACACCATTACCAAAAGCCAAGCAAAACTATTTAGAAGCTGAAGCAACTCTAAAAGAAGAATTAACGGATTTGGCCATTGGCTTTGAAAGTAAGTTTCAACCCATCAATACAAAACATTGGCGCTTTGATTTCCATATTGTGAAATTACGCTTGTTGATTGAGATTGAGGGTGGTCCTTGGTCTGGTGGACGTGGCGGCAAGTTGGCTAATAAAGCTTGGAGCCTTGATAGATACGATCAAGCTGAAGAGCTGGGATATAAGATTGAGCGCTTCCATCCCGATGCAGTTTTATCGGGCTACGTAACTAACTTGATCAAAAATAAATTAGAGGCAATCGAAAATGGAACAAGTAAGACCGTTTCCACCGACTGATTTTATTGATCAGGCTGATGATGAAGAAGCTACACGCTTAACACCGGCACCAGATCTCATGGATTGGGTAATTGAAAATTATCTAACCATAGGTGGTGTGCTTTATAACCCTGACCATAACCATATAGCTGAGTTGATACATGAAAATGAGGGATTTCTTGCATTTGCATGGGCATCACAAGCTTGCACCGTAAAAAAACAAATGGTTTCAGGCCAGTGCGAAAAAGTCATGTTTAATGTGGGCGGCTGGCGTAAAGCTCGTCAAGAGCAACAGATGCGTGATTGGTTTGGTTATGTGCCTGTTTATCTCATCACTATTGATGCTAGTTTTTGCGAACAAGCAACGGACCGAGATTTTTGTGCGCTTATAGAACATGAGCTTTATCACATCGGCGTTGAGCGTGATGAAGACGGTGAGCCTATTCTTGGTGAAATGTCTGGGCTACCAAAACATTATTTGGCTGGCCATGATGTTGAAGAGTTTGTGGGCGTAGTTAAACGATGGGGAGCAGACGAGAACGTGAAGCGACTTATTGAAGTGGCGAAGCAAGCGCCGTTTGTATCAGATGTAAATATTTCCAAGTGCTGTGGAACTTGCCTAATTAGTTGAGCCTTTTGGCTCATTTTTTTTGCCTTGTTTCCTTGATGAGCCTTGATGGATTTTGAATTATGGCGAAGCTAAAAAAAGCCGAGCAACTCTTTATAGTTCGGTCACTTGCGCAATTCATGACACCCACAGAAGTTGTTAAGGCCGTCAAAGAAACTTTCAACATTGATGTGTCAGCGCAGCAAGTAGAAGCGTATGACCCTAATAAAGTTGCAGGGCGTGACTTAAGGAAGGAATACAAGGAAGTTTTTGAAGCAACGAGAAAGGAATATCTCAAACAGCCAATACACAACATTAGCGGGGCTAATGACATTGTTCAGTTAAAGATTTTGAGTGATCTACTTTTCACCAAGAAAAATAACGTGACCATGACAATTAAGATCGTGGACCAAATGCAAAAGATCATGAAAGGTTTTTACGAGAAGCGGGTCGAAATTACTGGAGCTGGTGGTGGGGCAATAAAAACAGAAAATACTCAGATTCCACCACCGCCGACATATACACCTGAAGAGCTTGCAAAACTTACTCCGCAAGAGCTTGCTCGTTTGGCTATTAATGGAAAGTTATGACATATGCATTGGAAGAGATTGCACCGTTAATTAAAGAATGGACGGTTAAAACTCGCTTGCCTGATGTTATCGCTGAGATGACACGGCGCTACTACTACAAAGCTGTAATTGAGCAAAATGAATTAAGCATCCAGGCAGAAATATACAAATGCAGCAAGGATCCAGTGCATTGGTTTAACCACTGGATCTGGACATACGATCCGCGTGGTATGTCGTTTGGCTTACCTGCAAATATTCCTTTTGTATTGCGTCCTAAACAGGTTGAACTTGTAGGGTGGTTGCTGGAGCGTGAAAGCACTCAGACACATGGTCTAATTGAAAAATCCCGTGATGAGGGTATGAGCTACGTTGTACTGGGTTTTTTCTTGCATCGTTGGTTATTCGTTGAAGGCTTTGCGGGTGGTGTTGGTAGTCGTAAAGAGGAATTGGTAGATAAGAAGGGCGACCCTAAAACCCTTTTTCATAAATTCCGCGACATGTTCAGCAAAATGCCTGGTTGGATGAAACCTAAGGGCTTTGTCGAAAAAGTGCATGATAACTACATGCGCATCATTAACCCAGATAACGGCGCAACCATCACAGGTGAGGCGGGCGACAATATCGGCCGTGGTGGACGTACCACGATGTATTTTTTGGATGAATGGGCATTCGTAGAACGGCAAGAAGCTGTAGATGCTGCAATCTCGCAAAACACAAACGTTCATATTAAAGGATCTACACCTAACGGTATTGGTGATCGTTTTCACCAGGATCGTTTTAGTGGTCGCTATTCAGTATTTACAATGCCTTGGCGAGATAACCCGGATAAGAACTGGACCGTTACATATAACGGCAAAGTTATTTACCCATGGTATGAAAAGCAGCTAGCCACACTTGATGATGTGGTACTTGCTCAAGAGGTCGATATTAATTATGCCGCATCTGTTGAAGGTGTCTTGATTCCTTCAGCTTGGGTTCAGGCTGCAATCGATGCTCATAAAAAGCTTCAGTTAGAGCCGACAGGTGATCGTATTGGTGGCTTAGATGTAGCCGATGAAGGTAAGGATAAAAACTCATTTACAGGTCGACATGGCGTTGTCATGAATTACTTGTCTACATGGTCAGGTAAAGGAGATGACATTTTCGGAACAACTCAAAAAGCGATGGATCTCTGCTTTGAGAAATCCATCGATACGTTGTTCTACGATGCCGATGGTCTTGGAGCTGGGTGCCGTGGTGATGCTAGGGTGATTAATGAAAAACGCCGTGAGTTAGGATTATCCGAAATAAATGTAGAGTCTTTCCGGGGATCTGGTTCAGTTCACAATCCTGAAGGCGAAATGGTCGAAAAGCGTCTCAATAAAGACTTTTTCGCAAATCTCAAAGCTCAGTCTTGGTGGTCATTACGTTTGCGTTTCCAGGAAACTTTTAGAGCTCTTGAGGGGCGTGATTATGATCCGGATATGATCATTTCACTCTCTACTGAAGATATCGATGCTAAGGAATTGGCATTACTCACTACAGAGCTATCACAACCTACCTACACAAAAAATGGTGTTGGAAAAATCCTAGTCAATAAACAGCCTGATGGTACTGCCTCACCTAACCGGGCGGATAGCGTCATGATTTGTTTTAACCCACAAATTGCTGAGCTCAACGTTTGGGGCAAGCTGTAAAAGAGAAAGTTATGGGCTTAATTAAATTTACTAAAGATTCATTCCAGAACTTTGCCGCTCGCGTTGGGTTAGGTACTGGAAATCAGCATGATCAGTCTGTTTATGGCTTTAATTTTTTAAGTCGTGACAGATTAAAGCTTGAAGCGATGTATCGATCATCTTGGGTAGTTGGCCAAGTCGTTGATGTTGTTGCTGACGATATGACACGTAAGGGTGTCAAATTGAATGGCCTATCAGATCCTAAAGAATCGGAAAAGATAGATCAGGAGATGGATCGCTTACAAGTATGGGGGCGGCTTAATAAAACAATTAAGTGGTCACGTCTTTACGGTGGTGCCATTGCTGTCATGATGATTGATGGTCAAAACGTATCAACACCTTTAAATGTCAACACTATTGGTAAAGATCAGTTTAAAGGTTTATTGGTTCTTGATCGATGGATGGTTCAACCAACATTACAAGATTTGGTCACAGAGTTAGGCCCTGATTATGGTACTCCTCGCTATTACGACGTGATTACCGATTCAGTAGGCTTGTGTAATCAAAAAGTCCACTATTCGCGCGTCATCCGTATGGATGGCGTAGAGCTGCCATACAACCAATCAATTACTGAAAACCTTTGGGGGCAATCAGTTATTGAGCGATTGGAGGATCGGCTAACGATTTTTGATAGCGCTACTTTAGGTGCTGGCCAGTTGGTTTATAAAGCTCATCTACGGACTTATAAAGTTAAAGGGTTGCGTAGTCTTATTGCTGCTGGTGGCCAACTTTATGAGGCTCTTGTAAAACAGATCAATCAGATCCGACAGTGGCAGTCTAATGAAGGCTTAACGCTAATGGATGCTGATGATACCTATGAAGCACATCAGTACAACTTTTCGGGTTTAGATAATATTCTGCTGCAATTTGGGCAACAGATTTCAGGTGCTACAGGCATACCACTTGTACGTTTATTTGGTCAGTCACCAGCGGGTTTAAATGCTACAGGTGAGTCTGATCTAGCCAACTATTACGACAATATTAACCAGCAACAAGAAGGACGTTTACGAACGCCGTTGCAGATCCTCTACGCAGTGTTGCATGTGTCTGTACTTGGTAAGCCTTTACCTGATTCATTTAGTTTTAAATTCGCATCATTGTGGCAATTGGATGATGAGAAAAAAGCAAATGTAGCTAAAGGTGTAACAGAAGCAGTGATTTCCGCTGAAGAAGGTGGACTCATTAAACGATCAACGGCATTAAAAGAATTGCGCCAATCAAGTGAAGTTACGGGTGTTTTCTCTCACATCACTGATGAGGAAATTAAAGACGCTGATGATGAAGATCCACCGCCACCGGGTGAAGGTAAAGATGATGAAGAGACAAATAAATCGTATAACACCTCACCTAGCGAGAAAGACCGAGATACGATACAGCCAGCAGCTTAGAAAGATTGCTGGTTATGTCGATACAATCGTTAAGGGCTTTGATGTAAATGACCCTGCCACTTATCCATTAATGGCTGCTTCATTAAATGAGTATGCAAATACTCTCCACCATTGGGCACAAAATGCAGCTGGTCGAATCATTGCCGATGTTGCATTGCGTGATGAGAAAACTTGGCTCATCTATGCAGAAGATCTTTCCCGTGGTGTGCGTGAACAGATCCGGAATACCGAAGTTGGTGCCGTATATCAGCAGCTTCTAAATGACCAGGTAAGGCTTATTAAGTCATTGCCATTAGATGCAGCTCAGCGTATTCATGACCTTTCTACACGTTCGTTAATTGAGGGCAACCGTTCAAGTGAGATTGCTGGCTTGATTATGGCAACTGGCCGCGTCACAAGATCAAGAGCAATCACAATTGCACGTACTGAGGTTAGCCGAGCATCATGCGTATTTACTCAAGCTAGAGCCGAGAATCTAGGCTCAGAGGGTTACATCTGGCGCACAAGTGAAGATGGTGATGTACGGCCAAGTCATAAGGCTATGAATGGGAAATTTGTTGCTTGGGACAAACCGCCAACTTTGGACAATTTAAAAGGACATGCTGGGTGTCTGCCTAATTGTCGTTGTTATGCCGAACCAGTTATTCCAGAGGATATTTAAATGCAAATTTTCTTTACCATTTTTGGTGGTCCACATGATGGTTATAAGTTTTCACTAGGTATGCCAATGGATTGCATTCAACTTATTGAACATTCTCCAGTAGTTGCTGTAAGGGGCCACAGAGAGCCAACTTATCGAGAGCGAGTAAAAACCGTTCGGTACGAAAAACGAAGAATGTTCGTTAAAAAATATGGAAAGGTATTTTTTAAAGATGTTTATGCTTTTGATGAATATGATTTCAGAGAAGCATTAAAAGAGTTTCGGCATTCATTCAATCCAGTTTACAAACACAGCCACCTTCGGGTGGTTTTTTAATGCCTGAAAAAGGTGAACCATGTTTAAAAGCAAAAAAGATAAGGGCAATAAAACAGTAGATCGGTCCAACATTTTTACCTCAGGACAGATTGGCCGTACCCGTGAAATTACGCCAGAAGGTTATTTACTTTGCCGTGATGTTCGATTGGCCAGAACTGGAATTTTAATCTATGGCCATGGTGAGGTGCCAATCGAGCCTGATAACACCGGATTGATTCAAGTTTACCGTGGAGATGATGTTTTATTTTCACCCACGACCATTGCTAGCACAGAAGGTAAACCCGTTACCGATGATCATCCTGAGGATTGGGTAAATCCTAAAAATTGGCAATTACTATCAAAAGGATCTAGTCACAACGTTCACCAAGGTGAAGGTGAAGATGCAGAGTATTTAATGGCTGACTTGTTAGTTATGGATGAGTCGACCATTGAAGCTGTGCAAAAAGGCAAGGTAGAAATTTCTCTTGGTTACGATGCTGAATATACACAAGTCAGCCCGGGCAAAGGGGTTCAGAGCAATATTGTAGTTAACCATATTGCATTAGTTGATAAAGGGCGATGCGGTTCTCGCTGCTCGATTGGAGATAGTTTTATGACGACCAAGGTCAAAAAGAAAAAAATCAGTTTTGCTGACCGTATTCGTAACTTGGTGAAAACTGGTGATGCAGATGAAGCAGAAAAAATTGCCAAGGCTGTAGAAGATGAGGATCTGGATCTTCCTACAGAAGACGAAGAGCCAGAAGATGACGATAAGGGCAAAACTAGTGATGCTGCTATGAATCGTGAAATCCTCAAAATGCTCAAAACTATGGATTCTCGTTTGGTTAAGTTAGAAAAGAAAACCAAAGATGGTGATGATCCTGAAAAGAAAACCGAAGATGATGACGACGATCCGGAAAATAAAACAAAGGATGACGGTGATTTAACTGAGCCAGAACCAGCTAAAAAACTTGATGAATCTGGTACGCAAACTTATACCGGTGACTCATTAAAAGAAGTCATTTCACGTGCCGAAATTCTTTCGCCTGGTTATCGCATGCCTACCTTCGACAGCGCGAATAATGGAAAAGCTGTTTTAAATACTAAACGCGCAGTTCTTAAAACCGCATTTGCTACTGAAGACGGCCAGAAAGCTATCACTCCATTTGTTGGTCAAAATCCTGATTTTGATATTTTGCCAAGCCACACCATTGATGCTGCATTTGCTGGGGCATCGGAACTCATCAAACAACAGAACAATGCAAAGGGCATTCGTTCTGGAATTAAAACCACTGATTTTGGCCGAGCTGCTCCAACGCCAGCTGAAATTAATAAACGCAACCGTGAATTCTGGAACAAGCAAGGATAAGAATTATGTCTAATGCATTTTTATATCGCATGCCGAGTGGCATTCCTGGTGATGTCTCTCGCAAAAGCCAATCAACTATCGAATCACATCCAGTAGGGGCGCAATTCTCTGCATTTGGTTTGTTCGGGAAGATTGATACTGCTACAGGTAAATTTGTTCTCTTAGCTGGAACAGATACAGCAGCAAGTATCTATGGTTTGTTGGTACGTGCATATCCAACTCAATCTGCACAAAACGAACTTGGTAAAGCAACGCCTCTACCTAACGGCATTCAAGATGTTTTACGCCGTGGCTATATGACGGTGAAATGTAATGCAGGCACTGCAAAGAAAGCGGGCACGGTTTATGTACGTATCGCTGCAGGCACTGAGGCTAAACCAATTGGAGGTGTTGAAGCCGCAGCAGATGGAGCAAACAGTATTATCTTACCGAATGCATTCTTTATGCATGATGCTGATGCGCAAGGCAACGTAGAAATCTCATTTAACATTTAAAAATTATTGAACAGCACGGCCACCGATTAGGTGGTTTTTTTGTGCCTGGAGAAAAGACAATATGAGTAAGCTATTAATTGCGAACACTATGGCTCAAGCTTTGGCCATGGGAACAGCAACACCAGTACGAGCACGTACTCGTGACCATATGATGACCTTTGATTCTCGAACTATCGATAGTACCGGCGCTTTCATGGTGGGTGAATTAGAGCGTCTTGATCAAACAATGCATGAGCCTTTGGTAGATGTTACCTGGGGGCGTGATGTTGACTTACGTTCTGATGTATCTATTGCAGATGAGATTTCGAGTTTTTCAAATGCATCATTTGCAGCAGCTGGAGGCGCTTCACCTCAAGGTAAATCCTGGGTAGGTAAAAATGCAGATGCTATCCAAGGTATTGCGTTAGATATTGGTAAAACAGCACAGCCATTAACTCTATGGGCTAACCAGATTGGCTGGACCATTCCGGAATTAGAATCTGCTCGTCAAGCTGGTCGTCCAGTTGATGCCTTAAAACACAGTGGTTTAATCCTTAAACACAATATGGATACCGATGAGCAAGTTTATATCGGTGATGAAGTTATCGGTGTTCAAGGTCTTTTGAACTCTGACAAGGTAGGCGCTACCAACGTTAATAAGAGCTGGAAGTTGGCAACAGCAGACGAAATGCTGGCCGATGTGAATATGATTTTATATAACGCATGGATTGCTTCAGGCTTTGCAGTTTGCCCTTCTAAATTGTTATTGCCACCGGAACAATTTGGTTTAGCAGTAACACGTAAAGTTTCTGAAGCTGGCAATATTTCAGTTTTGGAATATATCAAAGTCAATTGTATTTCCTATGCTAAAAACGGTAAGCCATTAGACATCCAGCCTTCCAAGTGGTGTATAGAGCGAGGTACGGCGGGTACTGACCGTATGATGTGTTATACGCAAAGTGAAAACCGTGTTCGCTTCCCAATGGTTCCTTTACAACGCACTCCAGTTGAATATCGAGATCTACGTCAATTAACTACCTACTATGGTCGTTTAGGTGCAATTGAATGGATTTATCCGGAAACAGCATTCTATGCAGATGGTCTATAAGGGGAATTAAGACATGAGCAAACAAGTACAAATTCTTCTTTCTCGTCCATTGACGGTAAATCTTGGAACAGACGAAAACGGGCAACCGAAATCTCTTAAATTACCTATGGGGCTACAACATGTAGAGGAAGAGGTCGCCAAAAACTGGTTTGTTAAAGCTCACTGCCAAGAGATTTCTAATAATGATATCCAGACAAGTGAGTTGCAAAAGCAACTAGAAATAGTGAATGAAGAATTAAGCATTCTTCAAACTCAGTCTGATGAAGCTACAAAGAAAATCGGACAACTCGAAGGGATTGTAAAAGATCGTGATACCGAAATCTCTAATCTTAAAATCCAGGCCGCTAAAGATCTTCAAACCCAAGCGAGTGAATCAAAGGATGCTCTAGATCAAGCTCAAAAGGTGATTAAGGATCGTGATGCTGAAATCACAAAATTAAAAGCTGATTTGGCCAAGGCTACTTCAGTTAAAGAACCAAGCAAAGAAAAAGACACCCCAAAGGAAACTTAATTAATGATCAGTGAATCCTCTTTTCGTGAAGAAATGCCGGTGTTTGCTGATATTGCGCAATATCCGTCATTTCAGTTTAATTTCTATTTAAACCTTGGGAAAAAGTTACTTCGTGAGGAACGTTGGGGGGATACGCTTGATTATGGTTTGACACTGTTTATTGCTCACTATCTCACGCTTTATAAGCGTGCGATGGGTGCTGCAAGCATTGGTGGTGATGCTGGAAAGATTGTTGGAAATGAAACATCTAAATCAGTTGATGGTGTTTCAAAGTCCATGGATGTTTCGGGTGTGCTTATTGCCGATGCTGGCCACTGGAACCAGACAACATGGGGAGTTCAGTTTTATCAGTTATTGCTGATGGCTGGTGCAGGAGGCATCCAACTATGAGCAGTGGCGTTAAATCAAGTGGTAAAGGCTTAGCTGACATTTTCCAAGCAATGGCTGAATTATCCCAAATGGATGTGCTAGTCGGTATTCCTCATGGCGAAGCACGTACTGATGGCGATGGTTTAACCAATGCCCAAATTGGCTACCTTATGGAAAGTGGCTCACCTTCTCAAAACATTCCTGAGCGACCTTTTCTGGTGCCGGGTGTTGAAGAAGTTCAAGAACCGGTAGGCGATAAGCTCGTTAAAGCGGTTGATGCTGCTTTAGCTGGTAATAGCCAAAGAATGATGATGTTGCTTGAATCCGCTGGGATGATTGCTATGAATTCAGTTCGAGCCTATTTCGTTAATGGTGAATTTGCCCCTCTATCTTTGGCCACAATCCGTGCTCGAGCACGGCGTGGACGTAAAGGCGCAAAACAGTATCTTAAGCAGCTTGAAACTGGTTCAGCTGAGTCTGGCTTAGTTCGGCCGTTGATTGATACCGGTGAGCTGAGAAAGTCGGTTACTTACGTAATTATGAAAAAGGATAAGGAGGTAAAGCGTGGCTAATCTTGATGTTTCTGACGTTTTACTAGATCCCGACTTTATGGAGACGGGCATTATTTGCAAGCGTACTGAGGTCATCGTGGGAAACAACGGACGATCGCAAGAGACGATTACAAATACTTCTTTTTCTGGTGTTGTTACTACAAATAACGGTATCAAAATGGACCGCCGTGCCGATGGTACTTTGATCAAGGGTGCGATCAACATTCACACGCAATTTGCTTTGATTCAGGGTGATGCAAATAACAAAGCTGATGAGATTACTTGGAAGGGTAAAACCTACATTGTGACTCAAGTCTTAGATAACTTGCATTATGGCCAAGGTTTTATAAAAGCTATTTGCGAGCTTAAACCACTGGGGTAAATCATGGGTGACTCTGCTTCAGGGGGATATATCACCCCTAGCGGCGGATCTGCTTATGACCAAGACCTAGAGGACATCTTTCAAGCCTTCATTGTCGGGATTACATCTTTACCAGGTGATATGGTTCGGCCACGTTTTCAAACTGAGCCTCCACCATTTCCCGCCGTTGGTGAGGATTGGTGTGCATTTGCCGTAAAGTCAATAACTCCCGACGATGGGCCATACTTCGACCAGAAAGACGAAACAATGGATTCAATTCGACATGAAGAGTTGATGCTGTTTTTATCGTTCTATGGCGACCACGGCCAAACGATCGCAAACGTCCTCAAAGATGGTCTAGGCATTCCGCAAAATATCGCGCAACTCAAAGCGCAAAAAATCAAATTTATCAAGGTGGGTGAAATCATCACCGCGCCTGACTTTCTCAATAATCAGTATGTACATAGATATGACCTAACCGCTGTCTTTAAGCGGCAAACATTACGTACGTTTGCAGTTAAATCTTTTGTAGATGCTGGACCTATAGAATTTCCGAGGAGTAATCCATGACATTGTCCACCTCTGATGTTGTTAATGTCTCCATTAGTTTGGCGGCTTTAGCAGCGGGGCCGCGTAGCTTTGGCTCTTTGCTTGTATTGGGGGCTACCGATGGCGTAGTAGATCCACTTGAACGTTTGCGTGAATATTCAGACCCTACGCCAGTAGCATTAGACTTCGGTACTGATGCGCCAGAATACAAAGCCGCTCAAAAGTACTTTGGCCAAGTACCTAAACCACGAGTTTTGTATATTGGACGCTGGGTTAAATCTGCAAGTTCGGCCGTTTTAAAAGGTGCGGTTTTATCTTCAGCTCAACGTGATATTGCGAACTTCACAGCTATTGCAGATGGTTCGATGAAAATCACCATTAATGGCGTTGAGAAAGTAGTAACTGCCTTAAACCTTTCAGCAGTAACTAACCTCAATGGTGTAGCGTCAGCATTAACGACAAAGCTTGGTACCGCTTCAGTAACTTGGAACGATGTATATAACCGTTTTGAAATTACATCATTAACCACTGGTGCCACATCAACCATTTCATATGCTATTGCCAATGCAACTGGCACAGACGTTTCATCATTAATGGGTTTAACAGTCGGTCATGCTTCGGTACCAGTCAATGGTTATGCAGCGGAACCTTTAATGGATGCGATTACTCACTTAGCTGATAAATCCCTTAAATGGTATGGGTTAGATATCGCTGAGCCAATCTCGGACGCTGATGTTGAGGCAGTAGGAGATTTTATTCTTGCTGCAAATCCACCACGTATTTATGGCCAGACAATTACAAACGCATTAGCTTTGGATGGTACCAGCACAACTGATCTGGCTTATAAGCTCAGCAAAGCCAACAATGGTCGAGTATTCACAATCTTTTCTGGTGATACCCCACATGCAGCAGCTTCGGTTTTTGGACGAGCATTTAGCGTCAACTTTAATGGCACAAATACAACCATTACATTGAAGTTTAAGCAGCTACCAGGTGTAGAAGCTGAAGACTTGCAAGTCTCACAAGCAAAAGCGCTTAAAGATAAAAACTGTAATGTCTTTGCCGGCTACAACAACGACACAGCAATTCTTCAAGAAGGTGTAATGTGTGACGGCTCATTCATTGATGAGCGTCACGGTCTTGATTGGTTGCAAAACCATTTAGAGACAGCATTGTGGAATCTTTTCTACACCACACCAACCAAAGTTCCACAACTGGAAAGTGGCGTAAATCGTCAATGTACGGTACTTGAGCGAGCATTAGAGCAGGCAGTAACTAACGGTCTTATTGGTCCCGGTCAGTGGAATGGTGATTCTTTTGGGGCCTTAGAAACTGGTGACTATCTTCCAAAAGGATATTACGTCTTTGCCAATAGTTTAGATGATCAAGCTCAATCTGAACGTGAGGCGCGTAAATCTCCAGTATTCCAAATCGCAATCAAATTGGCTGGTGCAACACATTTCTCTGATGTGCTTGTCTCAGTAAATCGCTAATAAGGACAAGAAAATATGTCTACATATTCATTTATGGATACTCAATGCACACTCGCCAGTGATGATGGGGTAATTGACCTTGGTTACGGTGCGGGCGTTGCAGATGAAGGTATTACCATTGCAATGGCTGCTGATGCTAACCAAATGACTATTGGCGCTGACGGTGAAGGGATGCATTCCTTAAGTGCTAATAAGTCTGGTACTGTGACTGTACGATTATTAAAAACATCGCCAGTTAATGCCAAGCTTTCCAATCTTTACCACATCCAGCGTTCAAGCACGAAAAAGTGGGGCAAGAACACAATCACGTTGAACCATACCGGATCTGGTGACAATGCGACCGCCACGAAATGTGCTTTTAAGAAGCATGCTGATCTAGCGTATAAGACAGTCGGTGACTTTAACGAGTGGGCTTTTGATGCAATCAAGATCGATCAGAAGTTAGGAGCATATGACTAATGCTAATTGGTAATCATAATTACGAAATTGGCCGCTTAGATGCTTTTGATCAATTTCACGTATCCCGAAAAATTGCACCTATTGTTCCTACGATTGTTCCCTTCATGACTGAGATCCTGAAAAGCAATGTAATGGATCTCTTAGATAAGTTTGGGGATGATCCCGATAATCCTGATCTAAGCGCTTTAGAGGATTTTGACCTAAATAGTTTTGGTGCGGCGATTCAGCCATTTATCGATGCAATTGCTGAGATGCCCGAAGAAGATGCTAACTACGTTATGAAAAAGTGCTTATCTGTCGTTACACGCGATGGTGCACGATTAGTAGTTAAAGATGCCTTGATGTTTGACGACTTGGGTATCGAGCACATCCTTCCGCTAACAATTGCAGCGATTCGTATTAACTTGGGAAATTTTATTCGAGGGTTGCTTACTCAGGCATTGAGCAAGAAGCAGCCCACATAAAATATATGCATTTACCAGACCACGAAGATTGGCTTTTACGGCCGGTGATTCGTGGTCTTTGTCGTTTTGAGTCTTTAAAAGATGGAACTGTAGATCTAGCTGATATTGCATTGATGAACGATGCATTAGATGTGCAGGCAGATAACCAGCTTTTAATTGAAAGATTTAACGATCAGAAGAAAGGTTGAGATAAACATGAGCGATACAGTTATTCGTGATTTCTTTGTGTCCTTGGGTTTTTCTACGGATAACGAAGGCGCTAGAAAGATGGGTGATGCCCTTAAAGGGGTAGATCTCAAAGCAACATTACTGCATAAAACACTTTTGCTTTTGGCAACTGGTGCCGTTGTTGCTGTTGCTAAGACAGCAAGTGAACTCGATAAGCTGTATTACTCATCTCAACGTATTGGCGCATCTGCTTCAAATATTAGAGCCTACGGTGATGCAATCTCACAGATGGGTGGTAATGCGCAAAATGCATTACAGTCACTTGAGAATGTGGCCCAAAAGATGCGTAACTCCCCCGGTTATGAAGGCATGCTAACAGGCATGGGTGTTGCTACCCGTGATGGTAACGGCCAGTTACGTGACCGTGTGGAAGTAATGAAAGACCTTTCAAAGACTATGAAAGGCATGGATTACTACCAAGCCAATGCATACGCTAGTTCATTGGGTATTGATGAAAATACTCTTATGGCCATGCGTGATGATAAGTTCATCGGCAACATGGAGAAATACCAGAAATTACGGCAGGACGTTGGTTTAACTGATGAGCTAACTAAATCTGGTACAGAGTTCATGGTCCAGTTCCGTGATATCACCATGACAACTAAGGCCATTACGGAAGTTGTTGTAATGACTGCTGGACAGGCACTTATCCCCATCCTCAAGATGATTAATAACTTCTTGCGAAGTGCTATTGCTTGGTTCGCTGAACTAGATCCAAGGTTTAAAGCAATTCTGGCCACTGGATTAAAGTTTGCCTTACTCGCCGTCATCTTTGGTGGTTTTATTGGAACGATTGCCAAATTGGCCTCAGTACTGCCAATGTTGAAAGGGCTTCTTTTCCTGATCAAGTCGTTACGTTTAGCCTTCTTAGCTTCCCCGATCGGTATTGTATTAGCACTTGCAGCTGCTATTGCTGCGTTGTGGGATGACTACCAAACTTGGAAAAATGGTGGTGAGAGCTTAATTGATTGGTCTAAATGGGAAGGGGGTATTGAAACGGCGATTGCACGTATAAAAGAATTGGCCGAGTTAATCAAAAACCTAAAAGATAAGACTGTAGAGTTTGTTACCAAGGCAATTGATGATCCAGCAGGAACCGCAAAAGAAACTGTTGCAGCAGTAACTGAAGCTGCTAAAACTGGTGCAGCTGCTGTGGTTAGTGCAACTCAGACAACAATAAGTAATGTTAAGAGCACAGTTTCTACAGCAAAAAGCGGAAGAGTTTTACAACTTTCTGAACAGGATATTGTTGATATTATGAAAGTTGCATCTACTGAGGTAGTAGGTTCTTTGAAGGGCAAGGACTTTGAGAATCAAGCTGCTGGAGTAGTTGACACAATTTTGAATCGGGTCGCTTCTGGAAAGTTTGGTGAGGGTGTCAAAGGAGTTGTTAATCAACGCTGGGCATTCTCAGACATTAATGCACCTAGAAAAAGCGCTTATGGAAGTGTTGATAAAGTTCCAATGTCTAGGGTGTCTAAGCGTATGGAAAAGTTTGTTCGCGAATATGTTGCCAAACGAGCAGCTGGGCAAGAGTCTATAGTTGGCGAAAATATCTCTTATGCAAATCCTTATTATTTAAGTGAGGCAAGTAGTACAACTAAGAAATGGGTTAGAGAGGTGCAGAAACAAGCTAAAGAAACTGGACAGGTTTTTGGATCAGGTAAAGCTGTACATGTGCATGGTACACCTTCTGCTGACAAGCATAAAATGCCTAAACCTTTTGCCATTTCTTTAGGTGTAAATAATGCTTTGGGAACTAATAACCTTTCGAATCTCAGTATTAAAAATATTGGGGCGCCAAATTCAAGTAATCCTTATAAAGATCAGTTGAATTCGGCAAATTCTAACTCAAAAAATATTACTATTTACCAAACCCATAAAACTGACATGGTTATTAATGAGGCGAATAATCCTAAGGAAACTGCTAGTTTGGTTAAACGTAACAATGAAAATACAATGGTTCAGATGGCTAGAAATGCAAAAGGGCTTATTGGTTAAATAATTCCTTTAAAAATGCAATGCGTTGTTTATAAAGAATAGATTGGCAAGTTAAATCATATTCAACTGTTGCTGGGCTTCCTTGAGTATCCGCTACAACAAAATCACCGCATTGTTTTTCTTTGAAACTTAACCATTGTTTTTGTGCATTATCTAACTCTTCTTTGGCTGAAGTTGTCTCATACGCTTTTTTATAAGTTGCATTAAGTTGAGTTTTTAAGGCTTTAACTTCTTGGTTTAAACACTTTTGTGCTTCAAATGAAGTTTTAGTGTTTGAGCAATCAGCATAAGCACTAATACTTATAAATAAAGAAGTTGAAATTAAAAGTATTTTTTTCATGGAAATGGTCGTTCTATTGGCATTAAGTAAATCTTAGTTAATAAGAGAATTAATTTCCATAATTTATATTAAGTCTACCCACCTTCTAGGTGGGTTTTTTAATGCCCGGAGAAAAGCATGGCTATCACTGAAACAGTTGGCTCCCTCTTACTGGGTGGTCATCGTTCAATAATGGGTTTATTTGCTGATGTAGTTATTGAAGAAAACCTTTCTGATGAGCTTGTTATTACAGAGCATCCAGTAGAAAAGGGTTCACCGATTTCTGACCATTGTTATAAAGCACCACCAGAAGTAACAATGAAAATAGGATGGTCTGAAAGTGCTGGCAGGATGAATGGACTTATTGGGAATACGTTCATTGGTTCTGATTTATCTCTACTAGGGATCTACCAAGGATTACAGGCTTTACAAGGCCAGCGTCTCGTTATCTCTACGGGCAAACGCCTTTATACAGATATGCTCATTAAATCTTTAAAGAACGTCACAGAGGAGACTTCAGAAAATGCATTAATGATCGATATTGTTTTTAAGAAAGTTTTTATTTCAACCACTAAAGAAACATTAGTTTCTATTGCTGATCAGAAGAATCCAGAAGTTACCTCTGATGTGGTTGACTCGGGATCTAAACAGACTAAACAAGTTGAACAGTCTATGTTGTCTCAAATCACTGGTTTAGGGCAGGTTGGTGGTGCTTATACGGTAGGGCTTTAAAATGGCTTTGTATGAAATCCCTTTGCTCGATCGCAACCAAAAGTTTTTTATCAAACTGAACAAGGTGAATTACCAGCTCAAACTTGTTTATCGAAAACGATGGTATCTAGATATTTTTCAAACTAATTCTGAACCTGTTGCTTTAGGTATTCCCTTAATCTCAGGTATCGATATTTTAAGCCCTTTTAGTCATGTAATTACCGGCTCTATGTACGTTCAAAACCTCAATGAAGATGAGAGCCAATCATTTAGTGATTTAGGTACCAACATAAAGCTTTTTTGGCAGGATCCTTAAATGAGTGAACAATGGAAGCGAAATTGCCGGCTAACCGTTCAGCTTAAATATGGTGAGCCCGAGGCATTAGATTTATCAGAAATGCGGATTGTATTTCGTATTAATCAGCCTACAGCTGAAACACCCAAAGCAGCTGAGTTTTATATCTATAACTTATCAGTCGATACCATGAATCGACTTGCTGGCGAGGATAATTCAAACGTGGGGGCAATGGTGACTTTTGAAGCTGGTTACGGTGAAGAGTTGGCCACAATTTTTAAAGGTTCAACATTCCAATATCGCCGTGGACGAGAAAGCCCGACTGATACCTTTTTATGCATTCTGGCTCAGTCAGGTGATAAAGCTAAAAACTATGCGCTGGTTAATAAAACCATTGCAGCTGGTACCTCAGTCGATCAAGTCAAGAATGAGCTCGCAAAAGAGTATCAAGCGAATGGGGTGGAAACTGGTGAGCTGCCACAGCTTAGTGATCAAAAATATATTCGCGGCAAAGTAATGTTCGGGTCATTAGACGACCAGATCAGACAGTTTTGCAAAGACACAAACACCGAGTACTTCATTGACGATGAATACTTATACATGGTGGGTATCAGTAGCTATTTACTTGATTCAGTTTTTGAAATGGATGCCAGCTCGGGCATGATTGGAATGCCGCAGCTTACAACCGAAGGGCTAATGGTGAATTGCTTGCTTAATCCTCAGTTACGGCGTGGTGGTCGAATTCATGTTGATACTACAAGCATCCAAACTCAGGCATTTGATATCGACTACCAGACTCAAGGACAAGACCAGGCACAAAAGGACCTTAAAACAGCTGGTGGCATTAATGGCATTTACATCATTAAAGCAGTCGAGCATTACGGCGATACACGCGGCGATGATTGGTATACAAGCACAGTTTCAGTTGGTCAGGGTGCTGTAGTTCCTAAATCGGGTATTACAATTACGGCGGTGGATTGATATGGCTTTAAGTAATAACGAAAGAGCGCCACATTTACTCAACATCATTAATGATGCGATTAAATCAGCCTTAGCGGTGCTATGGACCAATCTTCCTTGTATTGTTGAATCTTATGATCCAGATAAACAAACAGTATCTGTTACCCCAGCTATTCAAATACCGGTTATGCGTGAAGATGGTTCAATGGATTTAGTGGATCTGCCATTAATACCAGATGTGCCAGTGTGCTGGCCTAAAGCTGGAGGTTTTGCTTTAACATTTCCAGTTAAGCGGGGTGATGAGTGTCTAGTACATTTCTCATCTAGATGTATTGATTTGTGGTGGCAAAACGGTGGTATTCAGCCACCGTTTGAAAACCGTAAACATGATCTATCTGATGGCTTCGCTACATTTGCGCCGCAATCTCAACCAAAACGTCTAAAGAGTGTGGCCACAGACGCCGTTGAATTAAGAAATGATGCCGGTAATGCCAAGATCCGGATTAATGATGCTGGCGAATTAGAGTTTTTCGGTACCAAGGCATTTTTTAATTGCCCAGTTGAAATGAAAGATGGATTGGGTGTCTTAGGCTCGCTGACAAACAATGATATCAATGTAGGTTCAGACCATAACCATTCTGGAGTTCAACCCGGTAGTGGTGATTCTGGTCCACCTAAACCATAAATAAATGAGGGGTCGCCGAAAGGCGGCTTTTTTTATGCGCTATAGAAAGTTAGATGATGATGGGGATTATAGCTTTGGTCAAGGTCAAAACAATTTCCATATAAATACACCTGAGGGTGTAGCGCAGGCGGTAATGACTCGCCTTAAATTTTGGGTAGGTGAATGGTTTGCTGATACTTCAGACGGCACAGGATGGAGCACTGATGTTTTAGGGAAATTCACCGACCATTTGTTTGAGCTCATGATTCGACAGCGCATTTTAAGCACTCAGGGTGTTTTAAGAGTCGATTCGTTTGATAGTCAATTTGATGGTGAGACACGAAAGCTATCGATTCAATCAACCATTACAACGATTTACGGTTCAGCCAGTTTACAAGGGGAGATTTAAAGATGGCATTAACTAGCATAGCCCCTGTAATTAATCAGTATGGTGCTACAGCTGCAACTTATAGTGAAATTGTCGAGTACCTAAAGGATAAGTACCGAGGAATTTACGGCCAAGATGTTTACTTGGAAAACGATAGTCAAGATGGTCAGTGGATTGGTGTTATCGCACGTGCAATTGCTGACTGTAATGCTGAAGTTATAAATGCTTATAACTCTATGTCGCCGAGTACTGCCGATACTGATGCTTTATCGCGTAATGTAAAGATTAATGGTATTCGCCGTGCAGTGGCTACACAATCAAGTGTTTCGGTGGTATTGGTTGGTGTTGCAGGGACAATCATTAATAACGGTATTGTGAGCGACAAAAATAATAATCGTTGGTTATTGCCGGCACAGATTCTTATCCCAGCAGAAGGGGAAATTGTAGTAACTGCAATAGCTGAAAAAGCTGGAGCAATTCTAGCGCTGCCCAATGCTATTACTACTATTTCAACACCTACACGTGGCTGGCAATCCGTAAACAATCCGCAGGCATCCACCTTAGGTGCTCCGGTCGAAAGCAATACTAAATTACGTCAACGCCAAGCCTTATCAACGGCCATTCCTTCGCGTTCTTATACAGAGGGGATTTTAGGAGCACTATTTAGTCTTGATGGTGTTAGCCGTTGTAAGGTTTATGAAAATCAGAAATCTTTTAATGATCCGCTAGGCTTGCCGCCAAACTCTTTGGCCGTTGTCGTAGCGGGTGGAGATGATCAATTGATTGCTGAGACGATTCGAGTAAAGAAGGCACCCGGTTGTGATCTGTACGGAAATACAACTGTGATTCGTCCAACAGTATACGGTGATCCTGTATCAATCGAATATTGGCGACCTATTCAGAAGTCTATTGGCATCCGTTTTGAATTAACGACTAATTCAGATTACACGGTAGACATTGGGGAGCAAATAAAGAGCGCTTCAGCTGATTACATTAACCAGCTCGATATCGGTGACCGTATCGCAATTAATAAGCTGTATGTACCAGCAGGCTTATACGGCGCATTAGATGCAAGATCTTATGAAATTGAAAGCCTTCAATTAACTGTAGATGGTGTACCGGTAGAAGGTGATTACACATTAGCTTTTAATGCCGTAGCCTATTGTGATTCAGACAATATCGAGATCAGTGTTGCTGGAGGTGGTTAATGCAAACAGATGATTACTTGAATCTGATCATTAATGAACACCGATCTAAACCAAACTTTAATGAGACGGTCAAAGTATCGATCGAGCCGATTATTGATTGCATGAACGTGCTGCAAAGCATGAATGAAAAGTTTGATTTAGATACAGCAAGTGGGGATCAATTAAATATTTTGGCCGAATGGGTAGGAGCTCCAACTGTTGTACCTGACATTGTGCCACTTCCATTCTTTGGCTTTGAGGGGCAACCAGAGTCACTAACATTTGGTGAGACGGATGATCCTGATATTGGCGGCTTTTGGCGTGAATCCGGTGTTAGCAGTTATCGTGGCCAAAGTATCCCACCTCAAAAATTACCCTCTGTAGTGAAAGCGAAGATTTTGCTTAATAACTGCGATTGCACACTCGATGAAGCATTTGAAATCTGCAAGTTATTGACTGATGTGCCTTTCAAATTAAAGGACAACAGAGATATGACTGTTATGTTTGAATTTCTTGCCGAGTTTCAACCCATAGATAAAGAACTAGTTCGCTTGTTGTTTCCATTACCAAGCGGAGTTGAGCTAATTTTTTCGGATGAAGTAGATGGATAAGTTAGAAGAATTTAGCCTTAATGGGCCAAAAAATACCGATGGGTTAACTTTATTGAGCGGCTTCCCATCAAATAAAAAGCCAGCTCGTCAATGGTTCAATTGGTTATTCAATTCACTAACCAAAAAAATCAATGAAATTATTGATGGCAAGCTAGATGCAAATGCTAATGCTGTTTCAGCTGACAAATTAAAAACAGGTCGGAAAATTAACTTTACTGGTGTAGTAAAAGGATCGGGAACTTTCGATGGTTCGCAAGATATTACGATCGATACCATTAATGGCGGTACGTTAGGTGAAAAAGCCATAGCGGTAATACGCTTAACTGGCTCTACCTATGAATTAATTAAGAGCCGTGGCTTTGCCTCTGTCACCAATGAAGGTGGTGGCCAAATTGAATTTACTCTAAGTGAAGCAGCTCCTGATACTGATTATGGAGTTATTTGTACTGGGACGAGCAATCGAAGCGATGCAGTCAGCTTGCAAGAGCGTGAAGATTTTGCCCGTACATCTACAAAATTCCGTTTGATGGGTGCATTTGGTGGCGATAATGCACCAGGTGCATATACTCCGAAAATTTGTACAGTAGTCGTCTATTACTAATCTTATTAAATTATTTATCTAACCGCCTTCTGGCGGTTTTTTGTTGCATGGAGATTTAAAGATGGCAACAAACTGGAACGCGGTTTTAGCAAATATTAATAATGCTTCCGATATCTTGGCAATCCTCCGAAAAGTATTAGGCTTGCTCGATGGTAAAGTTGATTTAACCAAAATCGATGAAATTATTAACGACATCGGCAACATGCAAACAGATGTTGATACTGCATTAACAAATGTTGGTAATGCTTTATCTGAATTCGACACTGAAGCCCAAGAGGCTATTCAACAAGTTATTGCTGCTGGGCTTATGGAAGGGTTTGCAACAGAAGCAGAGTTATTAGCTACTAGACCCTTAGAGGCAAAAAAGTATGCAAAAGCCGAAGACACTGATGTTATTTGGTTTTGGAATAAACCTACTGGTTCACTTGACGGCAACTATTGGACTAGCACCGGTTTAAGTGAATATAACCGGGCAATTAACTTTGTAAATGCTAATCCACTATTTAAGCCAATTAAGATTGTTGCCGGTGACGATTTTAATAACTTTACTAAGCAAGGTATTTACTACCACTGGGGAGCAAATCTATCAAGTACTCAAGTAGTAAACGGCCCTTTGTATGTGGGCGGGAACTTAGCACAAGGTGTTCTTATAGTTTATAACCCCGACTCAGCAGGTGCTAAAAGTTCAGGGCTTACTCATATATTTTATCCCTATACAGATGGATATGCTCCATTTTTCCGTAAGGTATTGCAGTCTACTGGCAACTTTCCAGCAACTTGGGATAGCTTGGTAACTCGGTCAACACAATTTACAACCATGACTGACCTTACAACTGGTCAAGATGTACTACAACTACCAGCAGGTCGGTATTCTATCCCGACAATACCTATTGGCGATTCTCTCCTAAACATGCCTAGCATGCCCTATAAGTTTGGGCGTATCGACGTAGGGTATACAGCTAATAGTGCATACAAAGAAGTTCGCATTACACCTTATGGAAGAGACAAATTTTTATACGTAAATAAAAGTTACGAATCTGGCGTATGGTCTGGTTGGGTTATATTCAAAGATTCAGCAACTTATAAAGCAGAATATGATTTAGCCTATACCGCTAAATCAGAGTTGGCTTTTGCTATCTCAGCTGCATTAAACAATATTACGCAGGATAAGTATTTCGGCAAGCAGTTCACAGTTAGCGAGCTGACGGGCTCAGCTCTTTGGAACACTTCCCCTTATGTGGGCTATAACAATAATAGTGGAGCTGGTGGCGTAAACTTTAACTACATAAAAGCTAACATGTGGTGTACTACAGCCGAGCCTATACAGTATCGAGTATATTATGGAGCTAAAGTTCAAACAGACTTCCGCGGTGGATCAGTACTACAGGCTAATGTAAATAGTCCTGACTACTCAGGCATATGCAAGACCTTTCCAGTTGCTGATTTAGGTGCAGCACAAGAGATACAGCTAGATCAAGTAATTTCTATACCGCCAAATACGCCGTTTGTTATTGTGTTTAGATCAGAGACAATCAAGATTATCAATCTCAGATACTTCGGTACTGCGACTGGCAACTTAGAATCTCGCGGCTTCAACATATCATCAAGTACAGCTGATTGGGGTGGAGCTGGCATTTCAGTTACGTCAATACCTAATCCACCGACTACACCAACAGCGTACGTCAGCGCTGGCTTTCAGTTGCTTCTTAAACTGTCTAATAGCGGCGGCGGAACACCACAACCCACTTTTACGCCCAAGCTTGTACTACCGCCTAAAATCTACGCATTAGAAGGCTTGCAAGCTAATATTTTCTTGCCTCATACAATAGGTATTGATCATACGCTTTATGACTATGACTTTACATGTACCAAAGGCGCTCATCAGGTTAGTGGCTGGCGCTGGACACCTGCTAGTACTGATGCTGCTGGGACATATGCGTTGACGCTAGCGTGTCTTGATAAGCGAACAGGTGACGTTCTAGCAACTGCCTCTACGCAAGTAATTCTTGTTGCCAAAACAGCTAACGCAGGCAACACCAAGAAGATACAAGTAATTGGCGATTCACTTGTTGCGGCTGGATCTATTACACAGGGTATCCTAAACAATGCTAGCGCTGACTCTATGGCGGTAACGTTGATAGGAACTCGTGGAACTGGGCTAAATAAACATGAAGGTCGCGGCGGATGGACAATTAACGACTATACAACAGCGGGTAGAACGTACTACTTATTTACAGTTAGTGGCATTACTACAGCGCCAGCTATTAACGCCACTATATATACGTATAACGGCGGTGAGTTCACTATTCAAGAATCAAATTTGTCTGGCGGTTCGGGTACATTGTTATGTAGCTATACTGGTACAGCGCCTGTTAATGGCTCTACTGGTACTTTGACTAAAAAAGATGCCTCTGCGGTAGGTGATGCCTCTATTTCATTTAGTAATGTGCAATCGCAATCAGGAAATCCCTTCTGGAACGGCTCAGCCATTGACTATCAAAACTATTTGACTGTTTATGGCCTAACTGCTCCTGACGTTGTAATTATTCAACTAGGCATCAATGACACTTTTGGCCTAACGTCAGATCAGGCAGTAACTGATTTTTGTGCTACTGCTTTTCCAAAGTTGGATTTATTGATTAACTCAATACTTGCTGTAAATGCAAATATTAAAGTGGCTGTATGTGCTCCGCCAAGTTACGCGAGCCAAGATGCATTTGGCAACAACTATCTTAATGGCCAAACGTCACGCCGTGCCTGTAAGAATATTACAGCATTCAATGACGCTCTTTTTGCATACTACAAGCCAAAAGAAGCTAATAGAATTTACACTCTAAGCGGAGGTATTAACGTAGATTCAGCAAATAACTTCCCAGAAGCTTCTGTAGCTGTAAATTCACGTAATACTAAGACTGTAATTAAACAAACGAACGGTGTGCATCCTGATACTGGTGGTTATTACGAAGAAGCGGATGCTATTACACCATTCATTAAGCTAATTGCATAAGTTAAAAACTTTGATACCCCTTAATAGGGGCTTTTTTTTGCCTACGATCTGGAGGAAGGCATGCATGAACGATCAAACAAATAGTGTAGTAGAAGCAGCTGCAAGTACAGCAGCCGCGACTGCAACTAAATTTTCATATGGCTATATGGTAGGTGGGGGATTGATCGGAATATTTGGAAAAATTGACTGGGCCGTTGTCTTTTCAATCTTAATCGGTATAGCAACCTTTCTAACTAATCTTTATTTCAAAAAGCGAGACGAAAAGCGTAAAGACGAGATTCATAAGCTTCAAACAAAGCAATACGAGCTGACTAAAAAACGTTTAGAAGGGGACAGTGATGAACAGCGAAAAGACTAGAGCTTATCTGGCATTTTCACTTGTTGCGTTAATGTTTGTGTTGGTTGTTGCATTATTTTTCAAAGATATGCCTCGTGAAAATAGTAACTTGATTAACACAGCATTGGGCTTCATTGCGGGGGCAATGACAACAGCATGTGGATTCTATTTCGGAAGCTCAGATCAAGAAAAGAAAAACCGAGCTGAAGATTCAAATCAACAGTAACTATTCAACTTTAAATGCCGCCTTCGGGCGGTTTTTTTACATCTAAAGGAAACTGAAATGAACATTGAGCAATATCTTGATGATTTGATTAAGCGTGAAGGCGGCTATGTTAATAATCCAGCAGATCGAGGAGGGGCAACAAAGTACGGCATTACCGAAGCAGTAGCTCGAACAAACGGCTTTAAGGGCAACATGAAAGATTTACCCCTTGATGTGGCCAAATCAATTTATAAGAAACAATATTGGACAGCTCCACGATTTGACCAAGTAAATGCGATTTCTTCTGCAGTGGCTGAAGAGCTTTTAGATACTGGTGTGAATTGCGGTACCGGATTTGCAAAGCCACTTTTACAACGTGCTTTGAACTTGCTGAATAATCAAGGCAAAGGGGGGTGGCCAGATCTTACAGTAGATGGAATTTATGGCCCAGCTACCCTAAATGCTTTAAAAATCTATTTGGCCAAGCGCGGGAAAGAAGGTGAAAAAGTACTGGTGCGAGTACTTAATATCATGCAAGGCCAGCGTTACATTGAAATCTGTGAACGTAATCCAAGCCAAGAACAATTTTTCTATGGTTGGATTAACAATCGAGTGGTGATGTAAATGACTCAAGCAGAAACAGTAACTGAGCTCACACCATATTTAGAATATTGGAGCAGCGGCATCTATATGTTTAAGTGTCCCGGATGTAAGTATTTACATCCTTTTCATGTAAAAGTGGGCGCACATCATAATGGTAGTATCTGGAACTTTAATGGTGATGTTGAAAAGCCAACATTTACACCTTCATTACTTGTTAATGATCATTACCCAGCAAGCCGGTGCCATTTATTTATGATTGATGGAAAGATTCAATTCTTAGCAGATTGTCATCACGAGCTAGCAGGGCAAACGGTAGACATGGTGCCGATCGATGTTTAGGGCTTTATTGCTGTGTATTCTGCTTTCAGGATGCTCAGCTCATACGATCAATAGTAATGTGAATGTAGGTATCTGTGTGAAAGCCCTCCCCTGAGGGCTTTATATTGACTTTAGTTGTTGTTTTATAAATAATTAAAAAAAATGATTAATTTAGAATATGATTGATAAATCAAAATTACCATTCGGGTTAAATGTTTTAGAACTAGTAAGCTTAATGGGCTTTTTGTCCCTTGGGTATTCTTTGCTTTATAAGCTTTCTTTTTATAACGTTTTTGGTATTCCTTGGTATATTAACAACTTTACTCCGCAAACATTGTTTTTTTCTTCTATAAAGTTAATCTTTATAGCTTTTCCTGCTGCATTATTTGGGTGGTATTTAGGTGGAATTTTAAAAGATAGACTTATAATTCTTATAATTTTAAATCTACTAGTATCTGGATTGGTTAGTTACTATTATTTTTATGTTGATATAAATTTAATTCCTATTAATGCTTTAATATATTTAATGATATTTTTTTATATGCTTAATGCTAGGTCTAGTTATTTTAAACCCAAAACTTTAGACAATTTTCCTTCAAAAAATAGACAAAAAACATTTACACGAAAATTGTATATTCTTTGGGCTTCTATAAGAGCTTTCCATATTTTAATACAATTTATTATGAAAAAGTTTCTTATTTACTTTATGTTTTTTGCATGTTTTATTTTAGCACCTTGTATGGTTGGTGCTTTTGAGGCGAAATCATTGTTGAGAGAAAAGGAGAATTTATTAAATGAAGTTTTCTTAAATAATGAAAAAGGGAAGTGGTATATTTTAGATATTTCTTCTGATAAGTGTTTGTTAATTAATAACTATAATGATTTTAAAATTGTTAATATTAATGATATCAAACAATTTAAAATGCCAAAAAAAACTAGGATTTTATAGTTAAAAGTTCATCCCACCGAAATGGATTTCTAGTCAATTTATCCCTCGACATTGACCAATTACGATTTGGTATAAAGCACGGTCCGACACTAATTTTTTTCTTTCCAAACTTACTATGGATACCATCCATAGCTTTCATCAAACATTCCTTTTTCTCTATGTTCTTAAAGTCGGTTAAGAGGTCATAAGTGTGCCCTGATTTTGGCTCAAGACCCGTCAGTACAACACCGCATTTCTTGTATTTAATTCCTTCTTTGTATATATCGTTCAACATCTTTGTTGCTGCTTTAACAAAATCTACTGCACAATCGGTGGGCTCAGAAAACGAACCTGTGATTGATTGGTTGTAGAACGGCACATTAGGATCGAAAGGATTTGACTGAACGAAAGCAATCATACATCCGCATAATAGCTCTTCATCACGTAGTCTTTTACATGCATCTTGAGCATACATCGAGATAGCTTCTTTTAGGTCTGTTAGTTCAGTTACGCGACCACCAAAAGATCGGCTTGCAACAATTTGTTTTTTTGATGGGGGAGTATGTTCGATCTCAATGCATGAGATGCCCTGTAATTCGTAAATAGTTCGAGCCATAACAATCGAAAATTTTTTTTGCATCTCTCGAGGTTCAGCACAAGCTAGATCAAGCACCGTATTAATACCCATGCTTTGCAATTTTTTTGAATGCTTACGGCCAACTCCCCAAACTTCAGATACTTCAATTAACGAGAAATAATATTCTTTGTTGCAAGGATCCATGTTTACGAGATCGCAAACACCATTAAAGCCTTGATTTTTCTTAGCTATATGGTTAGATATCTTCGCCTCCGTCTTGCTGCGACCAATTCCTACGCACACGGGCAAACCAATCCATTTCCATATCTTCGCTCGCATATCGTGACCAACTTTCTCCAAATCAAAGTTCTTCTCATACGCGGTGAAATCAACAAAGCATTCATCTATTGAGTAAGGCTCAACTTCTTCAGGAGTTACGTACGAGCTCAGAATCTTGTGAAAACGTCTCGACATTTCTGCGTACATTGCATAGTTGCTTGAAAGTACGATTACATTATGTTTTTGAACTATGTCTTTAATTTGGAATAACGGCACCCCCATTTTTATATTTAAGGATTTCGACTCATTGCTGCGCGCAACGGCGCACCCATCATTATTGCTGAGAACTATGACAGGTTTATCGTTCAAACTTGGGTCAAAGACTCTCTCACATGAGACATACATATTATTTACATCTATGAGAAAAAAGACTTTATTCTCATGTTTCATGATCTTTTTCTTGTCATTTTAATGATATGAGTGACAACGCCCCAGATAATTAGTTCCTGACCATCTACCAGATAAATATTTTTATACTCAGGGTTTTCTGCTTTAAGCCACTGACCCGATTCATCAATCATCAGACGCTTAACAGTAAAATCATTATCGATTAGTGCCACGACAATATCGCCGTGTTTGGCATCTAAGCTACGATCGACAATTAATTCGTCATCAATTTCGATTCCTGCATTCAACATGGATAATGAGGCAACTTTGACAATGAAAGTTGCAGTTTCATTTTTTATTAAGTGCTCATTCATGTCGAGCGCTTTATCTACATAATCTTGTGCAGGGCTGGGGAAGCCTGCGGATATCTTCTCAAGCGCATAAGGGATAAGCATGTGAGTTGAAGGGACAACCTGCTTGATAGATAAGGCCTCACATAAAAAAATACCATGTGTGAGATACGGTTTTATGTGGATAATGGAAGGTGCAATTTCGCTCATAGAATATCCCCTAGCTTGAATTTGTAACGTATTCAAGATGATATGCTAGAGCACAGTTGAAATTCAAATTTAAAAAGTTGTGGATAAATAACAACTAGTCATTACTTGTCGCGCTAGTTGGTGCATTTGGTCGGAATTTCTTCAATTCTGATCTAGGTTGTGCTACGAACTCATCTAAGGGCATATCTAAGAAAAACTCCTTAGCTTCTTCATGCTTACAGTGTAGCCAGTCATCTCTTAGTTCTGGTGGGATAACAATAATAGAGCGCTTTTCATCATTAGGGGCGTGGAATTGCTTCATGAAAGGGTGGTGATCAGAATTAATGGTGAGCATACTCATGGATCTTATTTCTTCGCCGTCGACTATTGCATATTCATAAATGCCTGCAATTGTAAAAGGCATTTCATCCTTGCGATAAATTCCCCACCATTCTGGCTTATTGTTAATATACTTTGGTTCAAAAATTACATCGGCAGGAATTAAACAGAATTGGTTTTTCTTCCATGCATTTCGGAAGCTGGGCTTTTCATGAACTGTCTCAGTTCTTGCGTTGTAAGTGTTGTGTACCTTTTTAAGTTCCTTAACCCATGGAGCGACTAAACCAAACCTAGCCAATCGCCATTCCATTTGTTCTTTTTTTGAGAATAAAAGGGGAGCTTCATAGTTAGGGTATATGTGAGATTTATATTCAAATGTTGGCTCGAACAGATCCAACAAGTGAATTCTATCTTTTGCGATTGGTTCGTAGTTCGAGCACATTATTTATTATTCCTTTTTGATCTTATTTGAAATTAAACATGATATAGATAAATAAAATATAAACTTTAATAGGAAAGATTATGGATACAGAGTTACTAAATAAAATACTTGCTATTCTTACTATAACAGGTTGGGTTGTAGGTATTGTATCTTTCTACTATGCCTATAGATCTGGAAAAAAATATGAAGAATTAATGTCAATGCTTTTTAATAAGCTTGCTTCACAACCTTTTGAATTGATTGGCATGCTTGGAATAGATGCTCAAAATACCGTAAAGCATCTTTATGATTTTCAGGAGCATGTACATTCACCTTATACAGTTACAAAACTAGATATTGATCAAGATGGTGAGGAAGAACTTCTCATTCAATCTGGATGTGGACCTTATAGTTGTAAGTTAGAGATATATAAATTTAACAGGGCTGATGATGAGCCAACTTTAACCTTAATAGATTCAACAGTAGTGAGCACAATGGCTGGTTATGTATTTAATGATATTGATGGGGATGGCAAGATCGAAATAATAACTGAAGATAACTCACAAAAGGCTGAAAAACCGTATGTAATGGGATTAAGAGATAGAGTTATTTATAGATTTGAAAACAAAAAAATAAAAGAAATCTCACGTATTGAACTATATAGCGATGAAGATCTCAAAGAAGTAATACAACATTTTAAGTCTTACCATAGTTAAACAATAGTTTTAATTAAAAATTAAATAATTATTGAGGATATATATGCAAATAGCTTTAGTAAATAATGAACGAGTAGAAGCATTTGAAGGTGGGAGAGGAATTTGTCCTATTTGTGGGGCTGTGACAATTGCTAAATGTGGGCCGAAAATTATCAATCATTGGGCACATTTTAGATTAAGAGATTGTGATCCATGGTGGGAGAATGAAACTCAATGGCATAGAGATTGGAAGAATAATTTTCCATTGGATTGTCGAGAAGTTAGTCATATTGCTCCGGATGGGGAAATACATAGAGCTGATGTTAAAACACCAACTGGAATAATCGTTGAATTGCAGCATTCACCTATGTCTGATAAAGAAAGGATATCGCGGGAGGAATTTTATAAAAATCTAGTCTGGATAATCGATGGTCGGGAATTTAAAAATAATTTTGATATATACCATGCATTACCAAATCCAGAATCTGAATTAGCTAAAGATTTAATATGGAACAAAGCCAAGAGGCATTATGATGGCTCAAACAGAGGTATTTTTTTGAAGCTAAAAGAGGTACAAGCTGAAAACCCTGGTACAACCAAGGCTAACTTTGGTGAGAGAAGAGTTGGGGGGTGGATGCATTTTATGTATGAAATTGAGGATGAATTAAATAAAAATTACAATGGTTATCATCAGTTTGATTGGGTAAAACCTAGAAGCACTTGGCTGGAGGCCCAATGTCCAGTCTATATAGATTTTGGAGAGTCGCATCTTGTCAAATTAGAAACTTACGATGAAACTGGTTTGAAGTGCATTAGATATATTTCAAAGAGCAAGTTTATGTATGATGTAATGCATGAGGAGAAGGTAGAAAATATTGCAAAGAAGTGGTTTAACATAACCGAATGGGTTGATGCCCAAAATTTTAATTTTGATAAATATGGATAAAATAGGGCCTAAGTTCAACTCCTAAAGTCGGACTTAAACAAAAAAGAAACTGTTGTTAATCATACTTAATCAAAATTAAATGTTATACATGAGTTATACCAGCATGTTATACATTAAAAAACTAACTATAAAATCAATAATTTAAAATATCTGTTCAACTCCCGCCATCTCCACCAAAATTCGTGAAAAGCCCTGAAACGTAAGTTTCGGGGTTTTTTATTATCTAAGTTATAAGTATTTAAAATTAATATTAAATAATAGAAAAATTAATAAATTTTATAAGTTCTTATAATTAAATATACACGTCACGATATGACGCTCTGACTATTTTGATCTGCTGATTAGATAGTAGCTTTCAAGCATACTAAAGTTTATAAATAGTTTTTCTTAATCATAGATACTCTACTGCAATAAATTATATTGACACATCAAAAAATAAAGACTAATCTCTATTTAAGAATTAATCGTAGATTACCTACTGTAATAAATTGTGATTATTCGGAATAGGATTTGGCGACAGGCTGCAACCTGTCGCCATGTTCTCAACTTATTAACGACGTGAACCATTAAGGAGTCGAACAATGAAAGTATATCAGATCAATTATGACCTGCGTAAACAACGTAATTATGATGCGCTTTATCAGAAAATTAAGTCGTATGGGACTTGGAGTCATCCATTAAAGTCTTGCTGGATTTTAGTTTCGGAACAATCTGCTGAACAAATTCGTAATAATCTATTTTCAGTCATGGATAATGACGATGGAATATTAGTGACAAGATTATATCCAGAGGCTGCTTGGAAAAATCTTGATTCAGATAAAGACAAGTCCATGACAGATTGGCTTAAGAAATATATTGGTGCTGCATCATAAGTATTTTGAGCCAAGGATGGCTCAATCCCTTTAAGAGTAATATTTATGTCTAATTTAAAGAAAGTAGTCAAATTAAGTGATATTGCAGAAATTCGCACTGGCTTTACTTTTAGGGAAAAAGTTGAAGAACTACAAACTGGTAATGCATATATAGTGCAGATTAAAGATGCTCGCAGTCTTCGTGATCAAACATACTCACAATCTTTATATTCTGATGATTTACCTAGAATTAATATGCCTGCAAAGATAAATGCACCACTTAATATTGGTAGTGTATTACTGCCTTCGAGAGGTGAATACTATAGAGCATTTTATTTTTTAGGGAGAAGGGATAAATCTTTAGATTTACCTGTAATTGCTAGTAGTCAATTTTTAATCTTATTTCCTAAAACAAAGGAACTATTACCTGAATATTTATGTTGGTATTTAAACCAACCTACGAAACAGCATGAATTAAGCAATAAAAGTCAAGGCTCAAACATCCCCATGCTAACGGTCGCTAAAGTTAGTTCGTTAGAGATAGAGCTTCCGAGCTTGGAAAAGCAAAAGCAAATTATCCAGCTCAACAATATTTGGGAAGAAGAACAAGTTCTTTCTCAAAAGTTATTAAAAAATCGTGAAATGATGATGCAGGGCATGTTCCAACAACTGCTCAAAGGAAGTAAATAATGGTTACTCAAGTCAATCAAAATACAGTCAATAAAGCCCTTTGGTCTGCATGTGATGTATTCCGTGGCACAATTAGCGCTGACACATATAAAGACTTTATTTTGACAATGCTGTTCTTAAAGTACATTTCTGATGTATGGCAAGACCACTATGATAACTATAAGAAAGAACATGGTGATGAGCCAGAGCTAATTGAAGAACTGATGAAAAGCGAGCGTTTTGTACTACCTCGTGAATCTAGTTTTTATAGTTTATACGAGCATCGCTATGAACCAGGTAATGGTGAGCGCATAGATATGGCTTTACATGCACTTGAAGAGGCGAATGGTACAAAACTAAAAGATGCAGGCAAAAGTGTATTCCAAGATATCTCATTTAATACAGATAAATTAGGTGAAGAAAAGCAAAAGAATACGATTCTGAAAGACTTACTTGAAGTTTTTGCATCTGATGCTTTGGATTTAAAACCTAGCCATGTCGGATCGCTTGATGTGATTGGTAACGGCTATGAATTTTTGATCAAAAACTTTGCTGCAAGTGGTGGTCAAAAGGCCGGTGAATTCTATACGCCACCTGAAGTATCCGATTTAATTGCTGAATTACTTGATCCACAGAAAGGTGACAGTATTTGTGACCCTGCATGTGGTTCTGGTTCGTTGTTAATGAAGTGTGGCCGTAAAGTCGTGTCTAACCACAACAGCAAGCAATATGCTCTTTATGGTCAGGAAGCCATTGGTTCGACTTGGTCGCTTGCCAAAATGAATATGTTCTTGCATGGTGAAGATAACCATAAAATTGAATGGGGAGATACCATTCGTAATCCAAAACTTTTGGATCAGAATGGCGATTTGATGCTATTTGATATTGTGACAGCAAACCCCCCATTTTCATTAGACAAATGGGGGTATGATGTAGCTGAGAATGATAAGTTTGACCGCTTCCGTCGTGGCGTGCCACCAAAAACCAAAGGAGATTATGCGTTTATCTCTCACATGATTGAGACTTTAAAGCCAACTACTGGGCGTATGGGGGTTGTGGTTCCGCATGGTGTGTTATTCCGTGGTTCATCTGAAGGCAAGATTCGTGAGAAGTTGATTAACGAAAACTTATTAGATGCGGTGATTGGTTTACCCGAAAAGCTATTCTACGGTACGGGTATTCCTGCTGCGATCTTAATTTTCAAAAAACAAAAATCTGATGATTCTGTTTTGTTTATTGATGCAAGCCGTGAGTTTAAGTCAGGTAAAAACCAAAACAACTTAACAGAAGACAATATTGCCAAGATTGTTGAAATCTATCGTGCGCGTGAAAGTGTAGATAAGTATGCGTATTTAGCAACCTTGCAAGAAGTGAAGAACAACGATTACAACCTGAATATTCCTCGCTATGTGGATACGTTTGAAGAAGAAGCCGAGATTGATTTGGTTGCTGTACGTGCTGAGCGGGAGCAGTTAAAAACTCAACTTGCTGAACTTGAGGTTCAGATGGCGAAGTATTTAGAGGAGTTGGGTTATGGTGCATAAATATTCAGAGCTTGATTTAATGCAAGCTCGAATAAAAGAAGTTCCTAAGGGCTGGAGCTTCTTACCAATTGTCAAAGCATTTAAGATTCGAAATGAACTAAGAAAACCAATTAGTGATGAAATTCGTTGCACCCAACAAGGCATATATCCTTATTATGGACCAACAAAGATTCAAGACTACATTGATACATACGAGCAAGATGGTAGTTTTGCGTTAATTGGTGAAGATGGTGATCATTTTTTAAAGTACAAATCACAATCAATGACGCAGTTGGTTGATGGTAAATGTACGGTAAATAATCATGCACATATTATTGAAGGTACTAAGACGGCTTCAAGAGAATGGTTTTGTTACTATTTTATGCATCGTGATATTTTTAGTTATTTATCTCGTCAAGGTGCAGGACGGTATAAGCTAAACAAGGCATCTCTTGAAAAGATTTATTTATTGATTCCTCCTAGTGAGGAGCAGGATAAAATTGTCAAAATTTTGGCTACTTGGGATCAAGCGATTTCAACTACTGAAAAACTGCTTAAAAATAGTCAACAGCAGAAGAAAGCATTGATGCAACGATTGTTGACGGGTGAGAAGCGTTTGCTTGATGAGAATGGAAAAGTTTTTAATTCAGAATGGCTAATTTTTTCGGTAAATCAGATTGGACGTGTGGTTACTGGATCAACGCCTCCCAAAGAGCAAGTGGAAAATTATGGGAATTGTTTTAATTGGGCAACAGCGGAAGACTTTCAAGGAAAATATATCGATGATACTAAGCTACAACTTAGTGAAATTGGTGTACGTAAAGCACGCATATTATCTAAGGGGGCAGTCTTAGTAACCTGTATAGCCTCAATTGGCAAAAATGCTATTGCCAATAAAGAGATGGCAACAAATCAACAAATTAATGCTGTAGAAGTGAATGAATTTAATTCTAATGAGTTTTTCTACTATTTAATTGAATTTAATGTAAAAAAGCTGCGTGCTTTAGCAGGTACTACAGCTGTAGCTATTTTGAATAAAAGTACTTTTGAAAAAATTAAATTTAACATGCCATCGTTGCAAGAGCAGAGAAAAATTGCACAAGTAATTTCTGTCGCGGATCAAGAAATTGAAATATTGCAGAAAAAACTGGATTGCTTCAAAGAAGAGAAAAAGGCACTAATGCAACAGCTTTTGACAGGTAAAAAACGTGTCAAGGAGGCTGCCTAATGATGCAAGCAATACCTAGTTATTACCGTATTATGGCTGGTGCTAAATCTGTATTTGCACAAGACTTTTTAAAAGAAGGCTTTATTGCCGCCAACTGGAACATTGATCAAGACTTAACACCTGATTTGCCTGATGACTGGCGTGAGTTTAACCATTGCTTTATACCTGTTTATCTTAAAGCATTACCTGAAAAAAGTAAGATTTCAGCAGGCTTGGCGTGTGGCATGCTACATACCATCTGCAAAGGGATTAAGCAGGGAGATATTATTCTAACGCCTCGTGGAGACGGTAACTACTTAGTAGGTAAAGTGATTTCAGACTACTACTATGTGCCTTCAGGTGAATTAAGCCATCGTAGGAAAGTCGAATGGTTTGAACACACCTTGCCTAGAGAATTGATGTCTCAAGAGTTAAAAAACTCGTCGGGATCAGTCGGTACTGTGAGTAATATCACTAAGTATGCCGAAGAGCTGAAAATTCTTATACAAGGCAAAGAACCTATTGAAGGTTTAGAGCGTGATGAAAATGTAGAAGACCCAACGGCATTTGCTTTGGAAAAGCATCTTGAGCACTTTCTAGTTGAAAACTGGTCTAAAACTGAGTTGGGGGTGACTTATGACATCTATACTGAAGATGGTCAGTTAGTTGGTCAGCAGTATCCTTCAGATACAGGTCCAATCGATATTTTAGCAATCAGTAAGGATAAAAAGACCTTACTTGTGGTTGAGCTTAAACGTGGTCGTGCAAGTGATCGTGTTCTTGGGCAAATTCAACGCTATATGGGTTATGTGAAGGATGAATTGGCTGAAGCTGATCAGCAAGTCAAAGGTGTGATCATTGCTTTGGAAGATGACTTGAGAATGCGTCGTGCTTTAAGTGTTGCTCAAAATATCGAGTTTTATCGTTATCAGTTGAGTTTTAAATTACTTAAAAGCAGTCCGTGATTATATTATTTAATTTTGATATAAAAGTTTTGAAGACTACTTAATATTTTGATTCTAAGGGGTAAATAGTGTTAAATTCTGGTCATATAAAAAAAGCTTATCTATACTTAAAAAGTTATGCTTATCATGAAAATATAAATTTATTCCTAAAACAGCGTATTGCTGATTTCGAGATAAATAATAAAAATATTGAAACAATCTTCGACGATGTATTAAGTATCATTAATTGTCAAGATTTTGATAAAGATGATGATTTTAATAAACTTTTAAATAGAATTGACTATCACTTATTGCCTAAAAAAATTGAACGACAAGAAGAAAAAATTCAAAAGAAGTATAATAATAGTGGAAAAGGGCTTTTTATAAGCAATGTTCGAGCATCGGATCAATATCAAGTTTCTAAAGTAAATTATTTTATATGTGCACCAATTGAAATTCATATTTTAGAAATAATTTGGTGCCTTTTTGCAGGCCCTGCACTTGAAGCAGTTATAAGTAAAGATAATTATGGCAATCGAATGCATCCATCAGCTTTAAAGTACGGAAATAATCCTGAGGGAGTAACTGGACAGGAGCTTTTTAAACGTTATATTGAACAGTACAATGCTTGGCGTGATCAAGCAATTCAGGAAGCGACTGAAACTGCTCATAGTGATGATGATGTTGCATTATTTTCAATGGACTTAAAGTCTTATTTTTATGAAATTGATCTAAACTTTGAGAAAATTAGAGGAGTAATTAAAAATTATTATAGTGATAATATCGAACAATTAAATATAGCTCTGAAATTAAATTTTCTACTTGAGAAAATATATTTGGCATACCAAGAAAGAATAAATGATCAGATTAAAAGAACACATGTAAGTTGCAAAAATAAACACATAATACCAATTGGATTTGCATCCTCTGCGATTATAGCCAATTGGTATTTATTGGAGTTTGATAATTATATAGAAGAAAGCGTTAGGCCACTATATTATGGTCGATATGTTGATGATATTTTAATGGTATTTAAAAGGCCTAATATAGATTTAGAGAGTCCTATAGAATCATTTATTGAAAATTACTTTAGTGGATTAATTTATCAATGCGATGATAAATTAAATTATGAAATTAGAATCGATAATAATAAATTACCAATACAAAAAGATAAGTTAATACTTCAATTCTTTGATAAAAAACATAGTAGAGCAGGGCTTTATCTATTTAAACAAGAATTAGATGAGCGCAGTAGTGCTTTTAAGTTTTTACCGAATGATCATATAGATAAAGACCTAGATAAATTTGCATATGATATTCTTTACAATGGACCTGCTAATACATTGCGTAGTGTTATTGGTCTAGCTGAAAACGAAACAGAACTTTCTAAATATTTATCAAGTCATATTACTGCTCATAGGTTATGCCATATTAATAAAAAAGATAATGTATTACCACAACTCAAGCAGTTTTTTAGGGGGCAGAATGCACTACAGTTTTTCCGGTTATGGGAGAAATTATATCAATATGGTGTTATTACAAATCAATCTAATTCTTTAAAATTATTTAAAGAATATATTGATTCAGAAATTATAAAAATTGAAGGAGTAATGCCCAAGTCAAAGAGGATATCTTTGAATTTTACAAAAAAAATCCATAAAGATCTAAAAATATTTAGTGAATTATCCTTATCAATAACTTTAGGTCTGCTAGATTTAAGAGAGTACCCAGAAAGTCTATGGGATTTAAGTGGAGGTCAGTCAGCATTTTTTAATAAAAAAATACATATTAATGGTTTAATAGATTATGGATCAAATTTACATAAATATGCTTGGCAATTCCGTCAATCTAATTTGATACGCCATCATTTAGTTGCATGGCCGTTAGCTAATTTTTGTAATTATGATGGAGATTTAACTTGTGAAACTAAATTTCTGAACTTTGAAAATCCTAAATTAGATGAAAAAAAATTAGCTTTTTCTCCTCGCTTTATTCATTTTGATGAGTGGCAACTTTTTCATTTAGGAGAGGAGTTGACTAAAACCCCAAATTTGAATACCTGGATGGAAAGTTGTATTGATGAATATAAAAGTAGAAATTTTGGTCAAGATTTTTCAATAAAACTTCTTGTTGAAAATAATGAAAATACAAATATCATTAAATCTAAGTTAAAAGTTGATGGTTATGATAAAAAAGAAATACTTACTCTTGCTATTGCAAACCTGAAGATATCAGAAAATGATATAGCGTCTGCGATAAGAAAGGATTGTAAACCAAATCTAAGTTTTGATCGACAACAAAAACTATTCGATATTTTAAATTCTGCATTAAGGGAACATGCTGATTTACTAATTATGCCTGAAGTAGCTATTCCTGTTAGTTGGCTTCCATTTATGGTTGCTTTTGTACGGAGACATCAAATAGGTTTAGTTTTTGGTTTGGAGCATTGGGTTGTGAATGATACTGCATATAATCTGATAATTGAGGCCTTGCCGTTTAAAGTATCAGGTGAATATAAATCTTGTGTAGTAACTGCTCGAATTAAAAACCATTATGCTCCATCAGAACTTGAAATGCTTCAAACTTTAAGACTAAAACCAGGACATTTAGAAATTAAGCCAAATATTTATTATCATAAGGTATCTTGGCGGGGGATTTCTTTTGCAACTTATAATTGTTTTGAACTATCTGATATTACTCATAGAGTTTTATTTAAATCTGAAATTGATCTATTAATAGCTTGCGTTTGGAATAGAGATACGAACTATTATCACCATATTCTTGAGTCTGCGGTAAGAGATTTGCACTGTTATACTGTGCAAGCAAATACTTCTCACTATGGGGGGTCTTGTGTATTACGGCCTATGAAGACAGATAGTAAAACTATGCTATATGTTAAAGGTGGAGAAAACTCATGTGTACTTACAACAAGATTATCAATTAAAGCATTGAGAGATTTTCAATTTAAATCTATACCTAATTCAAGTGATTCATTTAAGCATTTACCTCCTGGTTATGATTGTGAGGCTGTTCTTGACCGTTAATTTTTACAATTCTGTATTCTTAAATTGTTAAAGAGATTATTAATGACACAATTTATTCCAAAAATCCAAGAAGAATACAGTGCTAAGATCCCAGCATTAACATTGTTATGTAATTTGGGGTGGTCATTTTTATCCCCATCACAGGCACTAGTTGCTCGTGATGGAAAGCAAGATCAAGTTGTATTACGTCAAATTCTGCGTAATGAATTATCAAAACGGACTTTTATATTTGCTGGTCAAGAATATCCACTTTCTGCAAAATCAGTAGATAATTTGATATCAGAAATTTGTAGTCCAGCATTGAATGAAGGATTACTTACAGCCAATGAAAAAATCTATAACCATTTGCTTTATGGTATTTCAGTCACTGAGTTTGTGAATGGTAAGAAGATCAGCCCAACCATCCCAATCATTGATTGGCATGATGTTCACAATAATGATTTTTCTTATACTGAAGAATTCTGTGTAACTCGCTCAGGTGGGATAGATAATCGAAGACCTGATATCGTTTGCTTTGTAAATGGTATTCCTTTGGTGGTGATCGAATCAAAACGACCAGATAGCCAAGCAAAGAAAGGTCCAACCATCAACGAAGGGATCTCCCAATCTTTACGCAATCAGCGTCCAGATGAAATTCCGCATCTTTTTACTTATAGCCAACTACTTCTTTCAATTAATGGGCATGAAGGGCGTTATGGTACATGTAATACGCCTGCGAAATTTTGGGCTGCATGGCGTGAAGAGGATATTTCTGATGCAGAAATGTATGCATTTAAAAATAAGAAACTGAGTACTACACAAAAAGATAGCCTATTCGCATACCGTCCAGCAGATGATTTGAAATGGTATGAGAACCTCATTGCTGGTGGAGAATTAGCTGTAACAGGTCAAGATCAATTACTCATCAGTTTATTAATGCCTGAACGGTTATTAGAGATTGTTCGCCTATATACACTCTTTGATAAAAAAGCAGGGAAGATTGTCGCTCGCTATCAGCAAATCTTTGGCATCAAACGACTCATCGAGCGAATTAGCACTAAAAATTTAAGCGGTGGTCGTGAAGGTGGCGTGATTTGGCACACTACGGGTTCGGGTAAGTCCTTTACGATGGTTTTTTTGAGTAAAGCTTTAATCTTGCATGAAGCTTTAAAACAATGTCGCATTGTGGTCGTCACTGACCGTGTTGATTTGGAGGATCAACTCAGTAAAACCTTTGCTTCGGGTGGTGAGTTAGCGGGTAGAAAAGACAAGCAAAATGCCATGGCAACTTCAGGTAAGCGTTTAGCTGAGCAAATTGGCAAGGGTACAGAGCGAATTGTTTTTTCTTTGATCCAGAAGTTTAATTCAGCTACGAAACTACCTGAATGTGAAAATAAGAGCTCAGATATCATTGTTTTAATTGATGAAGGTCATCGAAGTCAAGGCGGTGAAAATCATGTAAGAATGAAGCTTGCTCTTCCAAATGCAGCATTTGTGGCATTTACAGGTACGCCATTGCTCAAAGATGAAAAAACGGTAAATAAGTTTGGTCCTATTGTGCATGCATATACCATGCAAAGAGCAGTGGAGGATAAAACCGTAACACCTTTGCTGTATGAAGAGCGTATCCCTGACTTAGATGTAAACGAGCGAGCAATTGATACGTGGTTTGAGCGTATTACAGAAGGGCTAACAGATCAGCAAAAAGCAGATTTAAAGCGTAAATTTGCGAGAAAAGGTCAACTTTATACTGCGGATGACCGTATTCGGTTGATTGCTTTAGATATTGCGAACCATTTTGTTAAAAATATCGATGATGGTTTAAAGGGCCAACTTGCTTGTGATAGCAAGGCTTCAGCGATTAAGTATAAAAAGTACTTGGATGAAACAGGTTTATTTGAGTCAGCAGTAGTCATGAGTCCTCCAGATACCCGTGAAGGAAATACAGAAGTTGATGAGTCAACCACACCTGAAGTGACACAATGGTGGAAAGACAATGTTGGGAATCAGGATGAACAAGCTTATACAAAACATGTGATTGAACGATTTGAAAAAGATGATTCGCTCAAGTTGTTAATTGTAGTTGATAAACTTTTAACAGGATTTGATGAACCCCAAAATACTGTTCTTTACATTGATAAAAATTTGAAAGAACACAATCTAATTCAAGCGATTGCACGTGTGAATCGACTTCATCCTAAGAAGAAATTCGGCTTGTTGATTGATTATCGGGGCATTTTAAAAGAATTAGATACGACGATTCTTAAATATCAGAACTTGGCTACTCATATCCAAGGTGGTTACGACATCAATGATATTGCTGGCTTATATACTCAAATGAGTACTGAATATAAGCGTTTGCCTCGTTTATACAAAGCACTTTGGGCAATTTTTGAGAATGTAAAAAATAAAAATGATATTGAGCAGTTACGCCAAGTTTTAGTACCTCATATTGAGGAAAGAAATGGTGAATTAGTAGATGTACATCTGAAAGTACGTGATGATTTTTATGAGGCATTAACTGAATTTGCGAGCTGTTTGAAAGTTGCATTACAGTCAGCTACATTTTTTGAAGATAAAAGTTTTACAGATGCTGATCGTCAACATTACAAAGAAACCGTTAAGTTGTTTTCAAGTCTACGTCAGTTGGCTAAGCGCGATGCTGGTGAAACAGTAGATTATGATCAATATGCTGATCAAGTTAAAAAGCTTCTTGATAAACATGTGGTGGGTGTTGAGGTAAAAGAGCCTAATGGTGTCTATGAAGTAGGCAAAATGGGTAAAGTTGTACAGCCTGAAGATTGGAGTGAAGAGAAGACCCGTAATGAAACGGATATCATCAAAACGCGTGTAACCAAGATGATTGAACAAGAGCTAAGAGATGATCCTTATGCTCAGGAAGCTTTTTCTAAACTTTTACGTCAAGCAATTGAAGATGCTGAAAAGGAGTTCGATCATCCTTTGAAACAATACATGCTTTTTAGAGAATTTGAAGAACAAGTTGAGTCTCGACGTTTAGCTGAAATTCCTGATGTATTTGGTACTAATAAACATGCACAAGCTTATTACGGTGTGTTTAAGAAAATATTGCCTGAAGCTTTTGCAATAACTGACCAGCAGAATCAAGATAAATGGACTCAGCTCGCTTTTGAGGTTGATAGTTCTGTAATAAATTCAGTTGCAGAAAATTCTATTAATCCACAAAACATTGAAGCTGACATACGTAAAAAGTTACTACCGATGATGTTTAAAGAATGTAAATCAATTGGTAGTGGGATGGATCATGCGAAGAAAATTGTAGAGATGATTGTACAAATTACGCGGGTAGGACTGAACGGTGGGTAAAGATGCTATCGGAACTCAATCATTTAGCTTCATTTATGGGGATGAAACAATTACTTATGAAAGAGTACCGCGTTCTGGAGAAGTGAATAAAATATTAATCAAAGTACATTCTGATTGTAGAGTCGTTGTCCATGCTCCTGAAATCGCGGCTGATCATGATGTGTTAAAAGCGATACAGAAACGTAGCCGATGGGTTTATCAGCAACTACGTGACTTTCGCCAACAGAAAGAGTTAATTCTTCCACGTCGATATATCAGTGGTGAAAGCCACTACTATTTGGGCAAACAGTATCTATTAAAAGTTATAGAGAATAATGACGTTCCGAGTGTAAAACTATTGCGTGGCAAATTTGAAGTTTATGTAAGCCGAAAGGATGCTGGTCATATTAAAGAAGTGCTAGATAATTGGTATAAGGCAAAGGCGAAGAGTGTATTTTTAAAACGTTTAGATCATGTCTTGGATCGAGCTCTATGGGTTACCGAAAAGCCAAAGTTTCGAATTATTAAGATGCAGACACAGTGGGGAAGCTGTTCACCACAAGGGACACTTGTTTTAAATCCTTATCTGGTTAAAGCACCAACTCAATGTATTGACTATGTGATATTGCACGAACTCTGTCATTTGGCGGAACATAATCATAGTGATAGGTTTTATCAGCTTATGAACCAAGTTATGCCAGATTGGGAATTGAGAAAAGAGCAATTAGATAATATGGCAATGAAGTTTTTTGCTTAAGTGGTTTATTAATAGTGTTAAATATATCTAAAAAATGAATGATTGTTTTTGTTCTAATAATATATCAATTTAATAAGAACAAGAAAAATTGAACCTCAGGCCCCCATGCCACAACAGAACTTTAATTTTTTGCGCTGATTTAAAGCTATCCACCATTGCGACACAGAGATAAGGGAGCTAAGCCAAACGCTTAGCCCATGTCTTCTTTATCGCACCGCCGCATCACACTAAAAAAAGTAGGGGCAAAGTCCTGTGGGAGAGCAGGACTTTGCAAACTGACATGTTCTAGACGTTGCATAAGCTTATGCGAATACACTTGTTCAAGCCGTTGGTAAATACAGTCGCAACTGGCTTGGGTGTGCCCACCAGACAGGCAAATTTCTTCAAAATCCTGCTGAGTGTGAATGTCGCAACCAGAAACACCGTAATCGCCTATTAAAAGGCTTAAAGCCAAAATAGGTTTATAAAGTTTCATATTATTCTCGTGATAATTTTCACTAAGTTATTAATAAAAAATAAGCCGCATATATTTAAAGTATTAAAATCATTTAAAAAGGGAATAGTTAACCCACCTGTAATACAGGAAAATAAAATGATTAAAATTTTAAAATAAAATTATTTATAAATTTAAAATATTTTAGGTGAGAGAAAGCCTAAATTTTAAATAAATAAAATTACGAGAGAGGATAGGGGATTAATATAAAAAATGTCATGGTCAACTCCTAGAATTTATGGAGCTCTACCACCAAAGATCACCGTCAATTGATTATGGTGGTAGAACGGAAGAGGGTTGACAGACTGGGTATACAAACCAGCACGCGCAAGCGCGTCCCCCTCCCGTCCTACCGCAACGGTAAGGGGGAGGTGCAAGTTGCGCACAAGTCTCATACTCAGGGAGTATTTACCTGATACGCTGTATACTCGGTCTGTCAAAACCGACTGGCAATGTAGGCCAGCGAGACCATAATAATCATAAGTTTTTAACAGGTCAATTCAATTTAAATAAAATATTATAAAAAATTAAAATATAAATTTATATTTTAATTAAACTCAAAAGTTTATCGATTTAAATCGGTGAATTAATAAATATAATAAAGTTAAACTAAACTTTTAGCCTGTTCTTAAAATGTATAAAGATAATTAATAAATACTCGATGCTGATCTTAGCCTTTAAGAGGCTTACCATGTATTTTTTCTATAAAAATGAGTATTCTATTTCGAAATTAAAGGACTTGATGATATGAAAAGATTGCTTTTATGTGGAGTAATAGCGTTTTGTACTACATTACATGCTAAAAATTTAACTTCAATTAATGACATCTATAAATTAAAAGATAAACAATTTCAAGAATGTGAGGTTAATGGTTTTAGTTTGCTTAAGTTAGATAAGGATTTAACAATTGGCCTTATTGCAAGGTTACATCCCTTTGGCGTTTTAAAACCTGGGGATTTTGATATGAGCGCTTGTTTAACAAAGAGAAATTTACAGGAAAATGTTATAACGACCTATTTTTGGCAAAAGAATCAAAATTTTGTAGGACAAAATCTTAAAAGTTATGTTGCCTATGACAGTTCTAATAAAAATATCTTAGTTATTTTATTAGATAATGATTTAAACACTTATATCTTAGGTAACCGCGACCAATATCTTATCGATGCATTAAAGAACAGTAGAGACCCAAGTGATGTAGCTTTTAGTCGTATTAACTGGAGTTCTACTAGATCTTTTAGAGATCTTGGACCAAACAATGTAATTCCTACTAAAGATGATCTACTTCAAATGCAGGAAGAAAAATACCAGATCGAAAAAAAAGATTTATTGTGTAAAGCTGGTTTTGAGATGGCTGAAAATATTATGAAAGCACGTCAAGCTGGAGTGAGTAAAACAATGCAGTTAGACTCAAATGAGCAGAATCTTTATAGATATCCTGAGTACTCAAAATATAAAATGGATTTAATAAATAAGGCCTATGATGAACCCATTCATGAAAACTTTATAGATAAATATGCTGTTAGTAAGGGATTTGCCTATAAATCATTTTTTGAATGCAAAAAAAGAGTATAGAGCTTAACTCCATAAGCTGAAAGGCTGTTTTTAAAGCTAAGCGTTGAGCTTAGCTTGAACTTAAAACGTATAACGGTAATTAATAAATACTCGTTGCTGGTCCCAATCTTTACGGGTCATACCATTTATTTTTTCACCGAGGTTTGCATTTTCAAACTTTGACTCATAATGCAAAAATGAATAACGCACATCTAAGTTTTTCACCCACGGCAAGGCATAACTCACCGTAAAGTCAAAGTAAAGCTCTTTACCTTCAATATCACTGTTGATGTTACTTTGGTGAGCGCCAAAGCCATAAATATACTTCGCTTCGGTTTTTAAACCTTTCACGTAGTCTTTCCAGTTATATTTCAAGCGAAGGGCAATGGCGGTTTCATCATTATTGGTAAAATCAGGGCCAATGGTCGCGGAGGTCGGAAATGGGTTGGTGCCGTGGTCTTGCGTTAAAACCGAGTTGCGGTCGGAGTGCACGGCAAAGTTATCTTCAATCCAAAAACCATCAAACTTTGAAACGGCAATGCCGCCTTCAATATTATTCTTGGCTACATTTACATCGACAAAATAACCATTGCCACGATTGTTAATGTCTTGGCCTTTGATACAGTCCAGCTCGGTTTCGGCACCGCATTTAAACAGCTTGCCATCATCGCGCGAGAAAAAAGCGCCTGTGTTAAATGTCCACACCAAGCCATGCATCGGCAATTTATATTGCGCAATCGCCCCGTACTTTTTCAAATAATCTTTGCTGTTTAAATATTCGGCATTCACGCTCCAGTTTTTGTACTGATACTTGGCACCAAGTAAACCGACATAATCAATGCGTTCGTCATTCTCAGTCACAAACTTTTCAAAACTATCCATGCTGCGCGGTTTCCAGCGGTCATAGTAGGCTATGTAAGTCTGTAGCTGATCATTTAGTTGAAACTGCCCACTCGCACCCGAAAAGGTGTCGGGCACAGCGCGGTTATTGGTGCTTTTAAGTAAAAGCGAGTCTTGCAACTGGCGACCTAATTTAATTTCACCTTTGTCACCCAGTTTTGCTTTGATGTAGAGCTGCCCTAAAGTCGCAAAATTTTGGTCGAGCTTGCCGTTATTTTCGACCTCTAAAAGCTGAGCGCTAGGCTTGCCAGAGTCAAACAACTTGGTGACTGCATAGAGTGAACCATCTACCCCAAGCCAGTCCCACAAGTAAGGTGACTGATAATTTAGCTCAAGACCTAACGCGCTTTGTTCATATTCACTCGCCGAAGGCGAAGGGTTGGCAAGCGTGGGGTGGGCAGTGCCTTCATCGTTCCAGTAACGGGTGTTGAGTTTTAATTCTAACTTGCCAAATTCTTGAGGAAGCTCTGCATAAGCGTTGCTCACACTGCCTAGACCAATACAGCCCCATAGCAAATATTTATTCATTTTAAATTCCTTTTTTAAGCATGAATAAGCCCTTTGCCTAACGCTGAGGTTAGGCAAGCTTTTTATGAAATGGATGAATTAAGGAGAGAGTTTTTCGAGCACTTGGCCTTTGGTTTCAATGGCAAACAAGAAGGTGACTAGACCACCAATAAGCGCCACAACGGCAAGCACACTAAACACATATTGAATGCCATAGCCACCAACAACGAGACCCACCATAACAGGCCCAATTGCAGAGCCAGCACGTAACCAAGCGGTACTAAAACCAATGCCCATCGCGCGTAGGCGAGTTGGGTAAAGTTCGGCAGCGTAAAGGTATAAAGAGAATGAAATGGTCTGCAAAATCGCATAGCTAATCGTTGCGAAAATTACAACTTCCATCGCCGATTTTGCGCCCAAAACTGAGAGGCTCATGAGAGGAATGATCGCTAAGAAAAACGCTGCACTGTACCAAGGGCGACGGCCGACTTTATCAATCATTAACGCACAGATAATAGAGGCAATTACACCTACACCCGATGTAATCCAGCCATAACCTAAACTGGTTTGCAGCGACAGGCCAAAGTGTTGTTTGTAAAGAGATGGCAGCCAAGTCACCATGGCATTGTTCACCATATACACGCAAAACCACATGCCCCACAGGGTAAAGGTACGTTTGCGGTAAATGCCACGGAACAGCTCACGCCAGTCGGTTTTTGCCATGCCTTGTGGGTTAATCTCTTTAACCACAGGTTCAGGCAAAGGTTTACCGCTTTTAATGGCACCATCTTCAAAGCTTTTGACGACTTTATCTGCTTCTTTAAAACGACCTTTTGAAGCCAACCAGCGTGGTGACTCAGGCAAGAAAAACCGTAAAGGAATGACCAGTAAAGATGGAATTAGGCCCACAATAAACATGACTTTCCAGCCGTAAATTGGCATCAGGAAAAATGCGGCCATGCCTGCAAACATAAGACCGAGTGGGAACAAAACTTCATAGAGCAAGAAAAACTTACCGCGCTTTTCTGCACCAATAAACTCATTAATATAGGCACTCGCAACAGGCACTTCGCCACCTGTTCCAACACCTTGTAAGAAACGGAAAATTAACAGCGACATTCCGCTCCACGCAAACAGACAAGAAATGTCCATTGCCACAAACAGCAAAATGGTAAAAGACAATACTTTTAAACGACCAACTTTTTCGGCAAGAGAACCAAAAAAGATCGCACCGACCAGTTGCCCGACATAGCCCGCGGCAATGATCGCACCGACATAGGCAGGGGTAAGATGCCATTCGGTAATGAGTTGGGGTAAAGCAAAGGCAATCGCTAGAACAGTATACGCGTCAAAAAAGGTCGCTATACCAATGGTAATACGCATAAATTGCAATCGACCAGTGACGGGTAGCCGTTCAAGTCTTGCAATAATTTCCGCATTTTTTTGATGATGACTAATTTGTTCTACATCCGCTAGATTTGTCATCTTCTATCTCCTTATTACTACATTCCTCGTAGTTTTTTTGTTCTATTTCGCACTACCTGTTCACCACAGTTTGCATGCTTTTTATTATTGTTTTTAAGAGACATGCCCGATGTTTGGCCTCAGGCAGCGTACAGGAAAAAAAGGCTAGCGTACATGCTAGCCCGAATAGAATTTAAGCAACGGCTTGGGTTAAATCGACCTTGCCAATTCCGGCTTGACGCATCGCATCATGAATTTCTTGCTCAGCACCATCTGCCAGTGGAAGCAGAGGTGAACGTACAGTGGCATGGTCCAAAATTCCGCGAGCAACCAATGCATGTTTAAGCGCGACCGTACCTTCCATGTGTGAACCGCGGTGATAAACATTGCGAGTCACTGGTAATAACTGGTCGTGAATCGCACGAGCTTTAGCGTAATCTTTGGCTTTACCTGCTTTAATCATTTCAATTAACAGTTCAGGGGCAATGTTGCCATAGCCAACCAAAGCGCCGTCTACATCAAACATGGTGTGAAGCAAATATTCATCGTGGCACGTCAACACCTGTAAGTCTGGACGTTCACGGCGAATAATCGGAATTTCAACATCCCAGCGGCGCATGTTACGCACACCATTTTTCATGGCAAACACACCTGGCTGTGCAGAAATATCGAGTAGAGTGTCTAGGTCGTAAGTGGCCTTCGTTGCATCTGGATATTGGAATAAAATAGATGGCAAACCACTTTCTTCATAAATCGCTTTATAGCGGTCTTGTGGTGCGCCTTTTTGATAGCCAAAACGCAACCAGCCATGTGAAGGGTAGATTAAGCCTGCCGAAGCACCGGCGCTCACTGCACGTTTTGCTTCTTCTGCTGCAACCGAAGTACCTTCGAGTGTAATCCCTGCAATTACCGGAATTTTGTCATCTACCGATTTAACAAAGCTTTCGATGACTTGCATTTGTTCTTTTTGTGACAAGAATGTTCCTTCACCTGCATGCCCAAGAACAACCAAGCCTTTCACACCATCAATACTGCCTAACCATGAACCTAAACGTTGAATTGAATTATGGTCTACTTGTCCGTCACGGGTAAAAGGAGTCACAGGTGCTGGGGTTAATCCACGTAAATCTAAACTCATAATCGTACTTCCTATACAGTGTAATTAAATATTCTCTGGTTCTTAATCTGACTTAAATCGTGTTGTAGAGAACATGATTGGAGTATAGAAATAGGTGAGCTATGTAGGAATTACCAATTCTTGAATTTCAGTTATACTGAAAATGTATGGCTCAAAATGCTGCTTATTTACGATTTAGGAAGAATCGATGAATTATGAATTATGGAAAATATTTTTAGACGCGGTGGAACTCGGTAGTTTAAGCAAAGTTGCGATGCTGCATAACACCAACCAACCGCAAATCAGTCGGCAAATGAACGAGCTTGAAGCCCAATGTGGTGGCCGTTTATTTAACCGAACTGGACGTGGCGTCGAACTCACCGATTTAGGTCAGCATTTACTTCCTAAAATTCGTTCATGGCTAAACGTAACCGATCAACTCAATAATGAAATTTTGCACTCGACCGATACACCTATTGGTACGGTTCGTATTGCCAGTTTACCCTCTACTGCACATCCGTTGTTATCGACTCTCTATAAAGTCCTTCAAGAGAAATATCCCTTAATTAAACTGTCGGTGCGTGAAGGGCAAGGCGTGCATTTAGAAAAATGGCTTGAAGATGGCAGCGTCGATTTAGCCATACTTTATCGGTTTAACCCAACGCCTAAACAGGGCGATGTTTACCTTACCGAAGCCGATACCTATTTGGTCGGCTGTGAAGGAGATGCACTCACTCAGGGCAATGAAGTCGACTTTAAAGAAGTAAGTCAGTTACCGCTGGTCACGTTTTGCAGGCCAAGTAACTGGCGCAATTTTTTAGACCACATGGCTTATGAAAATGGGGTAGAGCTGAATATTGTTTTTGAAGCCGACTCGATTAGTTTACAAACCCATTTGGTTTCCGAATCTCGCATGTATACCATGCTGGGGCCGCAAGCTTTAAAAAAGGCCAGCCAATACACCTCAATTCAAGCCGCAAAAATTATTAACCCCGCACTCAAGCGCTATATTTCTTTGTCTATTTCTAAACATGGCTATTTAACGCCTGCGTGTAAGGCGGTGATGGAAGAAATTAGAAATCTTGCCGATTTGCTTTAAGAGAAGTGCAGCAAAGCGAGCGGGCAATTAATTCAATTTATTAAACAGTGATTTAAGTTTTACTTGAATTATTGCTTGACTTGTTTAAATGATAATTATTATCATTTATAGGTTCCTTGTTTTGAGTCCAATTGCTGTGAACAAAACTTCTTTGCTTGTAGATCAGTTATATAGAAGTCACCAAAGCTGGCTTCACCAATGGTTGAGACAAAAATTAGGTAATACTGATCAGGCCGCAGATCTGGTTCAGGACACATTTATTAAACTGCTACAAACGCGTGATGAGTTATTCGGCATTAAGGAACCGCGTGCCTATTTAACGTCGATTGCTAAAAACCTGCTCATTGACCAAGTTCGCCGTAAACGCATTGAACAGGCCTATTTAGATGGCTTGAGTCAAATGGAATATATGCTTGACGCAGTGGCTTCACCCGAAGACCAAATGCAAATTATTCAAGCAATTAATCAGCTTTGCAAAGCACTCGAAGGGGTTTCTGAAAAAGCACAGCAAGCTTTTATTTTGCATTATCTCGAAGGCTATACCCATAAAGAAATTGCAGAGCGTTTAAATGTATCGACCAAAATGATTCAAAAATATTTGGCGAGCTGTTTAATTCAGTGTTACCAAAACCGACAAGACATGGACGCTTGCATTTAAATGGCCATGGACAAAAGCAAACATCACCAACTGGTTGAAGAAGCCGCGCATTGGATTGTTCAACTGAGTTCGGATGATGAAAGCTCACGAAAAACCGCCAAGCAAAAATTTGAAGAGTGGAAAAAAACCAGTGAGCAACACCGCCAAGTGGCTGCCGACATTGAACAGTGTATTGGTTCAATTCAAAAACTTTCTCAAACTAGCGGACATAAAAAAGTTACCAAGGTTGCCCTTAAAGCTGGCCTAAGCTCAGGAAAAGCTTATAAACATTTACGTGCAGGAACAGCTTTTGCCGTTGTGTTTGTTGCCATGAGTGGGGCGTTATTTTATTTAACTGACACCACTGTGGCCTATGTCACAGCCGACATTCAAGGGCAATCGGGGCAGTGGACTACGCAAACCTTGCCAGATGGTTCACGTTTAATTTTACGTGGTAAAAGTGCAGTTAATCTTGATTTTAAAACTAACCAGCGAATGGTTGAGTTGGTGCAAGGTCAAATTTATGTCGATGTTGCCAAAGATAAAACTAGACCGTTTTTGGTCAAAACCAGTCATGGACAAATTCAGGCACTCGGCACAGCTTTTAGCGTCAGTTATGACCCTTCGGCAACTGAACTCAACATGTTGCACTCAAAGGTAAAAGTAGAAGCCACGCAAGTTAAAACCACCCAATTGCATGCGACTCGTCAGGCTATTGTTGAAGCAGGGCAAGCCATTAAAATGGACAAAAATGGCGTGCAAAAACTGCCTGCACTCAATATTTATAACGAACAACAAAAATGGCAAAAGCATCAGCTTATGGTAGAAAACCTGCCGCTGAATCAAGTGCTACAAGAGCTAGACCGCAACTACAAAGGCAAAATTATTTTTAATGATGCGGCGTTGCAACATGTACGGGTCAATGCGGTATTGCCTTTAGACCAAACAACAGAATCACTTAAGCTTTTGGCTACGGTTTTTCCAGACCTGAAAATTAAGCAAATCACGCCGTTTGTGGTCATGGTTTCTTTAAAATAATAAAAAATTTAAATTTATTTTCGATTTTAGGTTCCACTTTTTTGAAAGTCGTTCGTCATAGTAAGTAGAAGCAATAAATATGGATCATTTTAATTTGTTGTATTGAATGATTCTTATTACGATTTGCTGGGGCGGGCAAATGAAAAAAGCGGGAACGGGGCAAAAGCGGAATCGATCGATTTTTCGATTCTCAACACTGGCGTTTGCCATACATGCTGTGTCGATGGGTGGGTTAGTTACACTCTCTTTGCAGCAGGCCTATGCAGAAACAGCTGGAGTTAAAAGCTATAACATTCCTGCCGGCCGTCTTGCTAACGTACTGAATCAGTTTGCCGAACAATCGGGTACTTCAATTGCAATGGATGCTCAGCAACTCCAAGGGTTGCATAGCCTAGGCTTAAAAGGCAATTTTGCTGTCGAGCAAGGTTTTGAGCAGCTTTTAAAATCAACCGAATTTAATGCTGTAAAAGTTGGGCAGGGCTACACACTCAGCAAAAAATCTACACCACGGGTAAGTTCATCTAAGATTCAGGCCGCTAGCCTCCCGCCAAGTAGTGCCGTAATTGAAGAAGACGCATCGGTACGACTCACGCCAATTGTGGTGTACGGCAAAGAAGACCGTGACACAGAAGGCTATAACAAAGTTTATGACGCAAACCGTTCTTCGGTTTATGCGGGCAAAGACTATGTCGAACGCTTTAAAGGAACCAACCCAGCCGATGTTTTACAAGGCATGGTGGGAGTCTATAGCGGCGATGCCCGCAACAGTGGCGCACTCGACCCAAGTGTACGTGGTGTGCAGGGTGTTGGTCGTGTGCCTTTAACCATTGATGGCACCGAACAGTCGATTGCCGTATGGCGTGGTTACAACGGGGTAAACAACCGAAACTATATCGACCCCAATCTCATTGCGGGCATTGAAGTCATTAAAGGCCCATCTTTAGAGCGCAATACCACAACTTCTGTTGGCGGCGGTGTAGTCGTTAAAACGCTAGAGGCCGATGACATTGTTCGTCCGGGTAAGTCTTTTGGTGCCGAGTTAAAAGTAGAAGGCTCAACCAACTCAATTGATCCGTCTTTGCCAGACATGAGCAAAGTAGGCCAAAACTACGATGACACAACGCCTTGGATCGACATGAACGGGGCAAAATACGACCCCGATATTTATAAAAAGAACCGTACCAGAAGTGATAACTCTCATTTTTCGGGCGATGACTTAGCGGGTCGACTGGCAATTGCCACCAAGCAAGATAAATTCGATTTACTGGCAGTTTATGCAGTACGTGAGCGCGGCAATTATTTTTCAGGGACACATGGCGCGGGCTACTATAAACGAGCGACACCGGACAGTAGTCTCGATTTTATTCCTTACTTTGCCTATGCCTATCAACCGGGTGATGAAGTTCCCAACACTTCAAGTCATATGGAGTCATGGTTATTAAAAGGGACCTATCGCCCAACTGATAGCCAGACTCTTAAACTGACTTACCGAGATACCAAAAATATTTTTGGTGAAATTATGCCGTCCCGTATTGTTTGGGGTATTACGCCTGACTTGGGTGTTCCGCAGTGGCCTTTAAGCAATATTCACTCTAAAGCCTATAGCCTCGAATATAAGTTTAAGTCTGAGAATAATCGCTGGGTTGATTTCTATGCCAACATTTGGCAAACCGACACCGAAAGCCAGACCTACACACGTGGCGGGTGGCCAACCACAATCGATTTTCGAGATAACACCATTATTAACACGGCAATAAGCCATTCTGACAATACACGTAAAGGCATTACGGTCAGTAATAAAACCCGTTTATTAGACCAGCTTGATTTGACGCTCGGTGGAAGTTTCTTAAAAGAAAAACTAACGTCTGACGATATATATGGCGAATTTGGCCCAAGTTATTCGCTCTATCAGGCACTGCCACGAGCAGGGCGCCGTGAGGAAAAAACGTTCGACTTTAATTTTAATTATCGACCCCTGTCCTGGTTAAGTTTTGATGCGGGCATGCGTTATCGTTCGTATTGGGCTATTGATGACTTTTTAAATAAGTCTCTGCAGAGCGAGATTGACCCGAGTTTAAATCCGCTGTTTACCAAAAAAAGTAGGCTTAAAGAATATACCTTTGAATATCAGACCATGCCTGAGAGTTATACCTCGACTCAGCAGCGTTTAATCAATGTTTTAAAACAACGCTATGCCACAAAAAATCCTGAGTGGGATGGGCAGCTCGATACTGTACCTGCATCAGAGAGCACTTTGTATAACATGATCTGGTCACAGAAAAATACGCTGAGCTGGAAAGCAGATGCAAATGGGCAATTGTCGCTTGCCGATAATCCTTTAAATCAGCTCAATGCCTCTGGACAAAAGTACGTCGTAACTGGCGGGAACTTTATGTCGGTGGTAGACCAAGTTCCGGTTGAGTCGGCCGACAAAGTTAAAGATAGCGGCTGGGCACCGCAGTTAGGTGCCTCAATTCACCTCACGCCAAACAGCAGAATCTATGCACGCTATGCAGAGGAATATCGCTTACCAAGTTTGTTTGAAAGCACTGTCGGTTTTTCTGCGATGTTGCCATATCAAGCAATCAAACCTGAACACGCTTTTAACTACGAAGTGGGTTATGTCTATGACATGCGTGATTGGTTCAGCACAGCGCGCAATGCTGACATTAAGCTCGCCTATTACTACAACAAAACCAAAAATGTGATTGAGCGTGACCAGAACCTTATTTTTACCAATATGGATGAGCAAAAGCTGTCAGGTCTAGAATTACAAAGCCGTTTTGATAATGGCGGTTTTTTCACAGATTTGAGCGTGGCTTATAACTTAAAAAATGAAGTGTGTGACACCAATAGCGCCATTAACAAAATGATTTTAGGCGGTACGGTTCAAACCGAGCAGGGCCTTGAGTTCCGTGAACCGTATCAGCGCTGTGTCGATGATGGTTTCCCAAATGGCTACTTAGTAACAATGGCTACACCTGAACTGAGTTTCCACGGTTTGCTTGGCGCACGCTTGTTCGATGAAAAGTTAGAGCTCGGTGCACGCGCAACATTCTATAAAGCTTATGAAAGCCCGCTACGAAAAAACAATGATGCTAGCGTCAATAAAGGCTATTACCTCAATGTGCCTTTGGCTTGGGATGACACGTGGATTTTTGATGCTTATGCGCGTTATCAGGTCGATGACTACAACACGGTTGAGTTTGTCGGCAGTAATCTTTCTAACCAGTTTTATATCGATCCTTTAACTCGTAGTGCCATGGCCGCACCCGGCCGAACGATGAAAATTAGTTGGACCACTAAATTTTAAACAGAATTTGATTCCCTCTACACATACATAAAAGGGGAGTCAGGTAACGGTAAATAATAAGATTGAATGATTATTATTTACAGAAAAACGAGTAGGTTTGCAGCTGGGCCTACTCAATAAACTAAAAATAGCGAAATCGTTATTTTAAATTAAACAATAACTTAGTTTTAAAAAAGATGGAGTAACAACAAATGAAAATCTCTCAATTGTTCTTGGGTCTCGTTGCTTGTTCAACTGCATTTGCTTATGCAGGTATTGATGGTATTTCGAGTAATGAAAGTAACATCAAAATCGGTGCTGCTGCCAATGCAAGCCATCCGGGTGGTGTAGCAGCGGTGTCGGTTCAAGCTGCGGGTGCACCATATAACGCTTTTACAGGTTTTAGTTCATTAAAAGGTTTGGCTCAGGCTTTTGCTGCTCAGGGAACGAGTAATACCAATGTAACGGTTGGCAGCAAAACCTTTAATATTTCGCATATTCCAGTGTCTGCAATGCCACCTTCACACAGTGCATTAGGTAATTTTAACTTTGGTCAGGTGGGCACACAGGAAGTCTATTTTGGTGAATGGTGGAAAGCGGGCGACACGCCAGCAAGCGCGAGCCATACCGTTTACTACGCGGGTGATAACACCAATACCACGGTTCCAACTGCGGGTACTGCAACCTATACCGTTGCAGGGATTAACGGTTCTGGAAGCAATCTGTTAAGTGGTACGTTCACGGCAAATTATGGTGCGGGTACACTTGAAGGAACGCTTACCGGAACAGGTACGGCTGTTTCATCATTAAGCCTAGATGGTGTGGCATTTAACCCGGGTACTGCTGCCTTTGCAGGTTTGGCAACGGCTAACGGTACGGCTGGTGTCGACAACTCTGGTGTGGTTCAAGGTCAATTCTTCGGTGCAAATGCTTCGGCTTTAGCGGGTATTGCCCAGTTTGATAACGTGTCTTACAACACTGCTTTTGGCGGTGCTAAAAATTAATGAATACAAAAGGAATCTACATACGTAGGTTCCTTTTGTTTTTTGGGCTTTTGCTTGGTTGCTTCAGGTTTATTGTTTTATGAAACGAACGCTTTTGTGCTGTCTGACATTGTTGAGTTGTCCATTTTTATATGCCGACGAAGACACACAGCTTCGTCTCAATCAAAGCTTGGACCAAACACTTTTACAAGAACAGCGACAGTTTCACGAGCAGGGAACCATTCGTAGTACCGAGCAATTACCTAAACTTCAAATTAATGGACAAGAATACAGTGTTGAGCAAAATCCGAATGATCTTGCCAAGGCGTTATATTTGGCAGTCATGCAAAAACAGTGGCTCAAAGCCACGGTTTATTTAGAACATTATAAAAAATATGTTGGCTATGATCGGGCTTTAACCGACTTTGCCGAAGGGGCAGTTGCACGTTCTCAGGGTCAACTGAAATTGGCTGAACAAAAATTTCAAAGCAGCCTAAAACAACAACCTCATAATTTAATTTGTGAACTTGAGTTAGCGCGCGTGCTGTTTGAACAACAGAAGAATAAGGAAGCAGCACGCCTTTTTATTTCCATTCAAGACAAACTGAAACAAAGTGACCCTGCGGTAATCCCGTCTGGTGTTTTAACCACAGTGAATACCTTTGTTCAGGCACTAAAAAAACGAGACTCTTGGCAAGGCTCTGTTTCAGCGGGTTATACCTATGTCAGTAATTTAAATAGTTCGTCTGAACAGAGCAAAACATGGATGAGTTATCAGACAGATAAGGACGGTAAGATTATTGGGTCTCAGAAAGTTACTCGTGATAGTCCTAAAGCTGTGTCAGCAACGGGCTTAGACTACGAAGCCAGTCTGATTAAACGCTATGCGATTAAAGGGCATCATGGCGTGGCTTTACGTGCGCTGGCGTTTGGACAGTCCTATAACGACCATGCGGCATTTAATGAATCTACCATTAACATTAATGCAGGCTATAGCTACTTTGACTTAAAAAATCAAATTGGGGTGAGTCCGCTTTTTGAACATAAACGTTATGGCAACGATGGTCTTTATAATACGTGGGGGGCGCGTGCCGAGTGGATGCATTTTATCTCGGCAGATAAAGCCTTTAAGCTTGAAGCTGAAAGAAAAGATTTTAATTATCAGAAATATAAAAGCTTTGATGGTATAGAAAATTCAGCTTTTGCCACTTTCTGGAAGATTTTTCCAGACCAGTGGACTGTTTTTGGTGGTCTAGATGTAGTTGACCATTCTGCACAAGAAAAATATGTAGCTGCCTACGAACAGCAAGGCGTACGATTAGGCTTAAGCAAATCTTGGAGCACAGGATTTAACACCACTTTGTTAAGTTCTTACCGTTGGCGTCAGTTTGACAAATACGCTGTAAGTTACTTAGCTCGTCGTCATGATTTTGAACAGAACTATACCTTTGTTGTGCAAATGCCACGCTTTGAGTTTTATGGCATGACACCCAATTTAACCTATCGCTATAACCAAAATAAAAGCAATGTCGATTGGCTGTATTCCTACGATAAACACAACATTAGTCTCAAGCTTGAGCATCGTTTTTAGGGAATAAGTCATGAAATCAAAATCTTTATTCCCTACACATAAGCCGATGGTGATGTTGCCTTTACCACAAGGGCCGAAGCATTTTTATAAGTGCTTAACCGTAGTTGTGGTGATTGGTCTGCATGTGTTTGCTGTCTGGATGCTGAGTCATTTAATTGAACCTTATACTTTTCAAGCAACCCCCAAAGTAGATGCATTAAAAGTAAGTTTTGTGTCATTGGCGCCTGCTAAAAAGCCATCGCATGAAAAGACTGAAAGCCAACCTGAAAAAAGTGTAACGCCTCAATCTACATTAAACAGTTCGGTATCTTCAGTACCTGAAGAATCAAAACACTCGCCTACAAATGTTCAAACATTAGCGTCAAAAACTGCCTTTAAAGAGGTCGTGCAAAATAATTTAAATGACAAACAGCAAGCACAACCAAAAACGACTTTAAATAATTTAGCTTCGTCTCAAACAGCGCAGCCTACAGAAAGGCGAGTGGCTCCTATAGATAAACAACTGGGTTCGACAGACCTTGAACAAACGCAAACTGAGCATTTGCCACAAAACACCAATAGCGAAACCAAAAGTGGCGGCGTCAAAACACCAACAACGCAGCAAGAGTATTCCAAAGCACCGAGCACTCAAGTTGAACACGATGACGTTGTTCAGGTGAGTAGCGTGGATGTGCTGAGTTTTGGCGGGCTTGACTACGATGACCGCGAGTTAAAACAGCAAAATCGTTTGGTTGAGCTTCGGATTCGCATTAATGAAAAAGGGCAGCCGATTGACATCCAATTACGTCAAAGCTCAGGCATTCAAAGCCTTGATGAACGGGTCATGCAAGCTACACGTAAATCCAGATTTAAACCCCACAAAATTAACGGTCGAGCCGTGACCATTGTTGTGGATTTTCCAGTCCAACTCAAACTCAATCGGGGCCGTTAACCGATGAGTAATATCTATTTTGCAGGAGAAAGATGATGAATTCATCTACAGAACAAATCATTAGCAACAGTTTGTCTTTACGTTTGAAACAAGAAACTGCTGCTGAACACGAACGTATGCATCAATTAATGTCAGAGGCAAAGGTATTTTCAAGTAAAGAAAAATACGCGCAATTTACGTTGTCTCAATATTACTTTCAGCGTGAAATTGAACATCTTTTTGAAAAAGAGGGTGTGGCAGGACTGATTCCAGACCTCGACATTCGTGGCCGCTCAAAACAAGCACTTGCCGATTTAAATGATTTGGGTATTCAACCTAACGAACAGCAGTTACAGAGTGAAAACGTACAGCTACCCGAAGCTTTAGGCTGGATTTATGTATCTGAGGGTTCAACTTTAGGGGCTGCATTTTTATTTAAAGAAGCTCAAAAGCATTTGGGTTTTTCTGAAACGTTTGCTGCGCGTAATTTAGCTGCCTATCCCGAAGGGCGCGCTAAAGTCTGGAAACGTTTTGTACAAGCACTTGATGAAACTGGCTTTGACCAAACCCAGCAAGACCGAGTCGTTCAAGGGGCGTTAGATGCTTTTGGATATTTTGGTCAAGCGCTTGTTCAGCTTGATGAATTGAAATAATAAAAAGTGGATAAAGGGAATACCCGATATGGACAAACTCAATCAAGTAAATGTGATCGTAAAACATGAGCAGTCGTTAGCACCCGCTCAACCAGTCAGTAAGCTTGCCCGTTCTGTTTGGGCGCGTTGGGTGTTTATTGGTTTAGCTTGGTTGTGTATTGCGCTTGGCATATTGGGTATTTTTATTCCGGGTTTACCCACCGTTGATTTTATAATTTTGGCTGTGTTCTTTGCGGCTCGAGGCTCTGAAAAACTTCATCAATGGTTTCGAAATCATCGTTATATCGGTCCACTCATTCGCGAGTGGCAAGAACATCGGCGTATTCCTAAAAAAGCAAAATATATCTCGACGTTGAGTATGAGTTTGGCTGCGGGGCTTATGATTTGGACGATTCCACATCCGTGGTTTGTTTATCCGGCAATTTTATGTATGGCGGGGGTATTGGTGTGGATGTGGCTTAAAAAATGAAAGAATTATGATTGGCACTGTTGCATAGTACGCTTCATGGTTTTTACAAAATCACGCGGTACTTCAGGGCTTTGTAAACTTAAACTGCCAAGTTTATGCATGAGTTTAGGGGAATATTGACGCTCTAAACGATGATAAATACATGTACAACTTGCACGGCTATGACCTGCTGCCATACATTTTAAATAGAAATCACGTTGAGCATTATTTTTTTGACCCGCGAAGGCAATAGATGCAAATAATAATCCACCTAGAAAAACTGAAAAATTATAAAGTGACATATATCTACTCTTGGTTGTTGTTTTTCATTATCCATATCTTGGCATAACTTTTTCAGGTTCAAAACCAATTGATATCAACTTGCGGCTTCATCATAGTTATAACAGTTTTAGAGGTCAAATTGATTTGAAGTTGAGAACCGTTTATTGTTTTAAAAACACTCAATTTTAATTGTTGCCATTTTAAAGACAGTGTTGCGACATTACGCACCCTATTTTTTTACATCGTTTTTTGCTTTCATAAACACTTTAGTATTACTCATTTTTAAATCATTTATATACAACTTACTTGTTTTAAAATTCTAATTTAACAGGATATTTTATATGGCAGATACCCCAATTCAAAAAGAGACAGAAAGTACCTGGGCAATATGTCGAGATCCTGTTTTGTTGACTATGGTGGGTGGGGCAATTGATACCATAGGTTTTATTGCGCTGTTTGGTTTTTTTACTGCGCATGTTACGGGAAACTTAGTATTGGCAGGTGCTGCATGGGTTAAAGGCGGCGCTGGCATATGGATTAAGCTTGCTGCTATTCCGCTATTTATTTTGACAGTGGTGATCACCAAACTGTTAATTGACCGTAGTCAGGTCAAGCACAAAACACTGTCTTATTTATTTTTATTTGAAGCTATTTTTCTATGTGCCTTTATGGTGGCAGGGCTTTACTTCGAGCCATTTAAAAATCCAGATGCACTAACAGTTGCAGTAACAGGCGGGTTGGGTTTAATTGCTTTAGCTATTCGTAATACTTCCAGCAAAACCCTCATTAAAAATATTAGCCCAAGTACCATGATGACAGGCAATACCACGCAGCTTGGTATTGATATTGCTAACCTACTTAAAAACAATAACGCGGCCAATCGAGCAAGTTTTCTAAAAAGTGCCAGTATTGTGATTGGTTTTGTAATTGGTGCTTTCTTGGGAGCGATACTCTATGTCTATTTTGACTTCTGGAGTGTAGCGCCGTTTATCTTACCCATTTTGTATTTCTCTTATTTAGCTTCACAGCAAAAGTTCAACCAAGCTTGATTGAACTCACCAAGAATAGGCCTGAATGAAATGTAATTCAGGCTTTTTTTCGCAATAAAGGAAAACGGAAGCTGAGCTGAAATTGTTCGTTCATTGCTTTACAGGCATAATGACCTAATGGGGAATACATTCGATTAAGGAATGCAGAATGACAAAGTCTTACCATTATTCAATGATAACAATAATGGCTTTGCTCAGTGGCTGTCAGGTCATTAATTTAAAAGAAAGTAATTTAAGTAATGCTTTAAAAAGTAAGAATGAAAGTATTCTGACTGACGGCACCTTAAGCCATCAAACCCAAAACTTACTGTATTTAGTTAAAAAAGACGAAAAATCTTGTCTGCAAAATTTTGATGATTGTTTAAATAAAATTCAGAGTTTGTCCGAAAATAGCAGCCGAGAAGAACGTTATGCTGCGCTCAGTGAAATTTACTTAGCTAAGGCTTTAGATGTTGGGCGTAGCAGCCAGTGTAATGCCATCAATAAAAGTAGTAGTTGCATTGAGCAAGAGTTAGCTTTGTTCGATAAAAGCTTGCGCTATAGCTATGTGTATTTATTCGACTCTGAAGAGTCGCCGTTTGATCGGGTATTTGACCATCGCCAAAATCAGGTGCGTATTTTTTACAACGTCGCTTTATCGAAGTTAATGACCACGTATTTTAATCATTTAAATACGCATCGTTTTCCACCGCTGCTGAAAGCAGATGGGCATGAGTACCACGTCAATTTTGACCATGCCGTAGATGTACAAAAAATTGAAGTCGATACTTTTCGCTCAAGCTATAACATGAACTTCTCTGGCTTTAATACCGTTAACCGTAAGGATGGTTTAGGGGCAGAGTTTATTGTCGGGCGTAAAGAAAATGATGTAAATCACGGCTTCATTTTAGACCCCGATGCTTTTTATGCTCACCAGAATAATCCGAACATCCATTTACCACGCTTCTTTCCAGTCACTGCTATTGCTTACCCAAAACAAAAAGCGACAGCAGATCAGGTTATTGCTGGAGCAGATTTAGAAATTGCGATGTTTGATCCATATCGACAAGACCGCGTAAAGGTTGAAGGTGTGGACTATCCGCTTACTGCAAACTATTCGGCGCCTTATGGGCTTTGGTTGTCGAAATATAATTTAGGTGCAGCAGGTTATTGGTCCTTAATTAATAAAGAAACCAATTTGATCATGCCGCATTTATATATGCTGGAACCCTTTAACCCCAATAAAAAAATCATTGTATTTATTCATGGCTTGGCAAGTAGCCCAGAGGCGTGGGTGAGTCTAACCAATGACATTATGGGCGATGCCGAATTAAGGAATAATTATCAAGTTTGGCAGGTGTTTTATTCAACCAATATGCCGATTTTTGAAAGCCGTTTTCAGATTTATTCATTGTTGAATCAAGCTTTTCAAAATGTGGCTAAAGATAGCTATGCTGCACACGATGCAGTGCTGGTTGGACATAGTATGGGCGGAGTGATTAGCCGCCTATTGGTAAGCGATGCCGATGTTTCAGAGCAAGCCATGCAAAAAATGAATGAAGCCCAGCTAAACCGTTTAAAAGAAAATCCTGTGGTGCTAGAGCGTTTTCAATTCAAAGCGTTGCCTTATTTTAAGCGGGTTGTTTTTGTTTCGGCACCGCATCATGGCACTGACTATGCTGACCGATGGTTTACCCAAATTGCGCGCCGTGTTATTCGTTTGCCAGCTGATTTCTTTATTGCGGTCGAAATGAGAGATGAGAAAAATACAAAACTCAGAAAAGGTTTAATTGAAAATGGAGCGAGTAATTTAAGTCGTTCTTCTAGCTTTATGCAGCTTACGCAAGCCATTCAGCCTTCGTCCAGTGTGGTCTATCACTCGATTATGGGCAATATTAATGGTACGACTGATAAGTTAAAAAGCAGTGATGGGATTGTGCCATATCAAAGTTCACATTTAGGTGGTGAACAGTCGGAACTGATGATTAAGGGCGGGCATTCAATTCAAACTACCCCAGAGGCGATTTTAGAATTACGCCGTATTTTACGATTGCATTTAAAGCAGTCACAGCCTTTAAAATAGAATTTTTTATTTTTAGAAAACCACTGCTGAAATGACTCAACAGTGGTTGAAATGATTAATTAAGCTGATTTTGTTTGAGCGATTTTTTATGCTCAAAATAGCTGATTGAAAAAATAATCAAGCCGACCAAATACAACACTACAGACAGAAGTAATAAATCTAATCCTGCTGCATAGAGCAACCAAAGCGCATAGATTGAAGCGACACTGGCAATGGCAATATGCGGCGTGCGTTTGTGGCGAATGGATTCTTTAAGATAAAAAGCCGACACCAGAAAATAAGGCAGCAAAATCATCACCGATGAAATTAATAAAAGCTGGGTGTAGTTTTTGTTGAAAAAATACACCGCAATCAATGCACCTTGTACGACAATGGTGGTTAGCCAAAGTGATGAAATGGGTACATTGTTTTGATTGTTCTTTAAAAATAATTTCGGGAATGCACCATTTTTCGCAGCCAAATATGGAATTTCAGTGGCGAATAAAGTCCAGCTTAAATAAGACGAAGAAACTGAAATAATAAGCCCGATGGTAATAACGATAGTGCCCGGTAAACCGATCAGTTGCTGCAAGATGGTTGCCATTGATGGGTTGTGCATGCCAGCAAGGGCCTCACGACTCACCACGCCATAGGCCAATACGGTGACCATGACGTAAAAACTTAATGCTAGCAAAACACCTAAAATGGTCGCTTTACCAATGTCATGACGTTTTTTCGCACGCGATGATAAAACCACAGCACCTTCAATACCGGTAAATACCCAAAGGGTAATCAACATCAGGTCTTTCACTTGCTGCCAAAGTGGCACTTTTAAAGAGAAGTCATTTAAGTTGAGTTTGAACAAATCAAACTTAAAGGCAATAAATGTGAAAAAGATAAAGACTACCATTGGAATGATTTTGGCAATCGTTGCCAGTAAATTCACAATCGCAGCTTCTTTAATACCTCGGCTTACTAACCAGTGCACCAGCCATACAAAAATGCTTGAACCAATCAGAGAGTAGAGCGTATTGCCTTCACCAAAAATAATATGGTCTTTGCTATCGGTAAACATGCCGACGCCTGAAAAGGCAATCACCACATAGCCGACAATACCAATAGTGGTACACAACCAATAACCCCACGCCGAGCAAAACCCAATCAGGTCTCCAAAACCTTCCCGCGCATAGTTATAAATACCACCGTCAAGGTCTGGTCGTTGACGCGTTAAATGTAATAGCGAGAGAGCCAAGAAAATAATGCCGACCCCAGTAATGAGCCATGCAACAAGAAGGGCAGAGCCGTTAGCGACTTGAGCCATATTTTGGGGTAGGCTAAATACGCCTGACCCCACCATAGAACTAAAGACCAGCGCTGTAAGAGACAATAGTCCAATTTTGGCAGCAGACATGGTATTTATTCTTTAAAAAATTGAGAAAGTTCAGCAATATGTTCTGGACCAATGCCACAGCAACCGCCGACTAGACTTGCACCTGCGTTCTGCCATTGTTTAGCAAAACCAAGATAAGCTGGAGCATCTAGGTCTTTACGAATTTCATCCAGACCATCGTTGGCAGTAGCGCTTTCATCTTGCGGTGGGAAAGCGTTGGCATAAGCACCAATCTGCACTGACTCTGGAATGAGTCCTTTAATTTCTTTAATTGCTTGCAAGATCACTTCAGGTTGGCAGCAGTTAAACAACACTGCTTTTGCATTTGATTGTTTGATGAAATCCGCCACTTGTTGCATGTTTTCACCTGAACGAAGTAACGCTTGTTCTTGTTTAATTTCATCTTGAAGGGTAAATGACACCCAATAGTCTTTACCATCTTTTGGTAATAGCGCATGCACTGTTTCGACTTCTTTTAAGCACGATTGAGTTTCAGCGAGCCAAAAATCAACCTCTGGTGCCAATGTGTTAATGATTGGCTCAGCAAGGTTTTTAGCTTGTTCAGGTTGAAACAAGTCTGCACGGTAAGAGCCAAATAACGGCGGTAAGCAGCCTGCGATTTTGACATTTTTGCCGCTTTCTTTAACTGCATTTTTTGCTTGTTCGATTGCAACTTGAATTAAACGCACGCCGTCAGTTTCAAAGCGTTCTTGTCCGATATGAAAAGGCACAACAGCGTAGTTGTTAGTCGTAATGACTTCTGAACCTGCGTTAATAAAATCGAGATGTACTTCTTTTACTGTTTCTGGTGCTTCAATCAGTGCAAGAGCAGACCATTCTGGTTGACGAAACGGAGCGCCACGACGGGCCAATTCACGGCCTAAACCGCCATCTAAAATCTTCATAAATTACAACATAAAGGGAGAAAAAATATTTGATTAATCTAGCGTGTAGATGAGCCGTGTTCAATCGCGAATATGCTCGATATATTTCTAAATAAATTAGATTGTTATGAATATTTTTTCTTAAAAGGATTTCTGTAGATGATGTTCAGTTTTACTGATGAACTTCATATGAAAAAGAACACGTATTTAATTGAAAATATAGAATAAAAAATAATCTTACAACGCGCCAAATTGTTGCCAGCTTTCGCCTGTGTGCTGAGTTTGATAATAGGCTTGAAGTTGTTCAAGCTGGGTAAAGTGTATGCTGCACCAAATCAATAAACTGATGAATATTAAAACTTTATATACATTGCGAGTTTTATCTGGTGCTGTGAATGCTAATAGAACAAAAAACAGAGCAGGTAAAAATATAAAGAACTGAACAGGAGAGAAAAATAAATGAGCAGTACTGAAATATAACGCGGCTGCGCTCATCAGCACATTTAAAACAGAACATAGTTTTTGATATTTGCCGAGCTTAAATACATAAGCAGTGATGGTAAGTAACACCGCTGAGCTAACATAAATCGCTGTACCACCAATCATCCACATATAAAACCCACTTATCAAAAGATAAGCCAGTAGCAAAACAAGTACGAGCTTAAAACAAAATGACAAGAGGCGAGGTGATGAGTTTAAAGGCGTCATAGCAAATCTAAATATCTCAAGTGAGGGCTTAAAAAACAAAAGGACGAATCGAAATTCATCCTTTTGATATTTTATTTATACATCGTCAAACTTAGTTTGCTTTTGCAACTGGGGCAGCAGCAGTTTCATCGTTTGCAGCTTTGAACGGAGATGTATAGTTCAAGCCAAGCGTAGAACTTGTGTACTGACGAACTTTGTCGAGTAACACAGGGTCTTTGCTTAAGTCTTGTTTGTAAGACACTACAATTTCATGAAGCTTCTGATTCCACTTACCTTCAGTTTGCTGAGGGAACGCTTTTTCAAGTAAGTTAAGCATGATGTATGGAGAAGTCGAAGCACCCGGAGACGCACCTAACAATGCAGTTACAGCACCATCTTTAGACGCAAAGATTTCTGTACCGAATTGAAGCGTTGCTGGTTTACCCGGCTCTTTTTTGATGATCTGAACACGTTGACCACCTTGGCTTAAACGCCAGTCTTCAGCTTTCGCATCTGGGTAGTATTTACGAAGTTCATTTAGACGATCTTCATCTGACATCATTACTTGGCTCACCAAGTATTTAACAAGATCAAGGTTTTCCAAGCCAACAGTGGTCATTGGTAAAACGTTGTTTTTGTTGGTTGATGCAAGTAAATCAAGCTGAGAACCATTTTTCAGGAACTTGTTTGAATACGTTGCAAATGGTCCAAACAATACATATTTTTTACCGTCGATATAACGTGTATCAATATGTGGTACAGACATTGGAGGAGCACCAAGTTCAGCACGGCCATAAACTTTTGCTGTGTGTTGAGCAGTAATTGCTGGGTTATCAGTAATTAAGAACTCACCACCAACAGGGAAGCCAGCATATTGTTTCGCTTCTGGTAAACCAGTAAGTTGCAATAATTTAACTGCTGCACCACCTGCACCAATAAATACAAAACGTGTTTTAACGTGGTCTACTTTACCAGTTTTCAAATTTTTGAAAGACACAGTCCAAGTTTTGTCATCATTTTGGCTGATGCCAGTCACTTCAGTTGAAGTCTGTAATTTGAAATTCGGGTTTTGATCTAAACGATTCACTAATTGTTTAGTGATAGAACCATAGTTTACGTCAGAGCCAACATCCATACGAGTTGCTGCAACTTTTTGACTAGGGTCACGATCGTTCATGACTAAAGGTGCCCATTGTTTAATCACAGCTGGGTCTTCAGTAAATTTCATGCCTTTGAACAACGGGCTTTGAATCATTGCAGCATAACGTTTTTCTAAGAATTGAACGTTATCGCCCCAAACGAAAGCAATGTGCGGAACTGGGTTAATGAATGATTTAGGTTCAGCTAAAACACCTTGTTTTACCTGATATGACCAGAACTGTTTTGCTACTTCAAATTGAGAAGCAACTTTTTCAGCTTTGGCAATTTCCATCTTACCGTTTTTCTCTTCGGTATAGTTCATTTCCATAAAGCCAGAGTGGCCTGTTCCGGCATTGTTAAAGCCGTTTGAACTTTCTTGAGCAACTTGGTCAAGACGTTCGTACATACGAATTTGCCAGTTTGGTTCAAGCTCAGTGAAATAAGTACCAAGAGTAGCACTCATGATGCCGCCGCCAACAAGAACAGCATCAACTACTGGCTCATCTTTTGCAGTTTCAACTTGTTTTGACGTTGTAGGTCTAAACAAGAACGCAATACCTGCAATTAAAATAAGAATGATTAATACCAGAAGGTATTTCAAAAACTTTTTCATGTAAGGGGGACCTTAAAATAAGTTATTTGAGTCACTTAAGGAGTGAGGAAACCTAGACAGCGTATCCAGACAAAATGGATATAAATGCGAAACTGAATTCTCAAAATTAGAGAACTTCGAAAAAAATAAAAAATACTTGGGATTATCGCAAACACTCTATATTTTAGACTAATTTTGCATTGACAAGACAATTTTTATAATAAATGGGGTTCATCAAAATCATAAATATGATTTATATTTAATCAAATTGAGCTTTTATAAGATAGTTTAAGCTAATTGTTTTGTTTTAAGTATTTGAAATTAAAATAATAATATTAATTTGGTTAAAGTTGGACCATTTGAAGAATATTTGCCTATAAAAATAGATTAATTTTTATTTCATGACATATTTATGTAAATAAGCTCCTTACACATGCTTATTTTCTGTCATACATAGTTCTTATTAATATTGGCTCAATGAATATGAAATTAAGGGCATATCTCTACATAAGAAATATGCCCTTTAAGGTTTTATGATGCTACATAGAACGGTGCAGTTGAACGTGGTAATGCTTCACGTCCACGAATCTGGTCTGCAATTTTCTCGGCAATCATAATGGTGGTTGCATTTAAGTTACCGGTAATAATCAGCGGCATAATTGAGGCATCAACTACGCGCAAACCATTCATACCATGTACGCGGCCTTGACCATCTACGACAGCCATTTCGTCTTCACCCATCTTACAGCTACAAGATGGATGGTAAGCGGTTTCTGCATGGTTACGAACAAAGTCATCAAGCTCTGCATCAGTTTGCAAATGTTTGCCCGGGCTAATTTCTTCACCACGATATGGATCAAGTGCAGGTTGCTGCATGATTTCACGTGTAATACGAATCGCATCACGGAACTCACGCCAGTCTTGTTCAGTCGACATGTAGTTAAACAAGATACTTGGATGCTCAAACGGATCTTTTGATTTCAGTCTAATACGACCACGTGAAGGTGAGCGCATTGAACCTACGTGTGCTTGGAAACCATGCTCTTTCACTGCATTACTGCCGTTGTAGTTAATAGCAACTGGCAAGAAATGGTACTGAATGTTTGGCCATTTGAACTCGTCCGAACTACGGATAAATCCACCTGCTTCAAACTGGTTACTTGCGCCAATACCTGTACCGTTAAATAACCACTCGGCACCAATCGCAGGTTGGTTATACCATTTCAAGGCAGGGTATAAAGAAACGGGTTGCTTACATTTATACTGTAAGTACATTTCCAAATGGTCTTGCAGATTTTCACCTACACCCGGCAAATCATGAACGACATCAATGTCCATTGATTTTAAGAAATTGCTTTCGCCAACACCCGAGCGCTGTAAAATTTGTGGTGAAGCAATTGCACCTGCACACAGTAACACTTCTCGTTTAACCAAGGCGCGTTGCAAGTTGTTTTGATCAGCGCCAATAATGTATTCAACACCAATTGCTTGCTTTTGATTAAACAAGATTTTATTGGTCGTGGCATGAGTCAAAATAGTCAGGTTTGGACGACCTTTTGCCATATCCAAATAACCACGTGCGGTACTTGAGCGGCGACCTTTTGGGGTAACTGTACGGTCCATTGGACCAAAGCCTTCTTGTTGGTAACCATTTAAGTCGTCAGTACGTGGGTAACCTGCTTGTACACCAGCTTCAACCATGGCATGGAACAAGACATTGTTGCCATTTTTAGGCGTAGCTACTGATACAGGGCCATTGCCGCCATGATAGTCATTTTCACCAATGTCACGGGTTTCGGCTTTTTTGTAGTAAGGCAAACAGTCGGCATAAGACCAGTTTTCAAGGCCTTTATGAGTTGCCCATTGCTCTAAATCCATTGCGTTACCGCGGATATAGCACATGCCATTAATTAAAGATGAGCCACCTAAACCTTTACCACGACCACATTCCATACGACGGTTATTCATGTGCGGTTCAGGGTCGGTTAAATAAGCCCAGTTATAGCGACGACCTTGAAGAGGGTAGGCCAAAGCTGCTGGCATTTGTGTACGGAAATCCAAGCGATAATCCGGGCCACCCGCTTCTAAGAGTAAAACGGTAGTATCTTTGTCTTCGGTTAGACGCGCAGCAAGTACATTTCCGGCAGATCCTGCGCCAATAATAATGTAATCATATTCTTTAATATTCATAACTATCCTTTTTTTACTAACAGTTTGCCTGAGCAATCTATAAAGACTGCTCGGCATATGTGATTTAGGTTGAAGTGTTTAGAGCGATTGAGGCATTAAAAAATGCTTTGATAATCGCCAAGTTCAACTTGAATAGATTTGATACGGGTATAGTGCCCAAGTGTGGTTAAGCCATTTTCACGGCCCACGCCAGATTGTTTGTAGCCACCCACTGGCATTTCGGCAGGCGATTCGCCCCAAGTGTTAATCCAGCAAATACCAGCTTCAATTTGGTGAATAATGCGATGAGCGCGGCTAATGTCTTGAGTAACAACGCCAGCAGCTAAACCAAAGGTCGTGTCGTTGGCACGACGGATGGCTTCTTCTTCGGTTTCATAGCTTAAAATGCTCATGACAGGTCCAAAAATTTCTTCTTGGACAATGGCCATTTGGTCGGTGCAGTCGCTAAATACAGTCGGTAGTACATAAGCACCATTGGCAAGTTCGCCTTCTGTTGCGCGGCCACCGCCAATTAACACTTTAGCGCCTTGTTGTTTACCTGACTCAATGAAAGACAACACTTTTTCCATGTGCGGGAAACTAGTGAGTGGTCCGAAGTTTGTGTCTTCAGCCATTGGGTCGCCAATGCGAATCCGTTTTACACGCTCTACAACCGCTTTTTCAAAGTCGGCTAAACGTGATTTTGGAACAAATACGCGTGTACCATTGGTACATACCTGACCTGAGCTAAAGAAGTTCGCCATGACTGCAATATCTGCTGCGCGGTTAAGGTCGGCATCTTCACAAATAATCAGTGGTGATTTCCCACCAAGTTCCATGGTCACTTCTTTAAGCGTAGAGCCCGCAGCGCTTGCCATGACTTTTTTGCCAGTTTCTACACCACCTGTGAATGAAATTTTTTCAATCACGGGATGTTCAGTGAGCCACTGACCAATTTCACGACCAGCACCTTGCACCACGTTAAATACGCCGTCTGGTAAGCCAGCTTCAGTATAGATTTCTGCAAGTTTAAATGCAGTAAGTGGAGTGGTTTCACTTGGTTTGAAAATCATGGCATTGCCGGCAGCAAGGGCAGGGGCAGATTTCCATAGAGCAATTTGAATTGGATAGTTCCAAGCCCCAATACCAGCAACCACGCCTAAAGGTTCACGGCGTGTATAAAAGAAACTTGATTCGCGAAGCGGAACTTGGTCACCCTGAATGGCGGTTGCAAGTCCTGCATAATATTCGAGTACATCTGCGCCAGTCACGATGTCGACGGTAGATGTTTCGCTAAAAGCTTTGCCTGTGTCGAGTGTTTCAAGACGGGCAAGCTCATCATTACGTTCACGAAGAATATCGACAGCACGGCGTAAAATACGTGAACGCTCCATGGCAGTCATGGCAGCCCAGATTTTTTGTCCTTGTTGAGCACTTTGTACAGCAGCTTCAATATCTTGTTCAGAAGCTTGTTGAAGAGTCGCGATTGTCTCGCCGTTGGCAGGGTTAATACTATTAAATGTTTTTCCACTGGTTGCGTTAACGTAGCGTCCATGGATATACAGTTGATGAACTTGTGCATCACTCATTTTGTCTCTCCTGCAAAGGCTTGTTCGCAAATTGAACTTGCGTTTGTACATAATCGTAAGCAATGGAACGGGCAAGATTGCTGTCAAATTCGTTATGACGGCTTAAACTGCCTCGTAACCATAATCCATCAATCAATGCTGCCAACCCTCTAGCGGCAACACTGGCCTGTTGTTCATTCATTAGCTTGAGGAAATAAAACTTCAAGTTAGAGTACAGGCGTTGATCATTAATCTTTTGCAAGCGGCTTAAGTCTGGTACATGCATACTCGCTGACCAAAAGTCTAACCAGACCCGCATTGCTTTTTCATTAACCTGACTAATGTCAAAGTTCGAGTCGATAATGGCCTTAATTTGGCTCTCTGGATGCGAATCTGCTTCTGCTCTGTACTGTTCGGTTTTACGACGCAGAACATTTAACATTTCTTGCATACAGGTATTTATCAACCCTTGTTTGTCGCCAAAATAATGGCTGACAATGCCGGTCGACAGCTCGGCTTTTTTTGCAATTTGAGCAATGGTGGTATTGGATAACCCCACTTCATAAATTACGTCGAGTGCGGCATTCATAATTTCTTCACGTCGCACGTGCTCTGGTTTTACTCTGCGTTTTGTCATGTTTTTCCACATCAGCACTTTTAGTGGTGCTTTAAATTCAGCATGTTAACTTGCAGAGCATCATAGCACTTTTTTTATCATACTTGTTATTGATTGAACGTTCAATCAATAACAAGTATGATATGTAAAAATCAATGAATTTTTGAAGATTAGCACGAGGAATAAAGCGCTAAAATCAAAGATTCTTAAGGATAGGATGATGCGCATAAGTACATTACTTATCACGTTATTTTGAGAAAATACACCGATTGCAAGGAGCAATAAGATGGTGTTGAAAAGTGATAAATATTCTTCAGACCATATTCGGTTAAATCGTTTTGTATTTTGGAGTTCAGCCGTCAGTATTGGCATTTTTGGCCTACTTTTTGTGCTGTTTCCAGAAAAAAGTCAGTTTTGGCTGACCTATGTACAAGAGCAGGTAAATCACTTTTTTGGGTGGTATTACATGTTGGTTATTGTGCTGTGCTTGGGCTTTGTCGCTTGGCTCGCTTTTTCAAAAGTAGGGCAGATTCCATTAGGAAAAGACGACGACAAACCTGAGTTTAGCTATTTGGCTTGGACTTCAATGTTGTTCTCGGCAGGGATTGGTATTGCACTACTTTATTATGGTGTTGCTGAACCTGTTGATCATTTCTTAAGACCGCCAGAAGGTGAGTCAGGAACCATTCAGGCAGCCCGCAATGCCATGACTTATAGCTTTTTGCATTGGGGCATCCATGGCTGGGTACTCTATGCATTGCTCGGAGTCACTTTAGGTTATTTTGCTTTCAGACAAAATTTACCACTAGCTTTGCGTTCAGCGCTTTACCCAATTTTTGGCGAGCGAGTCCATGGCTTGGTCGGTGATTTCGTGGATGGTTTTGGAATTTTAGCGACGGTTATTTCCTTGGTCACCAACTTGGGAATCGGAGCATTGGTGCTGGTATCCGGCATTTGTTATTTACTTCCGCAAATTCCTAATAACTCAGTGACATTAATTGCTGCTGTTCTCATCATGATGAGTGTTGCCACGATCACGACAGTGGTTGGCATTGAAAAAGGTTTGGCATGGTTATCGCGTATTAATTTACGTCTACTGTATGCCTTACTTTTATTTGTATTTTTAACAGGCCCTACAAACCATTTATTAAATGGTCTTGTACAGAATATGGGAGATTATCTAAGCAATTTTATTGGTAAAAGCTTTGATATGTATTTATACAATCAAAAAGCCAGTGGCTGGCTAGGTTCGTGGACCGTATTTTATTGGGCTTGGTGGATTGCATGGGCACCTTTTGTCGGCATGTTTATTGCGCGTATTTCAAAAGGACGTACGATTCGCGAGGTTGTTTTAGGTGTATGCCTGATTCCACTCGGTTTTACATTGGCTTGGATCTCGGTTTTTGGAAATACTGCCATTTATTTTATTTTGAACCAGAAACAGAAAGTTTTGGGTGATATGGTTTTAACTGATCCGGCATTATCTTTATTTAAGTTACTCGAATATCTGCCGTTTAATCCGTATGTTGCTGGCATTGTTGTTGTAATTTGTTTCGTTTTATTTTTGACACCAGTTGGCTCTGGTACACTAATGATCGCTAATTTGTCCTCAAAAGGGGGCACCAATGATAGTGATTCACCGATCTGGTTACGCGTTTTTTGGTCTGTGGTAATTACCATTGTAAGTATTGGCTTACTTTTAGCCGGTAGTTTTAACTCCATGCAAAGTGCTGTGGTGTTATGTGGTTTACCATTTTCAGTCATTATTTTGCTCTATATGTTTGGTTTAGCCAAAGCGTTAAAGCAAGATGATTTTGACCCTCAATTAGTGAAAAAACAGTTAGCTGTTTCAAAAGACATTTCGGTTCCGTCGAATTGTGACCAGAATAAAGTGACTGAGGTTTTATAACCTCAACCGATCACATCTATATATTATTTTTTGCGTTTAAAGTCGTCTTTTCATTGTTTTAAATAAGAGTGAAAAGACGAAATTAAATATTTTGTTTTTATTTTATTCCTTGAGGATTGTATGGCAACAGATAATCCAAGAGCAGTTGATGATTTAACATTATCTAAATCTAAAAAAGACCCGCTCAACCGTGTGGTTTTTTATTTTTCAGCTGTACTTATTTTAATTTTTTCTCTCGTCACGTTTTTGTTCAATGATTTTGCAAATAGAGTCATGAACGCCGTACTTCAGTGGGTAACCTCAACCTTTGGTTGGTATTATCTGCTTGCCGCAACGTTATATATGGTTTTCGTGATTTTTATTGCCTGTTCAAGATACGGCAGTATTAAATTAGGACCTAAGCATTCAAAACCTGAGTTTAGTTTACTCAGTTGGTCTGCGATGCTGTTTTCGGCTGGTATCGGTATCGATCTGATGTTTTTCTCGGTCGCTGAACCATTATCTCATTATATGCAACCTCCAGTCGGAGTTGGTCAAACCTATGAGGCAGCACGCCAAAGTATGGTCTGGACCTTATTCCACTACGGCTTAACCGGTTGGTGTATGTATGCCTTGATCGGTATGTCATTGGGATACTTTAGCTATCGTTATAATTTGCCACTTACCATTCGTTCTGCACTTTACCCAATTTTCGGGAACAGAATTAATGGAGCAATTGGGCATAGTGTTGATACGGCTGCCGTCATCGGGACAATTTTTGGTATTGCGACGACCTGTGGGATTGGAGTAGTACAGCTGAATTATGGCCTACATGTGTTATTGGGGTTACCAGAAAATATCTGGATGCAATTTATCCTGATTGCTGTCGCGGTCGGTATTAGTGTTATTTCGGTGACATCGGGGGTCAATAAAGGCCTGCGTATTTTATCTGAAATCAATATTTATGTTTCGGTTGGGTTATTGCTGTTTATTTTATTCTTAGGAAATACTGAGTTTTTACTTAATGCCCTTGTCCAAAATATTGGTGACTATTTAACTCGTTTCCCGGCTTTAGCATTACAAAGTTTTGCTTTTGAACAGCCTAAAGAGTGGATGAGTAGTTGGACTTTCTTCTTCTGGGCATGGTGGATTGCTTGGTCTCCATTTGTAGGACTCTTTCTGGCACGCATCTCAAGAGGGCGTACCATTCGTGAGTTTGTATGCGGTACCTTAATTATTCCGCTTCTATTTACACTCACATGGTTATCCATTTTTGGTAATAGTGCACTGCACAGCGTTATTTTTGAAGGCAACCAAACCTTAGCAGCGACTGTGTTAGCAAATCCGGCTCACGGTTTTTATGACCTATTGGCACAATATCCGGGCTTTACCTTTATCGCTTCAATTGCCACCGTAACAGGGCTTTTGTTCTACGTGACTTCTGCCGATTCGGGAGCGCTGGTTTTAGGTAACTTCACGACTAAACTTACGAATATCGATAATGATGCTCCGCGTTGGTTAAGCGTATTTTGGGCAGTGGCAATTGGTTTATTAACGCTCGCCATGCTCATGACCAACGGAATTACTGCTTTGCAAAACGCGACCATCATTATGGGACTACCTTTTAGTTTTGTAATGTTCCTTGTGATGGCAGGGCTCTATAAGTCGCTAAGGCTTGAAGATTATAGGCAAGCCAGTCGAAGTATGAACGCAGCTCCGGTGGTAGGTAATGTCGATATTCTGAATTGGAAACAGCGTTTAACTCGAGTGATGCATCATCCGGGAACCACTGAAACCCAACGCATGTTAGATGCTGTTTGTCTACCTGCTGTTCAGGCCGTTGCTGGTGAACTTATTAAGCAGGGCATGAATGTAGATGTGCAGCAAACACCGCTTGAAGATGAAGAGACGCTTTTCCATCTGGATTTCACTATTCATTTGGAAGAAGAACAAAACTTTGTTTACCAGATCTGGCCTGTACGCTATAGCGCACCGAACTTCAGTCAACGTGTGAAACGGGGTAAACAGTTCTATTACCGTCTTGAAACCTATCTTTATGATGGCTCTCAAGATAACGATCTGGTCGGTTACAGTAAAGAACAGGTTATTAATGACATTTTAGATAAATATGAAAGACATATGACGTTCTTACATATTAATCGTATTAGCCCAGGGAATCGTCCATTGTTCCCAGATCCACAAGCTTAAGAGGAAAATGCATGGCTTCTCCTTATCTACATTCTTTTGCTTTATTTTTCTCGTTGCTCAATCCATTTCTAATGAGCATCTACATGATTGGCCTGATCCGTCATTCAGAAGCCAAGGTGTTTAATAAAGCACTGATTCAGGGAAGTTTGATTGCTTTTGTCGTGTTCATGCTATTTGCATGGGGCGGCGAAACAATTTTTAGTAAATATCTGAATGTACGTTTTGAAGCCTTTCAGATATTTGGAGGCCTCATCTTTTTGGTGATTGGCTATCGCTATGTTTTTCAGGGTGCCGATACGATTGGTGAAATGCGCGGTGCACCAGAGCATCTGGCTGGTACCATTGCCATGCCGTTTATGATTGGTCCGGGCACCATTAGTGCTGCTGTGGTTACAGGCATTGAAATGTCAATTGGTGAGGCAGCTTTAGTGATTGCCTTCACATTATTTTTAACCTGTAGTATTTTGATTTTGATGAAATTTTCACATGATCATTTACGCTATAAACATGCCAAGCATATTGACCGCTACTTTGATATTGTCGGTCGTTTATCTGCTTTATTAATCGGTACGATCGCCATTGATATGATCATTAATGGTGTGACTGGCGTTATTACTAAAGTATAGCGAGTGGCTTATAACATCCTGCTATGCCATTAAGTGTGGGAATAAAATGGCATAGCATCTTCTAAAAAAACTAAGATAAATAAAAAAGCTTTAAAAATACCTTTAAAAATAATGCCTTAAAAATTTAAATTTTAAAAAACAATCAAAGATATTAAAAAATACAATGCTATGTTGTGGATTTAAGCATGTTTTTTTTGTGAATTATCAACCATAATGTTTACTGAGCTTGTTTTAAGACACAGAGTTTAGCTATGCCTACATTAGATGAAATAACCACAGCAACTGATGATCAGTCTGAATTGACGATGTCAGTTTTGATGACGCCTGATATGGCAAATTTTTCAGGTAATGTTCATGGTGGTACGATTCTAAAACTACTAGACCAAGTCGCTTACGCTTGCGCAAGTCGTTATTCGGGTGGCTACGTGGTGACTTTATCTGTAGATAAGGTAAATTTTAAAGAACCTATTTATGTGGGTGAGCTGGTAACCTTCTTGGCAAGTGTTAACCATGTAGGCCGTACTTCAATGGAAGTCGGAATACGTGTTGAAGCCCAAAATATTCAGAAGCGCACAGTACGTCATACCAATAGCTGTTATTTCACTATGGTTGCTGTTGATGAACAGGGTAAGCCATGTGAAGTGCCTCATTTGAAACTTGATACAGAGTGGAAGCGTTGCCGTTTTGAAGCAGCTGAGCACCGTAAAGTTTTACGTCTACAAGAAAACCATAACCCATCTTGTAGCATGTATAAAAAATCTTCTTAAAAAAAAAGGATCGAACCGCAGCATGGTTCGATCCTTTTTCTTCTTTACTAAAATTCAGCGTCCATATTTCATTTCAGTAAAATTATCTCTGAGCTTGGAGGAGAGTGCTGAGAGAATTAACGAGTTGCAGGAGCAGCTTCAGAAGCAGAACCTACAGCATCAGATGCAGCATTTGCAGTGTTTGCTTGTTCTTGAGTTGAAACAACAACTTTTTCTTCACCAGCAGTGGTATGTGCTTGGTCATGCTTAGAAGCAGCGAAAGTTGAAGCAGCAGTTAAAGCAAGTGTAGTAGCGAGTAAAGTTTTAGCTAATTTCATTTTATGGCATCCTTAAATTTCATTTAAAAATAAATTAAACCTAATCGTTCGTACCTACATGAAACCTGTATGGCTGAATGACTAAGCTAGGACACATGCTAAGCCGAGGTTTGGATTACATCAATTAACTTAACAATCTATTACGGCTATCTTAACAATATGAAATATACGGGCCGTTTATGTGCGGAATCTGTAAAATTAAAGGGCTTAATTACACCTTAAAATGTGTAAAAATATTTCTTATCGAATGAAAAAAGATCAATTGTGTTACGTAAAACTTACACTCTGGCATGAATTGTGAATACGCATAAATAGAATATTCCGTTTGAATTTTAATTATCAAAAGTTAAATTAGATTTTGAGTGAGATATATGTCACATATTAAGTGTTTTAGCCTGATAATTGAAAAGTATATCTTCAAAGTGAAAAATCATTTTCATGGGATTTAAACAGTGATATACCTTTCTTAGTTTTGAAACCTTGTTGATTTGAGTCGCTTGTGAAATTTTTTGCCCAAAAAACTGTTCCTACCCATATTATTTCCGGTTTTTTAGGGGCAGGGAAAACCACATTATTACAGCATTTATTAAGTCAGAAGCCTAAAGATGAAGTCTGGGCAGTATTAATGAATGAGTTTGGGCAAATTGGAGTAGACCAACAACTCTTACCTCAAGATGAAGGCTATGCAGTCAAAGAATTATTAGGTGGTTGCTTGTGTTGTAGCAGTCAATTGCCTATGCATATTGCTTTAGCTCGTTTATTGAGTGAACAAAAGCCAGATAGACTCTTTATTGAACCAACAGGACTTGGGCATCCTTCACAGTTATTTGACCAACTGACTGAACCTCATTGGCAAAGTAGTTTAGCCATGCGAGCATTAATTACTGTTGTTGATGGTAGCCGTTTGCACGATACAAATTGGGTTAAACAAAACCTTTATGAAGATCAGTTAAAAGCTGCCCAGATTGTGGTGGTGTCACATACTGATGTGATGACTTTTGAAGATGATCAGGCGCTTGAGTTATTAAAAGAAGAATATCAGCCTTATCAACAAGAATGGATTAAAACTGAAAATGGTCAGTTAGCTCTAAATAAAATTGATGTAGCTGCTCGTTTAACTGAGCGATCTATACAGCCTTTACTTAAACTTCAAAAACAAATGACTGAAACCGAGGTTAAGAAGGAAATTCAGCAATTACCTTATCATTATGTCGAGTCGGCACAAGGCTATATTGTGGCAGGTTGGAAATTACCTAAACGCTGGAAATTCGATTTTTATAATTTGCTAGATTTATTGTGTGCGCAGCAAGACTGGCTTCGAATTAAGGGAATTTTTAATACAGATCAAGGTTGGAAAGTTTTTAACTTTAATCCTGATCAGTTTAATTATAAGTCTGGCGAAGAGGGTATTGATAACCGTATTGAAATCATTAGTGAACATCATCACGATTGGTTGGCTTTTGAAACGGCGTTACTTGCTTGTCAGCTTAAAGAATAGAGAACATTAAACCAAAGATGATTTAATGTTCTCTAAAACAGATTTTAAGGTTTTGTATCTAATACTGCTTTGGCTTGAGCATGGTCAATATCTTTTTCCCAGTGTGCAATCACTACAGCAGCAACACAGTTACCAATTAGGTTAGTGCAGGCACGAATAATGCCAATGAACCAATCGACTGAAAGTAGAAGCACTAAACCAATTGCAGGAAGGCTTGGAATAACTGACAGGGTCGCTGCAAGAATAACTAAAGCTGAGCCGGGAATACCGTGGGCACCTTTAGATGTGATGAGTGAAACTAGCAAAATAGCCAATAGGTCGTGAGTGGATAAATCAATATTGCAGGCTTGTGCAATAAAGATTACCCCTAAAGTTAAGTAAATTGAAAACCCATCTAAGTTAAAAGAATAACCCGTAGGAATGACCAGACCTACCGTTGAATCCTTAATTCCCAGATTTCTGAGCTTTTTCATAATTTGAGGTAAAACAGAGTCGGAAGATGCTGTACCCAAAACAATCGCTAATTCATCTTTAAAATAAGCCACAAATTTGAAGATGTTGAGACCTGCAAGTTTTAAAATTGAACCTAAGACAACCACAACAAATAAAATGCAGGTCGCATAAAACAATAGAACCAAATAGCCCAATTGTAGAAGTGAATCTAAACCAAATTTGGCTGTGGTATAGGCCACTGATCCGAATACACCAATCGGCGCTAAACGAATAATCAGACCCATAATTTTGAAGAAGACTTCTGAAAAAGCTTCAAGCGCCTGACGTACTAACTCTGCCAAATGTTTAGGAATTAAAAGTAGTGATACACCAAATAAAATAGCGATGAGTAAAACTTGTAAAATATCGCCGTTTGCAAAAGCAGCAGTGAATGTTTTCGGAATAATATTGAGTAGAAATTCCGAACCTGTGTGCATTTCATGAGCACGTTCGGTATAGGTGCTTAAATCTTTTGCATCTAAATGGCTGATATCGATATTCATACCGACGCCCGGTTTAAATACATAAGCCACAATAATGCCTAAAACTAAAGCAATACTGGTGACCACTTCAAAATAGAGAATGGTTTTTGCACCGACTTTGCCCATTTTTTTGATGTCATTTGCACCATAGATTCCCAGTACAACGACACAAAACACAATGGGGGCAATCAGCATTTTAATCAAAGAAATAAAACCATCGCCCAATGGCTTTAAAGATAGGGAGAAATCATGAAAACCAGCCCCAACTGCAACTCCTAGCAAGAGAGCACAAAGAACCTGTAAAAATAAACTACGTTTAAGCTTCTGCCACATAAGTCATCAATTTTAGCAAGAGGAGAATATTTCTCTTTCAAGCAAAAAGCCGGCCAACTCTAAAGCAAGCAGAGCGTTTTGGAAGAATATGCAAATTTCCAATTACTATGCTTTGCATTGTTCAGTTTTTTTATAATTTTTACCTAAAATCGAGTATCCTTAGCGCCAAATTTTGGAACATATTAATCATGGCGCTTAAAGCAACAATTTATAAGGCAGACTTGAATATTGCCAATATGGATGACCATATTTATGGTGATTATCAACTGACGCTTGCCTTGCATCCTTCGGAAACTTTAGAACGTTTAATGGTTCGTTTGATGGCTTTTGCCCGTTTCGCAAGTGATGAGCTTGAGTTTACTAAAGACCTTTTTGAAACTGATGAGCCAGCGTTATGGCAAAAAGATTTAACGGGTCAACTAGAAACTTGGATTGAAGTCGGTTTGCCGTCTGAAGATAAAGTTAAAAAAGCCAGTGCGCGTTGTAAAACGGTTGCGGTTGTTGTTTATGGCACACAAGTCGAAGACTGGTGGAAGCGAAACAGTAAAATTAAAACCTTAAGTAACGTTCAGGTGTGGCAAATTGCGCCTCAAAGTACAGCCGAGCTTGAACAGCTCTGTGAACGTACCATGCAACTACAATTAAATGTGATGGACAACGAGTGGACGCTTTTAGGTGAAAAGGGTCAGGCAAATGTTGTTTGGACACAGTTACAGTAATTTAGAAAAGCGCAACAAATTCTACAGATTCAGTTGGTACACTAAGTACTAATTGCGATTTTAGAAATTCAGTTTAAGGGTTAAACCATGTCAAATGAATTAGAAATTATCGATTTAAAAGTAGGTGAAGGCAAAGAAGCGGTTAAAGGTGCTTTGATTACAACTCACTATACAGGTTGGTTAGAAGACGGTACTAAATTCGACTCTTCAATTGACCGCGGTAACTATTTTGAATGTGTGATTGGAACAGGTCGTGTAATTAAAGGCTGGGACCAAGGCATTATGGGAATGAAAGTTGGCGGTAAGCGTAAGTTAATCGTGCCTGCTCATTTAGCTTATGGTGAGCGTAAAATGGGTAAGATTATTCCAGCGAATTCTAATTTAATTTTTGAAATTGAATTATTTGATGTCAAAACTCGTGACTAGTGAAAAATTGAAAGCCCTTTAGGGGGCTTTCTTGTTTATATGAGCTTTAAATATAAATACATTATTAATTTATATTTTAGCTTTTTGAATATTTAAGATTATTTTCAGATTATTTGATTATAAATGCTGACTGAAAAACTGTTCATTTGTGAGCAGTGTGATATTAAGACCAACTTTCAAAAAAGTTTGTGCCTAACATCAAATTTCACATAAGTAATCTATATTGTTATTGAGACGCTATTTCATGATTATCCGCTTTGCATCTCCTTTGTTGAACATATCACTTGGCTTGGCCTTGGCAGGTTTGTCAGGCATGGCATTAGCCAAACCACCTAAACTGGACGCTTCAACACTCACGGTGATTGGTTATCATGAAATTACCGATACTAAAAATGCGTTAATTCCTCAATATGCAGTGACGACTCAACAATTTACACAGCACGTTGAGTGGCTACAGAAAAACGGATTCCATTTTATTACGGTTGATCAGTTGATCCGTGCTCATCAGGGCAAATTTCAACTGCCTACAAAACCGGTTTTATTAACTGTAGATGACGGTTATCAGTCTTTTTATCAAAATGCTTATCCAGTTCTTAAAGCTAAAAAGATTCCGGTTGTTTTGGCTGTAGTGGGTTCATGGTTAGAGCCCAAAGCTAGTCAAAAAGTAGATTTTTCGGGTGAAGAAATTCCACGTGATAAAATCTTAAGCTGGAATGAACTTAAAGAGATGCAAGATAGTGGTTTAGTCGAAATTGCGAACCATAGCTATCATTTGCATCGTGGTATTACAGGTAACCCACAAGGTAACTCTGAACCTGCTGCGACCACACGTTTTTATGATGTTAAAACACAAACATATGAAAACGATAAACAATATGAAGCACGAATCTATGGCGACCTGAAAAAGAATAATGACTTATTAAAAGCGCATGGCTTACGTTCGCCACGTGTTATGGTGTGGCCATATGGTCGCTATAATATGCAAACTGTCCAAATTGCAAAAAAATTGGGTATGCCAGTGACCATTACGCTTGATGATGGGGCAGACCATGCAAAACAATCTCTACAAAATATGAGCCGTATTTTGGTAGAAGGCGGAATGACAACTGATGATTTGGCTCAAGAAATTAAAAACCGTGAATTAAATTTAACGGATAATAATCGTCCGCAAAAAATCATGCATGTCGATCTGGACTATATTTATGATCCAGACCCGAAACAACAAGAGCGCAATTTAGGTCACTTGTTAGATCGAATTAATGGCATGGGTGTAAATACAGTTTATTTACAAGCATTTTCAGATCCTGATGCGAATGGTTCTGCGGATATGGTTTATTTCCCAAACCGTCATATTCCTATGCGTGCAGACTTGTTTAACCGTGTTGCATGGCAAATTCAAACACGCACTTCTGTAAGCCGTATTTATGCGTGGATGCCGTTATTGGCGTGGGAACTACCAAAAACCGATCCTGTTTCTAAGGACTTGGTGGTAACTCAGCAGGAAAAAGCGAGTGAGCACCTTAATATGGGTTATATCCGTTTAAGTCCGTTCTCAGCAGATGCACGCCAAACTATTCGTGAAATTTATCAGGATTTAGCTAAATCAACGCCGTTTAACGGACTTTTATTCCATGACGACGTCACCTTATCTGACTATGAAGATGCAAGCCCTGATGCTTTAAAGGCTTATGCAAAACAAGGTTTACCAACAGATTTAGCAAAAATCCGTGATAACGATCAAGACTTGCAGAAATGGACTGCATATAAGACAAAATATTTAGATGATTTTGCAATGCAACTCGTTGATGACGTGAGACAATATGAGCCGTTCTTGGTGACTGCACGTAATTTATATGCGCAGGTGGCTTTAAAACCATATGCGGAAAACTGGTATTCACAATCGCTTGAAGAGTCATTAAAGCATTATGATTTTACAGCTATTATGGCAATGCCTTATATGGAGCAGGTCGATAATTCAGATCAGTTCTATAAAGACATGATTGATCGCGTGAAACAATATCCTAATGGTCTCAAGAAAACTGTTTTTGAATTACAGGCAACCGACTGGCGTAAAAATGAAAAGGTACCTTCAACTGAAATGGCAGCAACAATTCATTCACTGTATCAGCAAGGTGTAATGCATGTCGGATATTACCCTGATGACCCAATCAAAGATCACCCGGATGTTGACGTAATGCATAAAGCATTTGCTGAAAAATCATCTCGTCTTGTGCCGTAGTCGAGGCTGAAACATGACAATCTTTGCTGCAATATGGTCGCATGCCTTAAAATTCGTTTTTTACTATCCATTATTCATGTCGTATTTATGGATGATGGGTGCGATCATTTTCTATTGGAGAGAACGTCAGGCTCCGCCTTATGATCAACCCGCTCCATTGGAAAGTTATCCAAAAGTCGCTGTATTAGTTCCTTGTTTTAATGAAGGGGATAATGCAGAGGAAACCATTAGTCATGCTTTAAAACTGGACTATCCTCATTTTGAAGTCATCGCGATTAATGATGGTAGCTCAGATAATACAGGTGAAGTACTTGACCGCTTAGCAGAACAACATGAAAAATTACGTGTTGTTCATTTGGCGCAAAACCAAGGTAAAGCCATGGGGTTGCAAGCCGGAAGCTTAATGACCGATGCCGAATTTTTAATTGGTATTGATGGTGATGCTTTACTTGATCCACATGCAGCAAAGTGGATGATTCGTCATTTCCTTGAAAATCCAACGGTTGCAGCTGTTACTGGAAACCCACGTATCCGTACTCGCTCAACTTTGTTAGGGCGTATTCAGGTCGGTGAGTTTTCTTCGATTGTGGGCATGATTAAACGTGCACAGCGTACTTTTGGTCGCTTGTTTACCGTATCGGGGGTAATTACTGCTTTTCGTAAAAGTGCCGTTCACCAAGTCGATTATTGGTCACCAAATATGTTGACTGAAGATATCGATATTACTTGGAAGTTACAGCGTGCAGGTTGGGATATTGAGTTTGAACCGAATGCTTTGGTTTGGATTTTAATGCCTGAAACCCTAAATGGGTTGTGGAAACAACGTTTACGTTGGGCAATGGGTGGTGCACAAGTATTAATTAAAAATATTGATGTGTTCACTAAACCAAAATTGAATTTTTTATGGCCGTTAATGTTTGAGCTTTGCTTAACTTTAGTCTGGTCATATTTAATGCTAGCGATGGCTTTGTTGTGGTTGGTACATTTTATTTTACCAGTCCCTGCATTAGCTGTTGTGAGCTCCCCATTTTTACCGTATGGTACCGGTATTTTATTGGGGGCAACCTGTCTAATTCAGTTTGCTTTAAGCAAATGGATGGATAGTCGTTATGAACCGCATCTAGGAAAAAACTATTTCTGGATGATCTGGTATCCATTGGTCTTTTGGCTAATCACTATTTCAGCAACCATTGTGGCATTTCCAAAAGTCTTACGACGTGGAGATGAGAAACGAGCACGTTGGGTGAGCCCGGATCGGGGCATTCGCTAGAATGAAATGCAAGAGTCATGAGATTTTAAAGATCGTGCTGTATTGATGTCTGGGGAAAAACCACAGCACTTCGTTAGGTAAAGAGAGAAATGAAGACAGATTCGTTGATTATTGATTTACGCCGTCAATTACCATGGCATAAACGCTATGCTTCTACAACAAGCACAGCCATGATGTGGGCGGTTTGGTTGTTGTTGTGGCGTCCGTTCGTGTTTGTATGGCTATTGGTTGAGTTACAAAAAACTCATTTGGTACACCGTTTATTTAGTGCCTTTGGTGTAGGAATTGAACATGGCCTTACCGCATTAATTGCTTGTGCAATTTGCTTATTGTTATGGAGCCATTTGCTACCAGAGCGCCGTGTCGGTGGCAGTGCACTTAAAGCAAAACAGACTGATGATTATGCGCGCTATTTTGATTTACCTGAACATGAAATTGAGCAGGGACGTAGCCAAAAAATTACAGTCGTTCACCACGATGAATTAGGTAAAATCGTTAGAGTTGAATAACGATTAGCCATAAAATAAGGCCCACTTTAAGTGGGCTTTATTTTTTTTAAGAATTAAGAAGTCCAAGAATACGTTGCTTAACTTGATCGATGTAAAACTCATCATGAGTGACACGGTACATCAAGATTGCTCCTTCATAATCAGCAATACTTTGTTTTGCTAAAATCTCAGCTCGATCTTGAGCAATGCAACAAGCAAAAATAGACTGAATAGCCAGTTGCCAGTCCTGAAAAATACTGCGTATTTTGGCTAAAATTTCAGGTGAACCATACGCCGCCTCCATTGAAATGACCCCAATCAGGCAACCATTCACGCCTTGGGTAAAAAACTGGACAGCACGTTTATGCATTTGCTCAAAACGTTCAATGGCTGAGAGTTCTGAACTTGCAGTCGTTCCAAATAAAGAATGGATTAAATATTGATGAGTACCATTTAACACTTCAAGCAAAAGCGCTTCTTTATTTGGATAATAATAATAAAAAGAAGCTTTGGTGAGGCCGCAAGCTTTTGCCAGCATGTCCATGCTCGTTCCTGCATATCCATAAGTTTTGAACTGCAAAGCGCAGTGCTTAAGCAGATCTTCTTTGGTCAGTTTTTGCGGTCTCATTTCACATTATCCAAAACATAAAGCAGTTTTATAAAAAACTATCAAAAGTGGTGCGGATTTTATTCCAAATTTGTTCAGCATCTTTTTTAAAGTAGCCCATGTGGCCAATGGTTTTCATAGCAACATCTTGAGGTTGAAGACTGACGTATGAGACTTGAGCTTGTCGATAATGCTGCATAAATGCGCGACATGAAGCGGGTAAAGCCCAATCATCATCTAGGGCAGATACTGCATAAATTGGGGTTTTGACAGCAGCATATTGTTCAATTAAGTGTTGCTGTTCTGGGTCTGCAAAAAAATACTTAGGGTTTTTACACCATTTACGCCACTGTTTATAAACATTTAAGGGTAAATCAGAACCCATATTAAATTTGCTCCAAGGCAAATAACCTGTCACGGCAACGATAGGTGGAAATACGATATTCCAGACCACTTGAACTTTAAAACGTTCTTTTAGTGGCATATAGCCGTGCCAGCCAGCACCTGTACCAAATGTATAGCAGGCCAGTAATTTATCATGATTAGGTAGTAGACCTAGCGCATGGCCACCATAGGAATGACCAACCATGAAAAGAGGTAATGGTTCTTTTGATAAATATTCAATTGCACCTGCTAAATCGAGTTTGCCCCAGTCTAAATAAGACATATCAAATCCTTTTAAAGATTTTGGACTCGATTTTCCAACCCCTCGATAGTCAAAGGTGAATATCTGGTAACCAAATTGTGCCATATATTCAGCGAAGCGGCGGTAAAACTCATGTGGCACACCCGTTGCTCCCGCAACGACAATATTTGCTTTAGCTGGTGTCGTTGTAAAGTAACGTGTGCCCTTGAGTTGATAGCCATCTAAAGCGGGGAATTGTACAGTTTGGCTAAGCTGTTCATTGATTTGAGTTGCTGATTGCATTGCTTTTCTCTTTTATTTTTCTAGCGTGATGAAATTTTATTTACCTTTAAAAACAGGCGGTCTTTTTTGCAACATGGCAAACACACCTTCTTGAACATCTTCTGTGGTGAGTAAAGGCTGAAGATGACCCTGTAATTGGCTAAAAGCAGTTTCATAACCTTCATTAATCGCTTCACGGGCAGAGGCGAGAGTGGCTTTTACAGCAAGTGGTGCAGCTTGAGCAATATGTTCAGCCAGTTCTATTGCACGGTTGATTTGAGTACCTTCTGGACATATCTCTGTAATCAGATTCATATCAAAGGCGGCTTTTGCATCAAAAGAGTCACCGGTGAGTAAATAGCGCATGGCTTTGGCCCAACCGGCAGCTTGAGTAAAGCGCGCAGTTGCCCCACCAAAAGGTAAGATGCCACGTTGCACTTCCATCTGCGCAAATTGAGTATTTTCACTTGCTAAAGCAATGTCTGCATTCAGAAATAGTTCGATACCAGCGGTGTAGCAATAACCTTGTACCGCAACAATCAATGGTTTACTCAGTTTTCGTCCCACTGTACCCCAAGGGTTCACTTCTTCATCACTAAAATCAAAAACACCCGTAGCGAGCTTGGGTTGTAACTCAACTAGATCTAATCCGGCCGTAAAATGGTCGCCATGAGCAAAGATAATTGCACAGCGAAGAGCATCATTATTTTCATATTCAGTAAGCGCCTGTGATAAATCTTTAATCAGGTGGCTATCAAAGGCATTACGTTTTGCTGCCCGATCTAGACCAATTAAAAAAATATGTCCGCGAGTTTCACGACTGACTTTTCCTTCTTGATTTGACATTTTTCCGATGTCCTTTGTTTATTTTTAATAAGTTTTTAAACGTTCGTTTAAAAAGTGTCAAATACAATTTGTTGACTATTCCGTAAACAAAAATAGAAGAGCGATTAAAATAAAACTAAGTTTTTATTATTAAGTTTAATGTAAGAATGAGGGAGAGAATAACCTGATGAGTGCTCTCAATCAGGTTATAAATATTATGTTGGACGACGTGAGTACATCAATAGCCCTAGGCATAACAGAGTTAAACCTAAAATAAGATGTGAGCTGAGCTGCTCATGGTTGAACCATGTTCCCCAAAATGTGGCTAACACTGGGGTGATAATGGTAATAAGTAGCACAGTCGTTGGTTGTAGTATTTTGATGAGCTGATAATAAAAAATCATGGCAAGTACAGATGAAAAAACCGCGCTATAGAGCACTGCTAAAGAAATTTTCAGACTTGGAAATTCAGTTGGAAGATGCGACCAAAAGAAAGGTAACAAGCATACATAACCGACCCATGAGACAAGGGTAGCACCTGTCATTTGTGTAATGGGCGGAATATGCGCTCCGACAGATTTCACGGCAAACGTCGACAAGACATAAAACAGCATCGCGATCAGTTCTAATAGAATACCGATGCGGTTGAGCTGAAAACCTGATGAAGACAGTCCTAAAGTAAAACTCATCCCGACAAGAGCAATACCGAGTCCAAGCCATTGCCATACTGAAAATCGTTCGCGTCCTAATAAAAAGGAGCTAATCAGTCCAGATACTAACGGAGAGGTGCCGTAAATAATTGAAATAATGGCAGAGGGGACTTTATCTGCACCCATATAGCAAAACGCCATAGAGCCAAATAAGCCAATGGCTCCAGCACAATAACTTAAAACAGCTTTTTTACTAAAGATGAGCTTTAAGCGAAAAAATCTTAGACACAGCAAGGCGATTGGAATCGCCAGACTGAACCGAATAAATAATCCCCATGCCCAGTGAATTTCTTGTACTGTCCAGACGGCCGCGAGTGGGGTAAGCGACCAAATAATGACGACAGCAATAAATTGGCCGGCTGTAGCAAGGCGAGTCGGAGATGAAGATGATGCTACAGCCGGCTGAATCTGCGGGGTGGATATACTCTGTTGTTCAAATAATGGCTTCATAGAAAGCTCCAGAAAGTTTGTTCTTTGGTGTTTTAAAAGGGCATAAAAAAAGCCGCGTTTTATGGCGGCTTGTGATGAAAATCAGAGGATATATTACAAATTAAATATCTCGATTTTCGTATCTAAAGCGCCAAATTGTCCAAAATAAGGACGTCGCCAATTGACCACATAGAACTTAATCTCTGCGGCGTATGATTGACGCGCTAGACAACAATGGGCTTTAGATAAAAACATGATAAGTATATTAAAATATAGATGATATTTTTATAACATATAAATGGAAAAGTACAAATTAGATTCAAGCATGAGACATGGTTTTTTTGATTACTTTAAATTAGTAGTTTGCTTAGCTTCATATTTTTCTCATAATACCTCGTCAAATTGATCTCAATAAGCAGCTTATGTCACCTCTAGAAATCTTTGCGGTCTTAATTAGTCTCATTGGAGTTGGATTAACCGTCATCCGTAATATGTGGTGTTGGCTGTTTAATTTCTTTGCCTTTGTTTTATATGCCTATTTGTTTTACGAATTTAAGCTATATGGCGAAACAATTTTGCAGTTCTTTTTTATGGTCGTAAATTTTTATGGCTTTTACTATTGGTTCAAAGGAAAGCAGCAAGATCACGACATTCGAATTGAACCTATTGCAGTTCAAACCGCTATCATCCAAATGATTATTGCTGCGGTAGGTGGCTTACTGTTTGGTTTAATTCTTAAAAACTTTACCGATGCAGCAGTACCGATGCTCGACTCACAGCTTGCAGCATTTAGTTTACTGGCAACGTATTGGACCAGCCGAAAGCATATTGCCACATGGGTACTTTGGGTGTTCGTTGATATTATTTATGTAGGCATGTTTATCTATAAAGATTTATTTTTAACAGCCGCTTTATATGCAGCCTTTGTGTTAATGGCGGCTTATGGCTGGTATCAATGGGAAAAGGTTAAAAAGAAACAGAATTTATCTTCTGAGCCGGTTTAATTTGGAGAATGGTCATGTTGTTGAGCTTAGATGGTTATAAACAGCAACAGTTTGATCAAATTGCCGCAAAAATAATGGCCGAGCCAAAAGAGTATTGTGAATTTAATTCAGTCTCAGATTTTTATAATGCTGCATGGCTTAAGGATTTTCCACAAGGCAGCCAGATTTCTGCCACTGGCTTAGATGACGGTGCTGAAGAGTTTTATGCGGTTGTTCAATTTAAACAGCAGTATTTAAAATTTGATATTAAAGAAAGCGTTTCGGCACTGATTTTTCAAGATATGAATGGGAAAGTATCTAAGCGTAATTTTTAATTTAAGAAATAAAATCACAAAAAAAGCGACTTAACGTCGCTTTTTTTTAATAAATAAATTTGGAAATTTTATTTGCTGTTTCAACAACGAGGCTTGCGATATCTTCTTTAAATGTTTTTTCATCGTAAGTAGTAATTGGGCAACTCACAGAGATAACAGCGACCATTTTACCGTTTGATTGTTTAAAAATAGGCGCAGCACAGGCTGCCATATCATGATTGTAATGACCCCAGCTCACCATGGTTTTTTGGGTTTTTACATAGACTAATCTTTGTAATAGGGTTTTTAAATTGGTTGGAGTCAGTTCAGAAAAACTATCCCAATCATCAAAGTTACGGTAACGCTGACGTACTTCAGTTTCAGGTAAATCAGACAATAACATTTGACCAATGACGGTTGCATGAGCAGGCCAGCGAGTCCCTAAGCTAATGTTGCTCGTGAAGGTTCCCATCGACTGAATGTTATTTACAAAGACAATATGAGTGCCTTCTAAAATTGAAAGGTGTACCGCAAGTTTGGTTTGGTCACGTAGTTCTTTCATTAATGGTGTCGATAAATCGAGTAATGAAAGTTTAGATAAACTGTTAAACCCAAGCTCCATGACTTTGGAATCGAGAGCATAAGTTTTTTGAGATGCTTTTCTTAAATAGCCACAAGATTCGAGTGTATAGATCAGACGAAATGCACTAGAACGGTTCACTTCTAAAATTTCAGCAATTTCTGTAATGGTCATTTCTTGCGCTTGTTGGTTAAATGCTTGCAAGATAGCTAAACCCCGTACAAGTCCGGGTACTAAATAACGATCATCATTTTTTGTTGTTTCTGATTCTTGCAAATCTTCTTCAATTGCTATGCTCATTCGTGTCATTTTCCTATAAATAAAACATGATTCAATTTGGGGCATGCTGCTTTATTTTATAACTATTGTAATTGTTAAAAATGCATAAAACAATTTTTATATTCAAAACTTTGTTTCTTGTTTGAAACGTAACAAAATATTTAAAATTAATTAAGTAAATGAATTTTATATTTATTTTTACTTTGACAAAAAATGATCAGGGGTATTATGCTTAGCCTGTGTTTTGAAAATCAAATTATGTTTTGTATATAAAACAAAATGAGGACGCAAGGTATGAGTTGGATCTCAGTTTGTCAGCAGGGTGACGTTAGCGAAGATGAGCCGAAAGCCATCGAAATTGAAGGGAAAAAAATAGGCGTATTTTTCGTCGACGAAAATTACTTTGCTATCGAAAATGTTTGCCCTCATGCGTATGCCTTATTAACCGAAGGATTTATCGAAGATCAGACTGTTGAATGTCCATTGCATGAAGCAATTTTTGACATTCAAACAGGTGAGCTAAAAAGTGGACCCGGGTGTAGAAACCTATGTACGTACCCAGTTCGTGTTGAAGGACAGGATATTCAAATTCAACTCTAGTCCTCACATGTACAAGGAAGCAGAACAATGAAGACATTTAATGAAAAGTTGGCAAGCTGGATTCATGCAACGCCGGCAACCGAAGCAGGCATCAACAATATTCAAATTCCTGGTCAATCTGAATTGTTGGTTTGGCAAACACGTTATAAAGAACCAACACTCTACGAACAAGATTTTGTAAAGAACTTGATTCAGGCATTTTCTGCGGGCGCAACAGAGTTAGATGACGTTGTTTCTGCACTTAATCAACAGGGTTTCCGGTGTGAATCTGGTAATGAATGGACTTCTGCAAGCTTTACAGAAGAAATGCAACGTTTAGGTTATTGATTCAGGGAAGAATAAAATGAACGCAATCGTATCAACTTCACAAAGCGCTGAAGAATATTTAGAACTTGGTTTACGTGACCAATGGCACCCGGTTTTAGCAAGTTGGGAAGTCGCTGCTAATCCAGTCGGGATTACTCGTTTAGGCGAAAATATTGTGGTTTGGCGTGATGCCGAAGGTCAGGTTCATGCGCTTGAAGACCGCTGTCCACACCGCGGTGCTCGTCTTTCCCTTGGTTGGAACTTAGGGAATCGAGTTGCTTGCTGGTATCACGGTGTTGAAGTTCGTGCCGATGGTGTGGTTGCCGATGTGCCAGCGGTTCATGAATGTCCAATGACTGGAACTAAATGTTTAAAGAACTATCCTGTAATTGAGCAACATGGCGCAATCTTCATTTGGTTTGGTATCGATGCAAATGAACAACCAGCGCCGCTTGAGTTCCCAGAGCAACTTGCAAGCGAAGAGTGGAGTGCATTCCTTTGCCAAGCAGACTGGAAAGTAAACCATCAATACGCGATTGATAATGTGATGGACCCAATGCATGGTAGTTATTTACATGCGACATCGCACTCGATGGCAGATGGTGATCGTACCGCAGAGATGAAACACCGCACGACCGATAATGGCTTTGTCTTTGAAAAAGAAGGTCAATTAGGTGTGAACTTCGACTGGGTTGAATATGGTTCAACAGGTGCGAGTTGGTTACGTCTTTCAATTCCATACCGTAAGCAATTTGGCCCAGGTGGCGAATTCTGGATTGTGGGCTATGCAACGCCAATTGACGCTAACAATACTCGCGTATTTTTCTGGCGCTGCCGTAAGGTGAGTGGCTGGCAACGTAATGTATGGCGTTTCTTATATCGTAATCATTTAGAACAGTTGCATTGGGATGTATTGGAACAAGACCGAATTATTTTAGAAAACCTTGCACCAAATGCGCGTGAAAAAGAGTTCCTCTATCAACACGATGTAGGTCTTGCACGTTTACGCCGTTTAATGAAAAAAGAAGCTGAAAAGCAATTAAAGAAAATTGCTGCGCTAAATGCATCAAACCGTATCGAGATGCAGGAAGAAGCTCATGGCTAATGTAGCGTTGTTGCAAGGCAAAAAAGTTTTAGTGACTGGTGCTGCACGTGGTTTAGGCCGAGATTTTGCTCAAGCCATTGCCGAGGCAGGTGCTGAAGTTGTGATGGCAGATATTTTGTCTGACTTGGTGCAACAAGAAGCTCAAGCTTTACAGCAACAAGGGCTAAACGTTCATGCTGTCACCGTTGACCTTGCCAATGCAGACTCTATTGAAAATGCGGTTGCAAAAAGCGTTGAAGTATTACAAGGACTAGATGGCCTTGTGAACTGTGCGGCACTGGCAACCAATGTAGGTGGAAAAAATATGATTGATTACGATCCTGAACTTTGGGATCGGGTCATGAATATTAATGTAAAAGGCACATGGCTAATTAGTAAGGCATGCGTTCCCCATTTAAAGCAATCGGCTGCTGGCAAAATTATTAATGTTGCTTCCGATACAGCACTTTGGGGCGCACCGAACCTAATGGCTTATGTGGCAAGTAAAGGTGCAATTGTTGCCATGACACGTTCAATGGCAAGAGAGTTGGGACAATCTAATATCTGTGTCAACACATTGTCACCGGGACTTACTCTGGTTGAAGCAACTGAGTATGTACCACAGGAACGTCACGATTTATATGTCAATGGAAGAGCGATTCAACGTCAGCAACTTCCACAAGATTTAAATGGAACAGCATTGTATCTACTGTCGGATTTGTCCTCTTTTGTGACAGGTCAAAATATTCCGGTCAATGGCGGTTTTGTCTTTAACTAAGGAGTAGTCAAATGATTACAGGGATCGAGATTTTAAAGTTTGGAGTTGAGGATAGAGTCGCTTCAAACAAGTTTCTAGCAGATTTTGGTTTAAGCCAAAGTACTTCGGATATTGAAGGTACAGATTTATACCAAACTCAAAATGGCAGTAAGATTTATCTATTTAATTGTGATGATGATCGTTTGCCACCTGCGATTGAACAAGGCTCAACTTTACGTGAAGTCACTTGGGGTGTTGATAATTCTCAAGACCTTGAGGACTTGGCAACTCGTTTGGCTGATGTAGAAGGTTTTAAACGTTCTGAAAATACAGTTCAGTGTCTTGACCCAAATGGCATGACCATTCGTTTTGAACAAAGTTTTGTTAAAGATGTGTCTGAACTTAAAACGGAAGGCATTAACCAATACGGCAACATTCAACGTGTGAATGCAGCAAGTCCTGTCTATGAAAAAGGTCAACCTGTTGCGATTGGACACGTGGTGTTCTTCACACCAGATTTGGCAACAACTGAAAACTTCTATATTGAGAAAGTAGGCTTCCATTTATCTGATGCTTATAAAAATCGTGGTGCATTCTTACGTTGCCGCGGTGAAGGTTATCACCATGATTTATTCTTGCTGAGTGTTCCAAATAAACCTGCTGGCTTAAATCATGTTGCGTTTGTAGTACGTGATATCCATGAAGTAATTGGGGGTGGTTTAAATATGAATCGTTCGGAGTGGTCAACCTTTATTGGACCGGGACGTCACCCAATTTCTTCTGCTTATTTCTGGTACGTCAACTCACCATTGGGTGGTGCATTTGAGTACTACACCAACGATGATTATTTGACAGAAGAATGGCAGCCGCGTGTAGAAGAACATCGTCTAGAGCTTTTCACCGAATGGGCGATTGAAGGTGGTCTTGATGACACAACTCGCCGTCAGGTGAAGCCTGTTTAACAGGTATGGCTTTACAAGGAAGATGGCTATGGAAAAGATCGTAATTGTAGGTGCCGGACAGGCAGCGGGTTGGGCAGTAAGCACACTACGCCAAAACGGTTATGTGGGCGAAATTCACGTGGTTTCAAATGAAGATCAAGTGTTTTATGAGCGTCCGCCACTGTCTAAGCAAGTACTTTCAAAAGAAGCAACTTATGAAAGTTTGAATCTGTTCTCTCCTGAACAAGTTCAAGAGTTCAAGGTTCAATGGCATAAACCGGAAATTGCGACAAAAGTTGACCGTGAGCAAAAACAGGTTCATTTAGAAAGTGGCCAGGTTTTGCCGTATGACAAATTGTTGATTGCAACTGGAAGCCGTGCACGTGTACCAGTCAATACATGGCAGTTCATTCCAAATGTTGTGACCTTACGCAATGTGCAAGACTGTGAACGTTTGGCTGAAATTTTAAAGAATGCAAAAAATGTCGCTGTGATCGGCGGTGGCTGGATTGGTTTAGAAATTGCTGCAACTGCACGTAAGCAAGGTAAAGATGTTCATATTTTTGAATATGGCGACCGTTTATGTGCAAGAAGTGTGAGTCCGGAAGTTTCTGCATTTTTTAAAAATATGCATGAAACCCAAGGTACAAAAATTCATTTAGACAGCAAAAGCCTTCATTTGGTTGAAGCGCCTAATCAGAAAGTTGAAGTGGTGAACCATCCTCAAAATAGTCAGTTATTTGACTGTGTTGTGGTAGGTGCGGGTGCCGAGATTGCTAAAGAGTTAGGTGTACACGCTGGTCTCGATGTGAAAGATGGCATTGTGGTGAACTGCTTTGGACAAACTTCAGATCAAAACATTTATGCCGCAGGCGATGTCGCAATTCATCCGAGCTTGGGCTACTGCATTCAGTCTTGGGCAAATGCACAAAATCAGGCGATTGCCGCAGCAAAGTCGATGCTTGGAATTGAAACTGAATATAGCGATATTCCATGGCTTTGGTCTGATCAATATCACTTCAATATTCAGATTTTAGGAACCTATCAACCTGAAAAAACTAAAGAAGTGGTCATTCGCCAAGGCGGGGAATATCAGGTGAGCTATTTATATCTGGACCATGAAAATCGTTTGCTCAACATGATTGCCATTAATGACTCGAAGCTAGTCAAACTAGCAAAACGTTGGATGCAAGCCAACACCGTTTTAGATCCAAAACTATTAGCAGATGCTGAATTTAATGTCATGAAGTTAAAACCGTAAACATTAAATCTGGTTCTCATTACCAAATCGAAGGAATGACACATGAGTAATGAAGAAAAAAGTGGATTGAAGCATTGGGTACCTGCTTTTGTCCTTATGGTGTGTGTGGTACTGGCGTTTTTCGACAAGATTAGTATTGCGGTTTTATTTTCAGATCCTCATTTTCAAAGTGCAATGGGAATTGCTGAAGATAAGGCCAAGCTTGGATGGCTCATGACAAGTTTCTTACTTGCTTATGGTTTTTCATCAGTCTTTCTAAGCTTTTTGGGTGACATCTTTAACCCAAAGAAAATGCTGTTCTGGAGCGTGACCTCTTGGGGTTTACTCATGTTTTGCATGGGCTTCACCACCAGTTATTCAGGCATGTTGATTTTACGTGTACTGCTCGGTTTGGCAGAAGGTCCGTTATTTGCCTTGGCATACACCATTGTTAAGCAGACTTACACAGATCATCAGCAAGCACGTGCTTCTACCATGTTCTTACTTGGAACACCGATTGGAGCATTTCTTGGGTTCCCAATTACTGCAAATGTTTTAGCTCACCATGATTGGCACACCACGTTTTTCGTGATGGCTGGTTTAACACTCATTGCCATTTTCAGCATTGTTTTTGGTTTACGTAACTTGCAGCTCAAGAAAACTGTCGAAATTGATGGTGAGAGTAAACGTACCAATTTCAAAGGTCACATTGCCAATACTAAATTGCTCTTAAGTAACAGCGCGTTCTGGTTGGTGTGTCTCTTTAATATTGCATTGATGACGTATTTGTGGGGCTTAAACAGTTGGGTTCCTTCTTATCTTATGCAAGACAAAGGATTCAATCTCAAAGAGTTTGGGATGTATTCAAGCTTTCCGTTCATTGCCATGTTAATTGGCGAAATTATCGGCGCATTTTTATCTGACAAGTTAGGCCGCCGTGCAATTCAAGTATTTAGCGGTTTATTACTCGCGGGCATCTTCATGTATGTGATGGTCATTATGACGGAGCCATTATTGATTATTGCTGCCATGTCTTTAAGTGCTATGGCATGGGGGTTTGGAGTAGCAGCTGTATTTGCTCTGCTTGCAAGAGTAACCACCTCAAATGTAGGGGCGACTGCGGGCGGAATATTTAACGGTTTAGGTAATTTTGCAAGTGCAATTGCGCCTGTTCTTATCGGTTACATCGTGATGCAAACACACAGTTTTAATTTAGGAATTACCTTCTTGGCTGCTGTCGCTGTCATTGGATCGTTGTTCTTAGTTCCTCTTTTAAAACGTTATTAATTCACTGTATAGGAGTTTAAAAAATGACTACACAACAATTCGAATCGTGGGCACAACCAGAAAATGCTTCTTTAGAAGATTGGTTAAACACGCGTATTGCTCGCTTTGAGACACGTAAATATGACTTTGAGGCTTTGAAGTTCCAAGCCGATTACGACCCGAAATATCGCCGTGCACAAATGCGTTATATGGGTACGGGTGCAACAGGTGTTGCAAATGACGGTAATACTGTACCAGCAGAAAACTTCACGTTTTCAACCATGGTTCTGCCACCACAGTGTGAAGGCCCTTTGCACATTCACCACGATGTTGAAGAAGTTTTCTTTATGCTCCGCGGCGAAATTGATTTGTTTATTGAGCACAACGGCGAAAAATTTGAGACCCGTTTAAAAGAGCGTGACCTGATTTCAATTCCACCAGGAATCTACCGTGGTCTATTTAACCCAGGTCAAGAAGATGCCTTGATGTGTGTGATGTTGGGAACAGGTAAACCAACGATTCCGAACTATCCACCAGAGCATCCATTGTCTCAAATCAAACGTTAATTGTTTGATGAAGTGAATAAAAGGAAAGAATTGAAAATGATGACACTCATTGAAAAGTTAGCAGAATTTCCGGTGAAAACCGTCACTGTTCAAGGCCAGCAGCAAGCCTATCGGGAAGCCGGTCAGGGCGAGTACCTTGTGCTGCTGCACGGCATTAGTTCAGGTTCTGCTTCATGGGTGAACCAACTTGAAGTGTTGTCTCATCATTTTCATGTCATTGCCTGGGACGCGCCGGGCTATGGCAAATCAGATGAACTTTTAACTGATCAGCCCAATGCGACCGACTACGCAAAGCGTTTGGCAGCATTGTTCGATGTTTTAAAAATTGAAAAAGCAATTGTGGTCGGACACTCATTAGGTGCCTTACAGGTGAGTGCATTTGCCGCACTTTATCCAGAGCGAGTAAAGCACTTGGTTGTTGCTAACTTAGCGCAAGGTTACCAGCGCCACGATGAGCAAACACAAATTCAGGTTTTTGAAAAAAGACCAAAAATGTTGAAAGAACTTGGCGCTAAAGGAATGGCTGAAAGCCGTGGACCTCATTTGATTTATAAACAAGAGCCACAAGCCTTAGCCTTAGTTTCAGAGGTGATGCAACAGTTGACCCTACAGGGTTTCACACATGCATCGTACTTACTCGCATATGACGAAATACGTAATTACTTAACCGATTTAAAAGTCCCATGCACAGTCATTGCAGGGCAGCAAGATCAAATCACTCCTGCGTTAGGTATACAAGAGCTTGCTCAGGAATTGCAGTTGGAACAGCGCTTCGTCATAGAAGATGCAGGACATTTAAGTTATGTCGACCAACCGCAAGCATTTAACCAAATTATGTTGACGATTCAGGAACAATCGTAAGAGAGATTAAGGATTATGAGCTTCCAAGTTGAAGGAAAAGTTGCAGTTGTTACCGGTGGCTCATCTGGGATTGGGCTGGCTGCTGTTGAAATACTGGTTGCAGAGGGTGCAAAAGTTGCTTGGTGTGGTCGAGATGAAGAACGTTTAAATGCTTCTAAACGCTATATTTTGGAAAAATTTCCACATGCCAATATTTTTACCAAAGCATGCAATGTATTGAAAAAAGAAGAAGTTCAGCAATTTGCTAAAGACGTCAAACTCAATTTGGGCAATGTGGACATGCTCATTAACAATGCTGGGCAAGGCCGTGTTTCAAATTTTGAAAATACGCAAGATGAAGACTGGATGAAAGAAATTGAGCTGAAATATTTCAGTGTTTTACATCCGGTACGGGCTTTTCTTGATGACTTAAAACAGTCGGCAAATGCCTCAATTACCAATGTGAACTCGTTACTGGCATTGCAGCCAGAACCGCACATGATTGCGACGTCATCTGCACGCGCTGCGCTGTTGAATTTAACCCATTCGTTGGCGCATGAGTTTACTCAATATAGCGTTCGTGTGAACTCGATTTTACTCGGAATGGTTGAATCTGCGCAGTGGAAACGCCGTTATGAAACCCGTTCAGATTTAAATCTGTCATGGGAAGAGTGGACCGGCAATATCGCAAAAAATCGTGGCATTCCTATGCAGCGTTTAGGCCGTCCGGAAGAACCTGCACGTGCTTTAGTTTTCTTGGCATCACCATTGGCATCTTACACCACAGGTTCGGCAATAGATGTCTCAGGTGGTTTTAACAAACATTTATAAATATTAGGTGCTGTCATGAAAAAGTTGATGATGATTGGTTTTGGCGCAATGGCAGCAGAAGTGTATGCCCATTTGCCTCAAGATCTGCAACTCAAATGGATTGTCGTGCCATCTCGCAGTATTGAAAAAGTGCAGTCACAAGTTTCTTCAGAGATTCAGGTGATTTCAGATATTGAGCAATGTGATGGTACGCCAGACTATGTCATTGAGGTGGCAGGTCAAGCAGCAGTAAAAGAGCATGCTCAAAAAGTTTTAGCGAAAGGCTGGACCATTGGCTTGATTTCGGTGGGTACTTTAGCTGATAGCGAGTTTCTGATTCAGCTTAAACAAACTGCTGAAAAAAATGATGCCCATCTGCATTTACTGGCAGGGGCTATCGCAGGCATTGACGGTATTTCTGCTGCTAAAGAAGGTGGCTTGCAAAAGGTCACTTATAAAGGCTGCAAAAGTCCAAAAAGCTGGAAGGGCAGTTATGCAGAACAATTGGTCGATCTAGACCATGTTGCTGAAGCTACCGTCTTTTTCACAGGAACTGCGCGTGAAGCTGCGACCAAATTTCCTGCCAATGCCAACGTTGCAGCAACGATTGCACTGGCAGGACTTGGGATGGATGAAACCATGGTTGAATTAACTGTTGATCCAACCATCAACAAAAACAAACACACCATTGTGGCAGAAGGTGGCTTTGGACAAATGACCATTGAACTGGTGGGAGTGCCTTTGCCAAGTAACCCAAAAACATCAACTTTGGCTGCGCTTAGCGTGATTCGTGCTTGTCGCAACAGTGTAGAAGCAATACAGATTTAAGAAGGATTTGATCATGGCAAAGGAAATTTATATTGCAGGTGAATGGCGATTAGGTCGTGGTGCAGTCATTCAAAGCCTGTTTCCGGCAGATCAGTCGGTAAACGCTGAGCTTTCAACAGCAACGCTTGATGATGTAAATGAGGCAATTGAAAAAGCAGATCAGGCTTGGCGTCATCCGAGCTGGAGAAACAGCTTACCGCATGAGCGCGCACGTATTCTCTACAAAGTTGCAGACATTATTGAAGCGCGTGTCGATGAATTAGCGAAATTACAAACCCGCGATAATGGGAAGCCTTTAACCGAAACTCGCGGTTTGGTGATGAGCGCTGCGGCGACTGCGCGTTATGTTGCTGCGGCTTGTGAAACATTGAACGATGAGCTCACCACTCAACGTGCTCCAGACTTTATGACCATGAGTGTGCATGAACCTGTAGGAGTTGTGGCAGCTATTACCCCTTGGAACTCTCCAATTGCGAGTGAAGTTCAAAAGCTTGCTCCAGCTTTGGCAGCAGGAAATGCCGTGGTTTTAAAACCAGCAGAAGCAACTTCACTGATTGCTTTAGAGCTTGCTAAAATTTTTGAAGAGGCTGGTTTACCAAAAGGCTTACTCAGCGTGCTAGTTGGGCGCGGTTCTATCATTGGTGATGCAATTGCTCAGCACCCATTAGTTCGTAAAATCTCTTTTACGGGTGGAACAACTACGGGTCGTCATTTGGCACATATTGCCGCAGATAAACTGATTACCACTTCGCTTGAGCTAGGTGGAAAGTCACCAACCATCGTTTTACCAGATGCAGATGTCGAACTGGCTGCTAAAGGTGTGGCGTACGGTATTTTTAGTTCAGCAGGCCAAGCGTGTATCGCAGGTTCTCGCTTGTTTATTCATAGCAGTCTTTACGATCAGTTTTTAACACGGTTGATTGAAATTACCAAAGGCTTACGTGTGGGCCATCCAGAACAGACGGGCGTGCATTTAGGTCCACTGGTCAATGACAAACATTTGCAGTCAGTTGATCGCTATGTGCAACTTGCCAAAAGCGAAGGTGGTCAAGTTCTGATTGGTGGTGAGGCACTTACGACTGGTGACTATGCCAAAGGAAGCTATTACTTACCGACCATTATCACGGGCTTAAATAACAGTGCTCAAACCTGTCAAGAAGAAATTTTTGGCCCTGTTTTAGTCGTTATGAAATATGACAACGAGCAAGATTTAATTGCTCAAGCCAATGACAGTTGTTTTGGTCTTGCTGCAGGTATTTGGACTGAAAGCTATCGTAAAGCTTGGCGCATCGCACGTGCGTTAGAGGTTGGAACGGTATGGATTAATACCTATAAAAAGTTCTCGATTAGTGCGCCGTTTGGTGGCTTTAAAGACAGTGGGATTGGGCGCGAAAAAGGCCGTTTGGGCATTTTATCGTACATGCAACAAAAGAGTATTTATATGGGGCTGAATGAACAGCCTAACCCTTGGTGCGATTAATAAATTCAAGGACTGAAAAAACAAATTTTGAGGAACAGACATGACTGAACGTGTAAATGTAGGCGAAGCAATCGCAAGAGTTTTAGAAGCGCACCAAGTTGATAGTATTTATGGTGTTATTTCCATCCACAATTTACCTATTGCCGATGCAGTAGGACGCCGTGAAAAAATGCGTTTTGTTGCAGCCCGTGGTGAAGCTGGTGCGGTCACCATGGCAGATGCACACTCACGCTTTAAAGGCCTAGGTGTAGCGTTAACCAGTACAGGCGCTGGTGCAGGTAACGCGGTAGGTTCATTGATAGAAGCAATGAATGCGGGTAGCCCTGTATTGCATTTAACAGGTCAAGTTGAGCGTGAATATCTCGACCGTGATGCAAGTTTCATCCATGAAACCAAAGACCAACTTACATTCTTGCGCGCATCAAGCAAAGCGGCGTTCCGTATTACCAGTCCAGACAATGCTGTTGGTGTGATTCGTGAAGCAATCCGTGTCGCAACTACAGTTCCAATGGGACCAGTAAGTGTTGAGTTACCAATTGATGTACAAGCAGCAGAAATCGATTTGCCACTTAATCTTGGTCCAGTGAAAGCACTTGAGTTGCCACAGGCAGAACAAGCTGAAATTGATCTTCTTGTAAGCGAAATCAAAAAAGCAAAACGTCCGATTTTCTGGATTGGTGGTGGAACTTTAAATAGCGTTGCCGAAGTTAAAGCAATTGCAGATTTAGGTATTCCGGTGGTGTCGTCTACGCACGGCCGCGGTGTGTTAGCAGATGATCATCCACGTAGTTTAGGTGCTTTTCATAACTCGGCGGCGGTTGAGCAGTTATTAAAAGATGCTGATTTAATGGTTGTGATGGGTTCACGTTTACGTAGTAATGAAACTAAAACCTATTCGGTTGAGTTCCCTGAAAACATTATTCAGGTAGATGCAAATCCAGTAGCTCAGCAACGTAATTACAAAATCCGCAACTTCATTTGTGGCGATGCCAAAGATGTCTTAACACGTGTGTTAAAACAGCTTCAAGGCACTTCAAAAGTTGATGCCGATTACGATGCTGCTGTAGTGGCTGCTAAACAGGCTGCAATTGATGCTCTGCGTAAGCAAATCGACCAATACGCTTTAATTTGTGATCACTTGCGTGCAGCTTTACCGCAAGACGGCATTTTTGTACGAGACATCACCATGTCAGGTAGTACATGGGGTAGTCGTTTATTCCCTGTACAAGCACCAAATCAAAACATTCACTCACTCGCGGGTGCAATTGGTTTAGGTCTTGCAACAGCAATTGGTGCTTCGGTTGCTAACCCTGACAAAAAAGTAATTGGTTTAGTCGGCGATGGTGGCTTAATGCTTGGCATTGGTGAGATTGCAACCATGGTGCAAGAAAACACCAACATGGTTTTAATGATTATGAATGACGGTGGTTATGGCGTAATGCGTGGCATTCAAAATAACTACTTTGGTGGTCGTCAGTATTTCAATGAATTGCATACACCTGACTATAAACTTCTTGGCGAATCAATGGGTGTGAAGAGCTGGAAAGTGGGTAGTGCAGATGAGTTTAAAACGGTTATTCAAGAGGCTGTTGCTTTTGAAGGGCCAACTGTGATCGAGCTCGATATGAACTCGATTGGACCATTAAACTTCGCGGGTCCACCGCAAAAGAAACTGTATTAACCAGTTTGGATGGTTTAGTACATATGCGATGGGAGCTGCTAAGCCATCCTTTTTTTAGATAAATTTTTTTGTCTAAAAAACAATAAAAACGAAGTTTTACAGGTAAAACAAATAAAGTTCCAGCAGGATGCTGGAACTCAATCAAGGATGTAGAGATGAAAAAGACTTCATTGATCATGGCATTCATTGCACCGCTTACGCTGGGGGTAAGCGTCAATGCATTTGCAAAAGATTCATTGCTTGAATGGAAAAGTGATGATGGCACCGACTCATTAAAGTTAGGTGGGGTGGTTCGGTTAAATCAGCGCTATGAAGATTGGGAAGGACCGAACCGTGGTTTTGGTAAGCTCCATTTTGATATTTTCAGGGTTGATCTCAAAGGTAAATTTGATGATGCCTACATCAATGCCAGTTATATGTTTCAAGACCAACAGAAAACGTCCATTGAAAAAGCATATGTCGGCTATAACCTAGATGCCAATAACAGCATTGAAGCAGGTTTGGTTTATAAGCCTTTTACGATTTATCCTTATCCGCAAAATGGCTGGACCTATCACATTCCATTCTTTTTAGGTTATGGCAATAACATTGCACCGGGGATTAACTGGAATTATCACGACAAAGACTGGGATTTAAAACTTGGTTATTACCCGCAAATGTTAGAGACGAACTTGCGTTATTCACCAGAGAGTGCAACTTATGATGACTTGGCAGGAAATGCATTTCCATCTCAAAAAGCCTATCAAAATGAAAAACGCAATCAGGTGAATACCCGCATTGTTCGCAAGTTAGAAACTGATTTCGGTAAGCAAGAGTTCGGTGTATCGGGTGCAATTGCTCAGTTGCATAATGATATTACCGACAAAGACGGCAAATATTATGCAGTCGGTTTGCATACCGAAAACAACTACAAACGCTTTAATCTACAAAGCTCGGTCATTCATTATCAATACGATGCTAAAAATCCCGATGGTGTAAATAGTGATATGACTTTAATGGGGGCGAATGGACTTACACCTGCTTATTTCATTGCTTCAGAAGGGACCATTGCCAGTTTAAACCTTGCTTATACGTTGCCTGTCACCAATATGGGTAAGCTAAAATCCATTAAGTTTTATAATGACTATAGTTACCTTGATAAAAAACGTGATGATTGGTCCGACTCGCAAATGAACACCACAGGTATGATGTTTATTGCTTCACCATTTATGGTTTGGGCAGATTATACGTGGGGTAAAAACTCCAACATTATTGGTGGTTCTACAAACTCAACGGGTTATACCTCTGCAAGCTCGCCAAACAGCGATAAATGGTTATATCGTATTAACTTTAATATTGGCTTTACTTTCTAAAGTGAATAACAATAAAAAACCACGCAATCGGCGTGGTTTTTTTCATAGGTTAAAGCTTTTAATATTTGTTTTTTTCAAACTTATTCCAAAATACAAAAGCAGTTACAAAGGCTAAAATAGTCAGCGCGAAAATATAATACATCGCACCAATATCACTATATTGACTGAGCCAATGTACTAAAGGCAGTGTCATACCACCAACAATCGCATAAGACAAATTATAAGAAAATGAAATGCCCGAGAAACGCACAGGCGCGGGGAACATTTTGACCATACTGCTCGACACCATGCCGACAGTACCAGAGCATAGACCCAATAGCATATATAAACCAAAAATGGTTGAATGGGCAGCATGTCCTAAACTGTTATAAAAAACTGCTGCTGTGAGTGCAACGGCAAGCGCACCGACCATCATGACTTTGCCACAGCCAAAACGGTCAGCAAAATAGCCAGCCAAGATACACCCGACCATTTGCATAACAATTGCTGCACTTTGCATTTCAAAAGTCTGTGCGCGCTCAAAGCCAAATGAACCAATCAATAAATTGGGCATGGCTAAAATAACCACCACCACACAGCCAGTTAAAAACCACGTAAATAATATGCCAATCGCAACGGCTGTTTTATGCGTTTTTAACACTTGTTTTACAGGCATTTCTTTTGAAATTTCTTTACGTGCCTGCATGGCTTTAAACACAGGCGTTTCTTTTAAATAAGTCCGTAAATAAAGTGCAACTAGACCAAAAATACCACCTGCAATGAAAGGAATACGCCATGCCCAGTCATGGATTTGCCCTTCACTAAAATTCAGTGAAATCCATAGAGACATCAGTGCACCTAATAAAATTCCTAAAGACAGCCCAGCGGTGAGTAACCCATTTGCCAGTCCAATTTTTCTTTCAGGTACATGTTCAGACACAAAGGTCCATGCGGCTGGAATTTCCCCCCCAATTGCAATACCTTGTACCACTCGCATAAGCAATAAAAGTAGGGGGGCCAAATACCCAATATTTTCAAAGGTTGGCAATATCCCGATAAACAGGGTAGGTAGCGCCATCAGCAAAATAGAAAGTGAAAACAGTTTTTTACGCCCGACTAAGTCACCAAAATGGGCCATGACAACCCCGCCTAATGGCCTAAAAAAGTAACCTGCTGCAAAAATGCCGTAAGTATTAAGCATGGCCCAAAATGGGCTGAGTGTACTTGGGAAAAATAGGTCGGAAATGATTTTGGCGTAAAACACATAAATCACGAAATCGTAAAATTCTAAAGCACCGCCCAATGAAGAAAGGGCAAGGGTTCGTTTATCTTCTTTATTAAGATAGTTCGCATCCTGCAAAGTTAAGTCCTGATCCATTTTTTACTTAATTGTTGTAATTGAAGTTTGGATATTAATGGAAAAGTGAAGTAAAAGTAAATGGAGGAAATTTGTTCTATGAAGAGGTGTAGATTTTCATCACTCAAATAAAAAAGCTTTAAAACAAAAAACGCATTAGATGAAACAAAAACAGATGTAGGAATGACTTTTCTTTTGAGCCATTCAGCGACACAATAAAACTCGTCATAGCCAGTTTAATGAGAGATTCAAAGGATGAGCGTAGTTTTACCAGTCGCGAAGCGTGGTGAAGATATTTTGAAATTGATTGCGGTTCCTGTCTCGGCAAATGAATTAAATAGTGACTGGCTTTATCAGCTTGCTGCTGCTATGCAAGCAACCATGCTTGAGCGTAATGGAGTAGGGATTGCCGCACCGCAAGTTTATATTTCTAAACGTGTCATTATTGTGGCTTCCAGGCCAAACCCACGTTATCCCGATGCACCAGAAATGGATGCTGTGGTGATGGTGAATCCTGAAATTTTAGAGTTCTCAAATGAAACACTTTTGGGTGAAGAAGGCTGCTTAAGTGTGCCGGATGAGCGTGGACAAGTTGAACGTGCAGAAATGGTTAAGGTTAAATATTTAACACTTCAGGGTGAAGCCGTTGAAACAGTTTTCCATGGTTTTCCGGCTCGAATTGTTCAACATGAAGTGGATCATTTAAATGGAGTTCTATTTGTAGAAAGAATAATCTAATCTTCTATTTAAAGTTTTTAAAAACGTATAATGAGCTTGAAATAAATAAGCCATCGGAATTACAATACTTATATCGTGATTTTTATTTCACTAAAAAATTATAATTTTAATATTATCAGCAGGTTGTGCTGAAAAAATGATCGAAAGTGTAAATCTCCTCATTTAAGGTTACTGACCATGAAAACCCCTCTCCCAGATTATTTGGCAAATGTGATAGAAGCCTGTGAGGTAGATAATAGCGGACATCTAGCTGACTATATTCCAGAGTTAGCAAATGCAAATCCAGATCGATTAGCTTTGGCCATGTCTACGGTAGATGGCGAAATTTATTCGATTGGAGATGATGATGTTGAATTCACCATTCAATCGATTTCTAAACCGTTCGTATATGCCTATGTTTTACAACAGCTTGGCATTGATGCAGTACTTGCTAAAGTAGGGGTAGAGCCTTCGGGGGAAGCCTTCAATGAAATTTCATTGGGTAAAGACGGACGTCCGAAAAACCCGATGATCAACTCTGGCGCAATTACTGTACATTCCTTGATTCAGGTCAAGCATGGTTTACATAGTGCAGAAATTCTACGCCGTTTTATGAGCGAGCTTGCAGGACGTGAATTAAGTTTTGATGAGTCTGTCTATGATTCGGAAGTCAAAACTGCCTACCGTAATCTTTCGATCGGTTATATGTTGCGAACTGTCGGAATTTTAGAGACTGACCCTGTCGATATTGTGAATGGTTACATTCGTCAATGTGCGATCATGGTTACAGTTAAAGACTTGGTACGTATGGGCAGTGTACTTGCCAATGGTGGGGTTGACCCTAAAACTGGAAAGCGTTTGTTAAACCGATCTGTGGTTAGACAAGTGCTCAGTGTCATGATGAGCTGTGGTATGTATGATGCCGCGGGTGACTGGTTGTCGACTGTAGGTATTCCTGCTAAGAGTGGTGTAGCAGGCGGTATTTTAGGTGTGCTGCCGGGGCAGGTCAGTATTGCTGCTTTTTCTCCTCGTTTAGATGAGCATGGTCATAGTATTCGAGGTATCGATATTTTAGAACGGTTATCTCGTGACATGGGATTACACCTCATGGAAGGTACACCTTCTGCACAAACGATTGTACAAAGTCATTACCGCACAGGAAAAGACGCTTCATTAAGTGTATATGTGCTTCGCGGTGTATTGAAATTTACTGAAGCTGAAATGTTGTTGCGCATTTTACAAGACGAGACAACTGACCAAAGCACAATCGTCATTGATTTAACCCAGATTTCACTTATCCACGATGTGGGTAAACGTATGTTCTTAGAAGGCGTTGATCGTCTGATTGATGATGGACATACGCTTGTTTTAGTGGATCCTGAACAACGATTAGATCATGCAAGAACTGGTAAAGATCGTGAACTTCATGTCTACCACGATTTTGATGATTTGCTTGAAAAGCATGACCTACCTGCAAAAAAAAAGACTTATAGCGACATCGCAGAACTTCTAAACTGCTGAGGTGTTTTTCCTAGATGTCGCTTAAACATCGCACTGAACGCGCTGGGGTTGTTGTACCCCAGTGATTCAGAAATTCGAGCAATAGATTCACCATTCGCAATTTTACTTAAGGCAAGTGCAATATGCATTTGCTGGACCCATGCCCGATAAGACAGTCCAGTTTCTTTCTGGAACATACGCATGAGGGTTCTAGAACTCGCACCAATCTCATCAGCCCAATCTGTTAAGTCTTTTGAATGGTCAGGAGTATGTAATAACTCTTGGCAAATTTTTAAGAGCCGTTTGTCTTTCGGCCAAGGAATCTGAATAGGCAACAAATTGGCCCGATGGATTTCTTCAAAAATCAAAATTTGTAAAGAACGGGAAAGCTCTTGAGATGTCGCCGTATTTGGCGTGTCTTCTCGTTCAATTTCATTTAAACGAATCAAAAGCTCGTGCAACAGGTTGCTTACCCGAATAATAAAGCAATGTTGTCCCATTAGAGCGGCTGCATTTACTTCAACCAACGCCGTATTTAACTTCACGTGACTTAGTGAAATCACACTGTGCTCGACATGAGCAGGAATCCATAAGGCACACATGGGTGGCACAATCCAGACATTGTTCGGTGTAAACACCTGAATGTTTCCTGTGGATGCATACAAAAATTGCGCACGTGTATGTGTATGGGTAGGGGTGATTTCTCGGTAAGAATGCTCAGAAGATAGCCCAATCACAAGTTCAGACAAATCAGACTGAATAAGAGAATCGGACATAAACTATCCTAAAAATTGTCACTTATACAATGATTATTGGAAGATAACTTTATAAGCGACAATTTACAATAAGCATCTTACTTAGAATATTGGAGTTTTTCAGGTATGACGTCTTCAATACAATTGAAAGATGGTATTGCCAATACCGTTGCAAATGATCAGCCTCAAGGAATGATTATTAAAATTGTAGGCGCCGTGGCGGTCGCACATTTACTGAATGATTTGATTCAAGCAGTGCTACCAGCTATTTATCCAATGCTAAAAGCAAACTTTTCGCTGAGTTTTGCTCAAGTTGGCCTGATTTCGTTTGTATATCAAATTACAGGTTCGCTGCTTCAGCCTTGGATTGGACTTTATACCGATAAACATCCAAAACCGTATCTTCTACCACTCGGAATGATGGTCACATTCTGCGGCATTATCTTGTTAGCGTTTTCACCAAGTTTTACTGTGTTGTTATGTGCATCTGCTCTTATTGGAGTAGGCTCTGCAACTTTTCACCCTGAAGCTTCACGGGTGGCACGAATGGCATCAGGTGGGCGCTTCGGTACGGCGCAGTCGACTTTTCAGGTGGGTGGAAATACAGGTACTGCCATTGGCCCATTATTAGCAGCGTTATTGATTGTTCCATTTGGGCAGCATGCAGTTGCGGGCTTAGTGATATTTGCACTTTTAGCGATTTGGGTTTTATTTGGCGTAAGCCGCTGGACGGTGAGTCATGCTAAAAATCAGGTAGCTACACGTGCAAATCAAGCACAAAGTAAATTGCATGGCCGTAAGCTGATCATTGCTTTGAGCACAATTAGTTTATTGATGTTTGCTAAATTTACCTACATTGCCAGCATTAGTAACTACTTTACTTTTTATCTTATTCAAAAGTTCCATATCAGCATCCAGACCGCTCAATTGCATTTGTTTGCATTCTTAGCTGCTGTTGCTTTAGGTACATTTGCTGGTGGCCCAATTGGTGACAAAATTGGTCGTAAAGCTGTGATCTGGGTTTCATTTGTGGGTATGGCGCCGTTTGCATTAATGATGCCGTATGCAAACTTATTTTGGACAACAGTTTTCTCAATTATTGCAGGTTTGGTGTTGTCGTCTGCTTTTGCTGCAATGGTGGTTTACGCACAAGAAGCTGTTCCGGGCCGTGTGGGTATGATTGCAGGTTTAATGTTTGGTCTTATGTTTGGGGTAAGTGGTATTGCCGCAGCAGGGTTGGGACATTTAGCTGATATTAACGGCATTGAATGGGTATTTGGTTTATGTTCATTCTTGCCATTACTTGGGTTTGCCACCGCATTTTTACCAAACACAAAAGTTAAATAAAGGAAAAGACTCTCAGTTATATTCAGCTGAGAGTCTTTTTTAGATAAATATAGTGTCAATTCAAAAGACTATTTTTGAATACCAAACTTAAATACGGTGACACTGTTATAAGTTTGATTTGGGTTCAAACGTGTAGAAGGGAAAGATGGTTGATTCGGACTATCTGGAAAATGCTGTGTTTCTAATGCTAGCGCATCTGCTTGTCGATAGAGTACGCCATTTGCCCCAGCAATATTTCCCAGTAAATGATTGGCTGTATACATTTGAACGCTTGGTTCAGTAGTCAAGACTTGCAGTGTCCGTTTAGATTTTGGGTCAAAAACATGAGCAGCAAGATTTAACTTTCCTTGAGACTTTTGATTAAGTACCCAAGTTTGGTCATAGCCATATCCATAGGCCAATTGCTGATGATTCGCTCGAATATCTTTCACAATTGCTTTAGGCGTTCGAAAATCAAAAGGTGTACCTGCAACCGAAGCTATTTCACCTGTGGGTAAAGAGTTTTGATCGGTTACCAATATACGGTCTGCATTAAGTTGTACAACATGATCGAGCACACCATAAGGGTTATTGCCAGCGCCTGATAAGTTGAAATAACTGTGGTTGGTGAGATTGACGACTGTCGGTTGATCAGTTTTGGCTTTATATTCGATCTGGAATTCATTTTGATCTGAAAGGCTGTAGATCACTTCTACATCTAACTTTCCGGGAAAACCTTGATCACCATTTGGACTTGTTAACTTAAGAGAAGCTTTAACAGTTTCACCTTTGGAAACGAGGGGCTTAACTTGCCAAACACGTTTGTCAAAACCCGGATTACCGCTATGTAATGAATTCGGTCCATTATTTTTTTCAAGATTATACGTTTTTCCATCTAAGCTAAATTTAGCATTGCCAATACGGTTCGCATAACGACCAATTAACCCACCAAAATGAATGCCTTCCTTGGTATCAGTGACTTCATAGCCTTTTAGATCATCGAAGCCTAAAACGATATTATTTTGTTTACCTTGTGCATCGGGAGTCAAAATTTGTGTAATTACGCCCCCATAACTAATAAAAGAAACAGACACTCCTTTGTTATTGCTCATGGTGTACAGATCAACTTTTTGACCATCTTGAGTTGTGCCATATGGTTTTACATTTAATGTGGCTGCATTTGTAATTTGCGCAAAGCTATAAAGGGTGAAACTTAAAATTACTAATTTTTTCATGCTTATACTCTATTTTTAATCGTAGGATTGGATGAATATAAGATTGATTTTTCGTCTTTTTAAAGAGTTTTTTATTATATATAGTGTTAATAATGATTAGCGCTGTTAACTCGAAGTATTGAACAAGCTGGTACTAATCCTATTAGTAAAACTCAACGGTAAGCTATTTTTATGAATCATCCCGAATCGGTTTTAAAATTTTCGCTTGGTTTTAATGGCTTATCATTTGACTTAGACAATCAGCACATCCAACTCGAACAAGGCTTGGGTTTCGTTGAGACGAACAGTATTCGTCATGGTGTTATTGATGAGCTTGCTATCGAAAAGATGATTTATTTTATTGAAGAGATCATAGAGTCTCAGCCCCTAAGAAATCTAAAGATAAGTGGGGTAGCTGTTACGTCTGATGCTGCTATGACACACCTCAGTGAGTTATTTTTTAGTGCAAAAAAGAAAATCAGCCGTATTGAGCTTGAACATGGTTTTAATAGTTTTATTGAGCGTTTGAGCTACTACACAAACCCAGTGGCTCCAGATCAGCTTTATATTTTTACCTACTTTGTATTTGTTCGAGAGATGATGCATCACTTAAGAGTGGAGGAAATTCAGATCCTTTAAGAAATGACTTCTCAATCCGCCAACTCATCATGAATCCAGTTTAAAAACAGTTCAATTTTAGGAATAAATTGATGGGTTCGTGGATATACCAAGTGATGAGCAGAGATAGGAATCGATAGCTCATCTGCAAAAACTCTTACTAACTTTCCAGATTCCAAATAATTTTGAGTAAGTAAATTACTTTCCAAAACAAATCCTAGTCCGTGTGTGGCTGCCTCAAGTGACATATAAGAGCGGTCAAAACTTAAAGTGTAGGGAAACTCTGGAATGCTTAAACCCTGATGGGCAAACCATTGTGGCCAGGTAACCAAAGTTGAGCGCGATAAAATCAGTTCTTTTTTTAATAAATCTTGAGGTTTATTTACTGGACTGCGTTCAAGTAGTTTGGGGGATGCAAGTACTTCTAGCTTTTCATTACGAATCGTTCTGATTTCTACGCCTGTCCAGTTGGGCAAACCATGACGAATATCAATGTCGATCTTGTCGCGAGTAAAGTGCAAGTTTTCATAGGAACACGATAGGTTGACCTGAATCATTGGGAACTTTTCTTTAAATGATTCAAGGCGAGGCAGTAACCAAAGTAAACCAAAACTTGGGGATGAATGAATATATAAACTGTCTTTCGGGCTTTTATCGGCAGCTTTTTCAGTCGCTAACATTAGGTTATGCAAAATGGTCGTAACGTCTTGAAAATAGCGTTCACCAGAGGGGGTAAGTGTCACACCACGGGCACCACGAATAAATAAACTCTGCCCAATCATTTCTTCAAGCTTGGCAATTTGATGACTTACTGCTGAAGGCGTGAGATTTAAATTTTCTGCTGCCTTGGCAACATTGCCAAAACGAGCAGTTTGTTCAAAAGCCTGTAATGTTTTAATTGAGGGCATCTGGTTGAAATTGTTTTCACTACTATCCATGAAATGATCCGTTTTTATCCCTAAAACTTATTTAAAAATAGCATAGGCATGAATTTTTTTCATGTCTTGTTGAATTCGAGCTGATTGCTGGGCTTTGTGAAAAAAGAGATTCTAAGTCAGAACTCAGGAAATAAAGCGTAAAAGAGGATTGAACATGTTACTACAAGGAAAAGTGGCATTAATTACTGGTGCAGCATCAGAACGTGGAATTGGGCGAGCAACCGCAGAAATCTTTGCACAACAAGGTGCCAAAGTCATTATTGTTGATTTAGATCTTGCTCAAAGCCAAAACGCTGCAAAGGCACTTGGTGAAGGACATTTAGGTCTCGCTGCAAATGTTGCAAATGAGGAACAAGTCAAAGCAGCTGTTGAACAAGCGCTACAGCACTACGGCAAGATTGATATTTTAATTAACAATGCAGGGATTACTCAGCCAGTTAAAACACTCGATATTCAGCGCAATGACTATGATCGTATTTTAGACGTCAGCCTGCGTGGAACACTGATTATGTCTCAAGCTGTTATTCCATCCATGAAAGCAAATGGAGGTGGAAGCATTGTGTGCTTATCTTCAGTTTCAGCGCAACGCGGTGGTGGTATTTTTGGCGGGCCACATTATAGCGCTGCCAAAGCAGGGGTATTAGGTCTGGCAAAAGCGATGGCTCGAGAGTTTGGCCCTGACCAAATTCGTGTAAATTCGCTTACTCCGGGTCTCATTCAAACCGATATTACGGGTGGTTTAATGAATGATGACCGTCGTCATGACATTCTTGCTGGTATTCCACTTGGGCGTTTAGGCAAAGCACAAGACGTTGCAAATGCAGCATTATTTTTGGCAAGTGATCTGTCAGCTTACTTAACTGGTGTAACACTCGATGTAAATGGTGGCATGCTGATTCATTAAGGCTTGTCATTTAAAAACTAAAAATAGAATGATGGTCACAAGAGGATACTGTGGCCAAATGTAAAGGGATTCGCATGATGGATACAGTATTTTCATCTGAAGTAGATACAACGATTCGTAAATCGGCGTATCGAAAAATTGCATTTCGGCTCATGCCATTTTTAATGCTTTGTTATTTTTGTGCCTATTTAGATCGAGTAAATGTGGGTTTTGCCAAGCTCCAGATGATGAGCGATTTACAGTTTAGTGAAGCTGTATATGGGTTAGGCGCAGGGATTTTCTTTATTGGTTATTTTCTTTGTGAAGTGCCAAGTAACATCGTACTTCACAAGGTAGGCGCAAGACGTTGGATAGCCCGAATCATGATTACATGGGGCATTTTGTCAGGCTGCTTTGCTTTTGTTCAAACCGAATGGCAGTTTTACACCTTACGTTTTCTGCTCGGTGTTGCTGAAGCTGGTTTGGCTCCGGGCTTGTTGCTTTACCTCACTTATTGGTTCCCGTCTTACCGCCGTGCACGTATGACAGTTCTTTGGTTTATCGCGATTCCAATTTCGGGAATGATTGGTGGCCCACTTTCAGGCTTAATCATGGACCGAATGAGTGGTGTGCATGGCTGGTTTGGCTGGCAGTGGATGTTCCTTATTGAAGCTATTCCTACTGTACTTGTTGGCCTATTGGTACTTGCTGTTTTAAAAGATTCAGTTCAAGACGCCAACTGGTTAACCCAAGACGAAAAAAAATTGGTGAAGCAAGAGCTTGCTCAAGATAACCAGCACAAAGAAGGTCATGCTAGCGTCAAAGAGTTTATTGCGGATAAACGCTTATGGTTACTCGCAGGCATCTATTTTTGTGTAGTGATGGGTCAATACGCTATTACATTTTGGTTGCCAACTCTCATTCGTAACTCAGGCATTAGTGATAACTGGCATATCGGTTTGCTCACCAGCTTGCCTTATATGTGTGCCATTGTGGTCATGATTTTGGCAGGGCGTAGTGGTGACCATTTCCAAGAACGCCGTTGGCACTTAATTATCCCAATGTGTGCGGGTGCGGTTGCACTTACACTTGCGACTTTGCTCGCCTCAAATCTGACACTTTCTTTAATTTTCCTCTGCATTGCAGCCTCAGGTGTGCTCACTGCATCTTCTTTATTCTGGATGTTACCAACCAACTTTTTGGGTGGTGTTTCCGCAGCAGCAGGTATTGCAGCAGTCAATAGCTTTGCCAACCTTGCTGGATTTTGCTCACCTTATTTAATCGGTTGGGTCACCACCAACACAGGTTCAAATGCAATTGGCATGTTCTTAATCACAGCAGTATTAATTTTCGGTGCCAGTTTGGTTCTGCGTGTTCCAGCAAAACTGGTCAATCGTTAATAAGGAATAGTAAATGACAATGTTAAATGTTAATAACGCAGGCCAAATTGCCGAGTTGCAACAACGTGCCTACCACATTCGCCAACATGCTTTACGTATGGGGCAAGTACAAGGCCAAGGCTATGTTGGACAAGCCTTGGGTGCAGCAGATTTGCTCGCAGTATCTTATTTCCATGCCATGAAATATCAGCCAGAAAACCCCGAATGGGAAGGTCGAGACCGTTTTTATCTCTCTATTGGGCACTATGCAATTGCACTCTATGCAGCTTTAATTGAAGCAAAAATTATCCCACTTGAAGAACTTGAAACCTACGGTGCAGATGATAGTCGTCTACCGATGTCGGGCATGGCTTCATATACACCGGGCATGGAAATTACAGGTGGTTCATTGGGGCATGGTCTTGGAATTGCAGTCGGTGCATGTCTAGGGCTGAAACAAAAAAAGTCGGATGCTTTTATCTATAACTTACTGTCCGATGGAGAGCTAAATGAAGGCTCAACATGGGAGGCAGTGATGTCTGCTTCTCATTGGAAATTAGATAACTTGATTGCCATTATTGATGTGAATAATCAGCAGGCAGATGGGCACTCCAGCGAAATTTTAGCGTTTGAACCCATTGTAGACCGTTGGCAGTCATTTGGTTGGTACACCCAACGCGTAGATGGCAATGACATGGAGGCTTTACTTAAGGCATTCGATCAAGCACGAAACCATGAGGGAACATGCCCACGCGTCATTATTTGTGACACCAAAATGGGTAAGGGTGTGTCGTTCTTGGAAAGCCGCGAAAAAACACACTTTATTCGTGTTGATGAACATGAATGGGATGACGCTTTAAATATTTTGACCCACTACGGACAGTAAGGAATACACCATGAGCCAGTTAGCTAATCCCCCTAAGAAAAAACTAACCACTTCGGCAATGATTGCTTCTATTGCTGCCGAGGGTCAACCGACCAAACCAGCACCATTTGGACATGCACTGAATGCCTTGGCAAAAGAGCGTGACGATATTGTGGGGTTATCAGCAGATTTATCTAAATATACAGACCTACATATTTTTGCTAAAGAAAATCCAGACAAGTTTTTCCAAATGGGCATGGCAGAACAACTTTTGATGAGTGCAGCAGCAGGACTTGCTCGTGAAGGATTTGTTCCTTTTGCAACAACTTATGCCGTATTTGCATCACGCCGTGCCTATGACTTTATTTGTATGGCAATTGCGGAAGATAACCTGAATGTCAAAATTGTGGCGGCACTTCCGGGCTTAACCACAGGCTACGGCCCAAGCCATCAGGCGACTGACGATATTGCGATTTTTCGTGCAATGCCAAACCTCATGATCATTGACCCATGTGATGCCTTGGAAATCGAACAGGCCATTCCACAAATTGCCGCTCATAATGGCCCTGTATATATGCGTCTATTGCGTGGGCAGGTTCCATTAGTGCTCGATAAATACAATTACCAGTTTAAATTGGGTAAGGCACAGGTGATTAAACCGGGTAAAGACTTACTCATTATTTCGACTGGCTTATTGACCATGCGTGCGCTTGAGGCAGCCGAAGAGCTTGAAAAAGAGGGTATTGAGGTTTCAGTGTTACATGTGCCTACCATTAAGCCGCTAGATGAACAGACTATTTTGGATGAAGTCGCTAAAGGTGGCCGACCTGTTTTAACTGCCGAAAATCACTCAGTTATTGGTGGGTTAGGTGAAGCTGTCGGCTCACTACTTCTAAGAAATGGTCAACATCCTCGTTTTGACATGATTGGTTTGCCTGATGCATTTTTAGATGCTGGAGCATTACCAACTTTGCATGATCGCTATGGTATTTCAACTGAAGCATTTAAAGACAAAATTAAGTCACATTTGAAGTAGAAAGATTAAACTTTCAAATTGAAAAGGGCGTGATGGAATTTCCTTCACGCCCTATTTTTAATCAAGATGATTCAAAAACTTAAACAATCGAATCATCTAAATTCGGTCCTAACCAGCGTTTTGCTTCATCCAGTGTCCAACCTTTACGTTTTGCATAATCTTCAAGTTGGTCTTGAGAGATTTTGCCCACGTTAAAGTATTCACTTTGTGGATGAGAATAATAGAAACCACTTACTGAAGATGGTGGCATCATTGCAAAGTGTTCAGTCAACTTAGTACCGATTTTGTCGGTAGAACCTAACCAGTCAAACAACACTGCTTTTTCAGAGTGCTCTGGGCAAGCTGGGTAACCTGGTGCAGGGCGAATACCCACGTATTTCTCTTTAATCAGTTCTTCATTGCTGAGCTGTTCATCAGCTTTATAACCCCAGAACTCTTTACGAATGCGTTCATGCAAGTGTTCTGCAAAGGCTTCAGCAAAACGGTCAGCCAGTGATTGAACTAAAATTGCAGAGTAGTCATCACCTTTGGCTTTGTATTCATTTGCCAGTTCTTCTGCACCAAAAATCGATACAGTAAATCCGCCCAAGTAGTCTTGTTGCTCACGGTCAGCGCGAATGTAATCTGCTAAAGACAAGTTTGGTTTACCTGTTATTTTGTCAGATTGCTGACGTAAATGCTCAAAAGTATGCGTAACATTTTGGCCCGCTTCATCAAATACGCTGACAGTGTCGGCGTCAGTGCGCTGTGCAGGGAACATACCAAATACAGCACGTGCATCAAAAAGGTTGTTGTCGATAATATCTTTCAACATTGCTTGAGCTTGGTTGTACAAATCTGTTGCAGCTTCACCAACCACTTCATCTTCTAAAATTTTCGGGAACTTACCTGCCAAGCTCCAAGAGATGAAGAATGGTGTCCAGTCAAAATATTCTACAAGGGTTGCAAGTGGGTAATTGGTTAAGACTTTTGTTCCCAAAAGATTTGGTTTGGCAGGAACGTAACTCTCATCAATTTTAAAGCCGTTTTTAACAGACTCTGCATAAGTTAGCTTGGCAGCTTTAGGCTGTTTGTTGGCTAAGCGCTCACGAATTTTGGCATATTCAGCACGGTGCTCTGCAATAAAGTTTCCACGCATTTCTTTTGAAAGCAGGGTAGTTGCGACACCCACAGCACGTGAAGCATCGGCAACATAAATCACCGCATCGTTTTGGTATTGAGGGTCAATTTTTACTGCTGTATGTGCTTTTGAAGTTGTTGCACCACCAATCAATAAAGGAATGTTAAAACCTTTACGCTGCATTTCTTTCGCAACAAACACCATTTCATCTAAAGATGGCGTAATCAGACCTGATAATCCAATGATGTCACATTTTTCATCAATTGCAGTTTGCAAGATTTTCTCGCAAGGCACCATCACGCCAAGGTCAACAATATCGTAACCATTACAGCCTAGTACCACGCCTACAATATTTTTACCAATATCGTGTACGTCTCCCTTAACAGTTGCCATCAGGACTTTACCTTTAGATTGGCTACCTGTTTTTTCAGCTTCAATGTACGGGTTGAGCCAAGCTACAGCTTGCTTCATAACACGTGCAGATTTCACAACCTGTGGTAAGAACATTTTGCCTGAACCGAACAAGTCACCGACCACATTCATGCCGTCCATCAAAGCGCCTTCGATTACATCTAAAGGACGTTTGGCTTTTAGGCGAGCTTCTTCTGTGTCTTCGTCAATGTAGGTGGTAATACCTTTAACCAATGCATATTCAAGACGTTTTTCTACAGGTTCGTTACGCCATTCAAGGTTTTCTGCTTCGCGCTGGGCACCACTATGACCACGGAATTTTTCAGCAACTTCAAGTAGTTTTTCAGTAGCAAGTTGACCAGATTCACCTTGGTTCTGGTTTAAAACAACATCTTCAACTGCATCTTTGAGTTCTTTAGGAATATCGTCATAAATGGCCATTTGACCGGCATTTACAATACCCATGGTCATGCCTTGTTTAATGGCATGGTACAAGAACACGGAGTGAATCGCTTCACGAACAGGCTCATTTCCACGGAACGAGAACGAAACGTTCGATACACCGCCAGAAATCATGGCATGTGGTAAGTTCTGTTTAATCCAACCTGTGGCTTCAATAAAATCGACGCCATAGTTATTGTGTTCTTCAATACCTGTTGCTACTGCGAACACGTTCGGGTCAAAAATAATATCTTCAGCAGGGAAGCCCACATCGTTAACTAAAATGTCATAAGAACGTTTACAGATTTCGCGTTTACGTTCAGCAGTATCGGCCTGACCAGTTTCATCAAAGGCCATCACAATAATTGCAGCACCATATTGACGGCACAGGCGAGCTTTTTCGACAAACTCGTCATAACCTTCTTTTAACGAAATCGAGTTAACAACAGGTTTACCTTGTACGCATTTTAAGCCTGCTTCAATGATTTCCCATTTTGATGAGTCAATCATGATTGGCACACGTGAAATATCTGGTTCAGATGCTACAAGATTTAAGAAATGTACCATCGCATTTTGCGAATCGAGCATCCCTTCATCCATGTTAATGTCGATAATCTGTGCGCCAGCTTCCACTTGTTGCTGTGCAACTTCTAAAGCTTCGGCAAAGTTTTCTTCACGAATTAAGCGTAAGAATTTTTTTGAACCAGTAACGTTGGTACGTTCACCGACGTTAACGAACAATGAGTCATCATAAATATTAAATGGTTCTAAACCGCTTAAGCGGCAAGCTGGCTTCGTTTCAGGAATTTGACGTGGTGCAATGTCTTTTACAGCATTGGCAATCGCACGAATATGGTCAGGCGTTGTACCACAGCAACCACCGGTAATATTGATCAAACCATTTTCTGCAAATTCTTTTAAGAAGGCAGCAGTTTGTTCTGGTGTTTCATCATATTCACCAAAAGCGTTTGGTAAGCCAGCATTTGGATGAGCAGAAATGAACGTATCAGCAACATCAGACACGGTTTTAACGTGAGGACGCATAGCATCTGCACCAAGGGCACAGTTGAAACCAATTGAGAGTAAGTCACCATGGCGTACAGAGTTCCAGAACGCTTCAGCAGTTTGACCTGTTAAAGTACGACCTGAAGCATCGGTAATGGTCCCTGAAATCATGAGTGGTAATTCATGACCAAGTTGCTTAAAGACTTCTTTCACCGCAAAAATTGCAGCTTTACAGTTTAATGTATCAAAAACGGTTTCAATCAAAATGATATCTGCACCGCCTTCAATAAGCGCATGAGTTGCCTCAATATAGTTTTCTTTTAGCTCATCAAAAGTGATGTTACGAAAGGCAGGGTCATTTACATTAGGCGAAATTGAACAGGTACGCGATGTTGGACCGAGTACACCTGCTACAAAACGCGGTTTATCTGGAGTCGAATACTTTTCACAAGCTGCTTTAGCTAAACGTGCTGCTTCACGGTTAATCTCTGGAACAAGATCTTCCATGTGGTAGTCAGACATTGAAACACGCGTACCGTTAAAGCTGTTGGTTTCAATAATGTCTGCGCCTGCATCAAGATAAGCTTCATGAATACCTTGAATGATTTCGGGTTGAGTTAGCACAAGAAGGTCATTATTACCTTTTAGGTCATGTGCCCAATCGGCAAAACGCTCACCACGGTAGTCGGCTTCTTCTAATTTATGGCGTTGAATCATGGTACCCATCGCACCATCAATAATCAGAATGCGTTTGGCAAGAAGCGCTTTTAGGGTGGCAAGCGTAGACATAGAAAACCCCGATATTTTACAAATTTAAAAATGCGGCGCTATTGTAACAGAATAGTTGCGCAATTGATGAGCTATAACGACCCACCATTCACTTGTAATAGATTCATTAAAAAAAGGCTTTTATGACAAATAGAGACTGTTTTTTCATCAAATATTCATAAAATGATCATGATATTGAAATATTTCATCGCCAATATTCCGTTTTATGACAATTATGCTGTTTAAAAAACAAGCATTCGGGTAATTTTTTATATATTTTTGCTTTAAAAATAGTCATAAATAAGGAAGATATAAATTGATTTAAATTATTGTATTTTAATAAAAAAATAAATTTCATAGAGGAAAGGTGCATCAAATGAGGTCAAAATATGAAAAATTGACTTCATCAGGCGCCGCTTTGTCATATAATTGTCATAATTTAATTTAAGAATACAGAGGATTTTTTTATCCTCTTACCGTCTGCATGAATTCTAATCTACCCCCTGTTTCGGATTCAAAACTTGCGGCAAACCTGCAAGTCAAATCGACGAATGTACATGTCCCGACACCCAAGTTTTTTATGCCGGTGTTTCTGACGATTATTGTTGCAACACTTATTTATATTGGATTTCAGGTGAGTGCTGATTTAGCACATGTACCACCTTTGAGTCTTTATTCGGTTATCCTTTTATCTACTGCACTCTTGATTGCTTTAGGCTTTGAGTTTGTAAATGGCTTCCACGATACTGCAAATGCAGTAGCAACAGTAATTTACACCAATGCTTTACCTGCACCAGTTGCAGTCATGTGGGCAGGTTTTTGTAATTTTCTTGGGGTAATGGTTGCAAGCGGCGCAGTCGCTTACGGCATTATTGCATTGTTGCCTGTTGAACTGATTATGAACATGGGTAGCGGTGCAGGTTTCGCAATGGTTTTTGCGCTTCTAATTGCTGCAATTCTCTGGAACTTAGGTACTTGGTTCTTGGGTATTCCTGCTTCTAGTTCTCATACTTTGATTGGTTCAATCTTGGGTGTGGGCATTATGAACCATCTGTTGAGTGCATCGACTGGCGTAACGACCAGCGGTGTTGATATGGATCAGGTGATTAAAGTCGGTAAGGCCTTATTATTTTCGCCTTTAATTGGTTTTGCTTTTGCAGCGATTGTATTCTTGTTGGTTAAAACTGTTTTTAAACGCCAATTAGAATTATTCCAGCCGCCAGAAGGTAATAAACCACCACCAGCAATCATTCGTGCAATTTTAATCTTTACCTGTACAGGTGTAAGTTTTGCACATGGTTCTAATGACGGTCAAAAAGGTATGGGTCTCATCATGCTGATTTTGGTTGGTCTGGTGCCGTTGGCTTATTCATTAAATAAAAACCTTGATACACAACAAGTTCAATCATTCCATCAGCTTTCTTCTCAAACTGCCGTATTTTTGAATCAAAATCAGCCAGAATTAACTGATGAAAAAGCACGTGTTATTCTGACTAAATACATTCAAACTAAACAGCAAACTCCAGAAGTAGTGCCTGCATTGGCAAGCATGACTGACCACTTGGGTGAGCGTGTTTCTAGCTATAGCAACTTAAAAGATATTCCAGAAGCTGCAATTAGCGAAATTCGTAATGACATGTATTTAAGTACCACTTCGTTTAAGCGTTTGGATAAAGCAAATGCATTACCAAAAATGGATCAGTCACAAGAAAAACTTGTGAAAGAATACCGTAGTAGCTTAGATTCATTCTTACAATACATTCCAACTTGGGTGAAAGTAGCAGTTGCTTTGGCACTTGGCTTAGGCACCATGGTTGGCTGGAAACGTATTGTTGTGACTGTAGGTGAGCGTATTGGTAAGCATCATATGACTTATGGTCAGGGGATGTCTGCTGAGCTTGTAGCAATGAGTACAATTGCAGCTGCTGACGGTTTAGGTATGCCTGTTTCAACAACACACGTTTTAAACAGTGCTGTTGCAGGTACCATGGTTGCGAATAAATCAGGCTTAAACTTCAATACAGTGAAAACAATTTTATCTGCATGGGTATTTACACTTCCTGCAACAATCTGTTTATCAGGCGGTTTGTACTGGTTATTCTTGCAGTTTGTATAAAAGCATTTAAAACATTAAAGCCACTGTAAACAGTGGCTTTTTTATTTGTTTCTTTTTTAAGTTCAGTCTATTTTCATGTACATTCAACTATAAATTAACAAGTCGTTATAAGGCGTCAAACAGCTTTAAAAGCTGAGCTTAAACTTTTTATATCAGGATAGATTATGGATGCGGTTCAAATAGATCAGCTAAAACAACAATTCCCACTTATTGAGACACTGCAAGCCTATCAAGAGACATTTTGGTTTACACCTCATCGCTATCCTTTAACAGAAGCTTTAGAAAAAGTTGGACTCACAGTAGACGATGTAAGTGAAGCGGAAGCAAGGCTAGCGCGTTTCGCACCTTATTTGGCAAAGGTATTTCCTGAAACTCAAGCACAACATGGAAAAATTGAATCAGATATTGTTGAAATTCCGAAAATGCAGCAAGCACTTTCTTCAACAGAACAAGTGCAACTGAGTGGAGCATTCTGGCTAAAAAAAGATAGTCATCTCCCTATTTCTGGTTCAATTAAAGCGCGTGGTGGTATTTATGAAGTCTTAACTCACGCTGAAAAATTGGCAATTGAGGCAGGGCTTCTCAAGTTGGAAGACGATTACACTAAACTCGACCAAGACGCATTTCGAACGTTTTTTTCTAAGTATCAAATTGCAGTAGGTTCTACAGGCAACCTTGGGCTTTCGATTGGCATTATGAGCGCCAAACTGGGTTTTAGAGTCACAGTGCATATGTCTGCCGATGCGAGACAGTGGAAGAAAGACAAACTGCGTTCACTGGGCGTCAATGTTGTGGAATATGCCAGTGACTATGGTGTAGCGGTTGAAGAGGGACGAAAATCCGCAGAACAAGATCCACACTGCTTTTTTATTGATGATGAAAACTCGAAAACATTATTTTTAGGCTATGCCGTTGCAGGAATACGCTTAAAACAGCAATTTGAGCAAAAACAGATTAAAGTTGATGTTGAGCACCCATTATTTGTTTATTTGCCATGTGGCGTCGGTGGTGGCCCAGGTGGCGTGAGTTTTGGATTGAAACTGGCTTTTGGTGAGCACGTACATTGTATTTTTGCTGAACCCACACATTCGCCTTGTATGTTACTTGGTATCCACACAGGCTTACATGATCAGATTTCAGTAAATGACATTGGCATCGATAACGTTACAGCCGCAGATGGACTTGCAGTAGGGCGTGCTTCAGGTTTTGTTGGGCGTGCTATGCAACAGCTAATTGATGGCTATTACACCATTCACGATGAACGTTTGTATGAACTAATAGCACTTCTAAATCAAACTGAAAATATTCAGCTTGAGCCTTCTGCTGTGGCAGGAATGATGGGTCCATATTATGTTCAGACGAGTCCTGATTATTTGGCTTTACATCAACTATCAGCTGAAAAGTTGCAGCAGTCAAATCATGTGGTATGGGCGACAGGAGGTGGTATGGTACCACCTGATGAAATGCAAAAATATCTTTCACACTTTCAAAATAAATAAACACAGAAAAAAGCCCAATTCTAGAATTGGGCTTTAATTAAACTATTTTTTAGATGATTTTCCAAAAGGTAGTTTTTCGGTTGCAAAGCCATAGATTGCAGCAAAAGGTAGGGCAGTTCTTGCTAAATAAGCAACACGCCATAATCCACCGTGGTTAGCACCTTCCATCATGAGTTCAAGCGGATGGTCCAGTTCAGTTTCAGGATTTGCTACAGAAGACTCATTTCTTAAGTCATGAATCCAGAGTGCCGCCATAATGGCATTGGTCGTTTCAGGACTAAACGCTTCTACATCAAAAAGCTCTGCGCCATTAAAAGCTGCTTTCAATAATGGATTTTTAGTCACAGAGTGGGTAGTGGTAGATGGAGCAATATTAATACTTACGTGTTGTCCTTGATGACGGGCCCAAATAGCACGCCATTGTTGAATGCGTTTTGCCAAAGCATAGTTTGGTCCTTGCTCAACGACTAGACAGTCGGCAATACCATAAGTTTTTCCATTTTCACAATCAATCAGATCTTGATATGGCGCTTGGAAAAAACGATTTAAGGAAAGTGTAGAAACACCTTTCACCGCCATTTTTTGTAGTTTTGTGCGTGATTTAAATTTTTGTTGAGCAGCTTTTGCTACTTCTTTAGGAACTGCATAAACATCGGTTGGCGTACACATAAACATAAGGCTCGTATCAGACTTATGCTCGCTCACAAATTGCATGATGCTATCCATTGCCATGGACACACGAACATGCTTTTCACCATCTAAATAGGCAATTGCAGCTAAATCTAACTTTTGTGGAAACTGCACTAGCCACTGTGCAATTTCTGGTAATTGAGTCAATAAATTTGCACCCAATTTATCTTTTAGTTCAGAAGCTTTTGCTGAAGATGCAATTTGTTCAACGCTTGGAGCAATGAGCGTTGCATTTCCTTGTTGAATCGTGTTTAAAATTTTGCCCCAGACACGTGGGTTTGGTAAGTCGACAGCAATAATATTCGCTTTCCATTTGGCTAACCAAGGTAGAGGACCAGCTTCTGAAGCCGCACCAAACAACACCATGGTACGGTCAGATAAATCAAACCATTCTGGATGAGCAGTAGCTTCACGCAAAGCTTTTGCATGACTTGGTTCAATAATACCAGCTTCTTCCCAACGTTGAATTTGGTCTAGTAAGCTTTGTCCACTGAGCTTTTGTCCTTTGTAAGGAACATACCACTCCGGAGCCGCATCACTTTCACCTTTAAGTTTTACTGTATGAAGGGGGGTAGATGAAGCAATATGAACCGCATCTTTTAAAAGGTAATGCTTACTATCACGATAGTAGTCAAAAAGGTGGTGAGCTTTATGCAAACCTTGCTTAGCAATAGTAATTGGATTGCTATTATTTGAAATGCCTTGTTTAACAAGCGCTTTAAAATAAATAGGGTAGTTTTTTCGCCAGTTTTTTTCATTCAACACTTGTTGCGCGGTTTTATTATCTACAACAGATAAAGCCTCTGACAAAATCTCTTGGCCTGTAAGAGATGTGCTTTGTTTTTTTGTTGAGGCATGTACTGGAAATTGTAGACCTTCGACTTGACTTGTGCTGGACATAAAATATCTCGTTATAAGACTGGGTTAATATACAGATGTATACATTATCTATGCCAATGAAAGGAAACGAGTGGCAATAACTGACAAAATAATATTGAATATTTATGTGATGAAACTTGAAAGAGCAATTTTTTATGATAAATCCATCTCATTTTGACCTTAATTTTTTTCACATTTTTAGAACATTTTTATAGACTTACGTTACATAAATGATTATTTTGTATGAAGCAAATACATCAGTTTTAACCTGAAGGTAAAATGTTCAAAATGTATCAATAATACAGATGCAGAAATGATTAAAAACTAGACTTTTTTCTTAAAGGATAAGAGAAGTCAGACGGAATAAGAAAGAATTGGGGTGAAACTAGATAGAAGACAACGTAAGATTGTCTTTTAAAAATCTTGGGGATATGGTGATTTTTTTACACCATAATTTTCTAGTTTCATCCCATCTATTTTTGGGTTGGAACCCACTATTTTTGTACTCAGCTTATCATTCAATTAAACTCTATTTCTTTAACGTAACTTCAAAATTACTTTAAGAATGAGTGTTTCTAACAGCGTCCTTTTTTAGCTTGTCCTGGTGGGCAAAAGTCTCCGGGATGATTGTGATAAGGTGAATCTGGATCAATCACAATACTACCTTCCCGTGTATGAACTGCACAGGCTGATAATGACATTGTGAAAATTGCTGCTACACAAAGAAATAATGCTTTCATCATGTTCTCACTTTTTTATCATTCTCCTTTGTACTATAGAAATATATTGATTATTTTTCGACCTACTTTTCGTTAAAAATATATTTACTAATTCTAATCAAAAGAAACTAATCAGATCTTAAAATTGTTCGAAAGCCAACGTGGGTTGCTGCTAAATCAAAGTCTTGCGGATAACGACTACTGTTTCGATAACGCGAACAATAATTTTGAGCACATAGAAAAGATCCGCCTTTAATTACATATTGTGTACTCGCAATTTGTTGTTGTCTTAAATCAGAATAATTTCCCATATGTTGGTCATGAGCACCTTGATAAGGAGAGGATGTCCATTCCCATACATTTCCAATCGTATCAAATAGTTTGAAATTATTTGCCGCAAAACATCCAACGGGTGCTATATCTTTAAAGTGATCTTGATTTAGGTTTTGAAAAGGGAATTCACCTTGCCAGTAATTTGCTTGTGGATGTTGGTGTTCATCGGTAGGCGCTTGATGTAAGGGAGTATCAGTTTTTGAATTGGCTTTAGCTGCATATTCCCATTCTAGTTCCGTTGGTAAGTCATGTCCGAGCCAGACTGCATAATGTTCAGCATCGTTTTTACTCACATATCGCACAGGCTCATTCGGATTAGCTACCGCACCATTACTGCCGTTTGGAGTTTTCCATGTATAGCCTGATTTTAGCTGCCACCATTGCTGGGGGTGATGAGGATCTGGTGAGAAAACAGCAGCCTGCTTTTGTTTTTCGGCATCGGTAATATAGCCCGTTGCTTTTACGAAGCTTGCAAACTGAGCAACAGTAACTTCAGTCTGATCAATCCAGAAACCTTTGACGTCTCGTTGTTTCTTTCCAAAATTAAGTTCATCGGGATAGGCTTGCTCAGAACCAAAATTAAAATGCCCATCGGCAATTAACACCATTCCAGCTGTAGGCTGTTTGAGCCAACCTTGAGGTAGTCCAGAGTAGTTTTTACATTTTTCAATAGAACCTAGGTCAGCTAAAGACGTTGGCTGTTGAGGCGAGGGTGCTGATTCAGAAACTTGTGAAGATTGGCTACAGCCTGTCATAAAAGACAGGCCGATTGCGGTAACTAAAAATAGTTTTAATCTCATTTGGCGTTATATTCCTGCACACCATTTTTCTCAGTATATTTTTGATAAACCGATAATAACTCTTGCACTTTTGCTGGATAAAGTTGCGCGACATTGTGCTTTTCTCCACGATCAGTGGCAATGTTATACAACTCCCAAGTCCCTGTGCCTAATTCAGGTCGCCCTTGAAGTGCGATTTTCCATTCACCTTGTTTTGCATATTTGCTGCCATGTAATTCATCGGCAAAACTAAAATTTGCAGGGCGAATGGTAGTGGTTTTATTTTCAAGTAAAGGCTTCCATGAAATCCCTGATGGCGTATTAATGGTACGACCATTGTATTGGCCTTGAGGCACTGGAATATGGGCATATTCTAATAGGGTTGGGAAAACATCGAGTACAGATGCAAAGCTATTATTGGTTTCTTCTGCTTTTTTCTGGTTCGGTAATTTCACAATAGCAGGAGCTGTGGTTGCACCTTCACCAGCTGTATCTTTCCATAAATGAAATGGTGCCGCGCTGACCTCGGCCCAACGTGGTCCAATATAGTGATATGAAGTTGGTGTTCCCACATTTGCTACAGAGTTATCAAAACCAGATTCACTACCATATCCGCCACGTACAAAACCTTCGGCACCGTTATCGGAAACAAAGAAAATTAAAGTGTTGTCATAAAGATTATTTTGTTTAAGGTATTGAATAATGCGGCCGACGTTAGTATCGAGGTTTTCTACCATGCCTGCATAGATTTCCATTTTACGGGCTTCTAAAGCCTTTTGTTCGGCTGTTAACTCATCCCATTTTCCATATTTTTGTGGGGCATTTTGAGTTGCAATTGGTTCTGCTGCCTCAAAGTTTGCAGGGATAATTCCAAGCTGTTTTTGCTTAGCAATACGTGCGTTACGAATCGCATCGTAACCGACATCATAAACTCCGCGATATTTTTCACGGTATTCAGCAGGTGCTTGAATTGGCCAGTGAGGCGCCGTATAGGCAGCATAAGCAAAGAACGGTTTACCACTATTTTTGCCTGAGTCTAAGTAGCTGAGTAATTTATCGGTAAAATAATTTGTCGAGAAAAAGTCATCAGGCAAAGCGGAAACAGGAATAACTTGACCATCTTCTGTGTAAGTTGAATTTCGTTTAAACGCACTTGGCGCTTGCTTAAAGTGGTGATCTAAACCTTGTAATAAAGTAAATGAATGATCAAAACCTTTTGCATGTGCATTTGTTTCTGGAGTTAGCCCTAAATGCCATTTACCGCTGATGTACGTGCGGTAACCATTATCTTTAAGTACTTGAGCGATAGATAAAGAGCGTTCATTTAAATATCCCTCGTAGCCTGGTTGTCCTTTCAAATGTTCTGGTGTGAGTTCAGCCATTGCCCCAATACCAGCTAAATGGTGATCAGTACCAGAAATGAGTTGAGAGCGTGTTGGAGAACAAGTCGGAGCAGTATGATAATCCGTTAAAAGGCGGCCTTCTTGAGCCAAACTATCAATATTAGGTGTATGAATTTCACCACCGAAAGCCCCTAAATCTGAATAGCCTAAGTCATCGGCCATAATGAACAAAATATTAGGCTGCTTTGGAGTACTTGCCGCAGTTTCTTGATTATCGTTGTCATTACATCCAGCTAAAGACAAGCTAAATAAAGCAATGGAAAGGCTAGATAAAATTGCTTTGTACTTCATTGTATCATCTGAATTATTAAAAGAATTGGCACGAGTTTAATCAGATGGTTTTTGCAATCAAAACAAAGAAATGATCAAAGATAATCAGAAAAAAGACTGAGAATTTATAGTGATAAATTAATGAGAAAAAAAGAAAAGCCCATAAAGGACCTTTCTTTAATTTATTTTGTTTAGAAAGGAAGGCGAGTAAGTTGGTCTAAGAAATGCGGAATAACTTTGGGTTCAAGTAAAATTGTTACGATGATTCCGTAAGCCGCACCCCATAAATGAGCACTATGATTAATATGGGTATTACCACGCTTACCAGCCCAAATACTGTATGCCACATATAAAATTGCAAAAATAATAGCGGGTACAGGAATGAAAAATACGAAAATGAGCTTCCACGGCTGGAATAAGATATAAGCAAATAACACTGCTGAAACAGCACCTGAGGCGCCTAGGCTGGCCCAATTCGCATCATTTTTATGCTGTAAATAGCTCGGTAAAATCGCGAAGATTAAGCCACCTAAATAGAACAACACAAAACCCATGTCGTAGAAATATTGGCGATAAAAACTTTCAATAATACTGCCAAAGAAGAACAGGGTAATCATGTTGAAAAGTAGATGTGTTCCATCGGCATGGATAAAGCCGTGGGTAATGAAGCGATCAATCTGTCCACGTTGCATTGCAGGTGGCCAAAAAATCAGCCGGTTCATCACGTTTTGGTTGCTAAAAGCAATTAAAGAGATAATGACCGTAATAATAATAAGAGTAACTGTATGGTTAAATGGCAAATGCAACATAAGAAATATTTAAAAAATGATCAATACTGGCTCAATAATGCCATTAAAAACTTAAGTTGAAACCCTGTTGTGTATAAATCCGACAAATTTAGTTGATTTTTTTTAAATCCACCTCATCTTCGGTTAATATAAAGGCATCAGCTTGAGGAATATTGTTATGTCGACTGAGAACACCAACACTGCTGTTGCAGAAGAAATTCCAAACCTTTTGATTACACCATCTGCACAAGAGTATTTGCACGATTTATTAACGAAGCAAAATACTCCGGGAATTGGCGTTCGAATTTTTGTTGAGCATCCGGGTACGCCACGTGCCGAATGTTGTATGGCATATAGTGCGCCAGAAGAAGTGATCCCAACAGATTATAAACAGGACTATCCTGATTTTCCTGCGTATATTGATGCACCATCTATTCCATATCTTTTAGATGCTGTAATTGATTACAACAAGGACCGTTTTGGTGGTCAGCTCACTTTCCGTGCACCAAATTCTAAGGTTCCACGTGTTGGTCCAGATGCATCAATTGAAGAACGTATTACTTACATTCTTCAAGCAGAAATTAACCCAGGTCTTGCAGGGCATGGTGGAAATTGTAGCTTGGTAGAAGTACAAGATGATCCAGAACATGGTTTAACTGCTGTATTGAAATTCGGTGGTGGTTGCCAAGGTTGTTCTGCAATTGACGTTACCTTGAAACAGGGCGTTGAAACTACTTTAAAAGAGCAGATTCCTGAGCTTCAACGTGTGGTTGACCAAACTGACCATACGCAAGCAGAAGGTGCTTATTTCAAATAATTAAATTATTTGAAAAGTGACATAAAAAAGCCTCGCAATGAGGTTTTTTTATTATTCAATATAAATAATGATAATTATTATCAATATCATTTGTAATTTTATTTAGATTTGTTACAATGCCGAACTTAAAATGAGAGATGTTTAATAAATCAATATATTGGGAATACTTATGTCGAAGCGTATTATCCAGTCAGTGCTTTCTGTTTCAGTACTGGCAAGTATGATGTCTATGGCTTATGCTGCACAAAATGAGCAAGAACAAGCTGAACAAGCATTAGAAAAGCCTGCTGAACCTGTTAAATTGGAAACAATTTTCGTAACTGCTGAAGAGCAAGTAAAGCAATCGCTCGGTGTGTCGGTTATTACCAAAGAAGATTTAGAAAAACTACCAGTTCGTAATGATATTTCTGACTATGTACGCCGTATGCCGGGTGTTAATTTAACAGGCAATAGTGCAACGGGGCAGCGTGGCAATAATAGACAAATTGATATTCGTGGAATGGGGCCTGAAAACACGCTCATTTTAGTGGATGGAAAACCAATTAACTCTCGTAATTCAGTTCGTTATGGCTGGAAAGGAGAGCGTGATACACGAGGTGATTCAAACTGGGTTCCAGCAGAAGCAATCGAATCGATTGAGGTTTTACGTGGACCAGCCGCAGCTCGTTATGGTTCGGGTGCAGCAGGTGGTGTGGTTAACATCATTACTAAAAAAGTGACGAATGAAACCCATGGCTCAGTAGAGTTTTATACTTCACAACCTGAAGATTCTAAAGAAGGTGCATCAAATCGTGTTGGCTTTAATGTAAGTGGGCCATTGATTAAAGACGTTTTGTCTTATCGTTTATATGGTAATTACAATAAAACAGAAGCTGACGATGTCGATATTAATAAATCAATAGGCAGTACCGCAGCTGGCCGTGAAGGCGTTAAAAATAAAGATATTTCAGGCCGTTTAGCTTGGCAGGCAACAGATCAACAAACTGTCTTAATTGATGTCTCTTCTAGCAAACAGGGTAATATTTATTCTGGTGATTCTCAGTTAAATGCAAATGCTGAAGCGGATGCGATTCTTTCAGAACTTATTGGTAAAGAAACCAATACCATGTACCGCGATAGTTATGCATTAACGCATGAAGGGGATTGGTCTTGGGGTAAAAGTAAGTTAGTTGCTCAATATGATAAAACTCACAATAAACGTCTTCCTGAAGGTCTGGGCGGCAGCACAGAAGGAAAAATTAATAATCTGGATGACAAAGCAACTTCACGCTTAGAAACTCTTCGGTTAAATGGTGAAGCCAATATTCCTTTTGAATATTATGTACCACACGTATTAACACTCGGTACTGAATGGGTTGAAGACAGATTTAAAGATAATATTTCGACAAATCAGGGAGCAGACAGCAGCGGTTCAGGTTACGGCGATCAATTAGCTAAAGGCAATCGCAGTAAAATGGAATCACGTATTGCTTCTGCATATATCGAAGATAACTTAAAACTTACCGACAGCACTGATGCCGTAATAGGTTTGCGTTTCGATGATCACAGCAAATCTGGTTCTAACTGGAGCCCAAGCTTAAACATTACTCAAAGACTCAATGATTATTTCACTTTAAAAGGTGGGGTAGCAAAAGCGTATAAAGCACCAAACATGTATCAAAATGCCGAAGGATACTTACTCAGTACGAACGGCAATGGTTGCCCGGCCAATATTGAGTCACGGTGCTTGTTGCAAGGTAATGGTGATTTAAAACCAGAAACTTCGATAAACAAAGAGCTTGGTATCCAGTTCCAAAAAGATATTGTAAATGCGAGCTTAACTTGGTTCCGCAATGATTATAAAGATAAGATTGTGGCGGGTACGAATGTTGTTGGAACAGTTGATGGTTCAAGCACCAATGCAAATACAGGAGCTGTGACCAATACCAAGTGGAATATCTTACGCTGGGAAAATACGCCTAAAGCATTAATTCAAGGTTTTGAAGGAAGTTTGGGACTAGACTTTGGCGATATTCGTTGGACCAATAACTTTACTTACATGATGGACTCGAAAGATAAGCAAACGGGTAACCCATTATCTTTAGTTCCAAATTATACGATTAACTCAATTTTTGATTACGACATTACAGATCAGTTAGATGTGAATTTTGTATTTACTCAATATGGCCGTCAAAAATCTCGTCAGTTTGCTGAAAATAGACTCGAATCGGGCATTGGTTCAGGTGGAACAAATTCTGCGATTAAGCCAAGTACTGTAAAAAGCTATAGCACCGCTGGTATTAATGTTGGTTATAAAATTTCAGATAATATAAGTACGCGTGTTGGCGTAAGTAACTTGTTTGATAAACAAATTTTAAGAGACAGTAATTCGATCAGCCAAACCTACAATGAGCCAGGCCGAGCTTATTACGCTTCTTTAAAATATTCTTTCTAATCAAGACAAATAACAAAGGCGCTTTAAGCGCCTTTGTTGTTGATAATATTTAATGCTTTTTCAGAATAATAAAATTTCTCTAGGTAAACACGGGCGCGGCGTCTTAAATGTCCCGTTATAACTAATTGCTGTAATACAGGCACAAGTAACTGAGTCAGTTCATGTTGAATTAAACTTTCATTAATATTGAGATCATGCAGTAGCAAGTCAAAATTACGTTCCTGATTTCGAACATACCATGTGTAAATACCATCATGGACTTGTTGTTTCAGGTAATCAGTTTGACGCATGTGATCCCAAATCTCGTGTCCTAAACCTACAGTTTTTGATAAATCTTGAACTTCTACATAGTTTTTTAAAACAGAAAGTGGCATAGATTTAATTTTATGCCAAACATTTGCCTGAAAATGATAGAGCTTGTCATTGTCAAAATGTTGGTTTAAAACGCGCTCACTCATTTGGCTCAGTTTTAAAATATTCTTTTGCAAATAATGATTAATCGTGTCGTCTAGATTTGAATCAGTCACTGTTTCTAGAACAGATTTCCCCATTTTCATAAAACGGCCTACACCCGGCACACGTTTTGACATTGATTCATCTAAGTAATCATGCATTGTTTGTTGAATCAATTGAGTCAAGAGTGCTGAAAATGCAGGATTATTCACAATCGTTTTAATGATTTTTTTACGATGCTCTTCTTTACTTGCAACGTATTGCGCAATTCCATCAATTGTTAAAACAGGAATAACATCTTCAATTGTTGTATTTTCATTGGCTGGATGAATAAGTGCAAAGCGAATATGTTCTGCAATTTGTTCAAGCAAAAAATCAGAAGCAGGAGTTTCTAGAATCTGTTTTTGAATGAGCTGCTGAATTTGTTCAAAGGTCCAGAGGTGTTGTAGTTGCCGACTACCCAACCAATGATAAAATTGCTCAAATTCTTGTTGGATAACATGAGGCTGAGCAAATTCCTCATCTAAAAAATCAAGATGAGCTTCAATGAGTTTTTCTATAAGCGGTTGGGTAGACATAAGGTCTCACAAGTCCGAAGTTTTATTTAAGGTGTAGTCGTTTTTAAAGACTGATTTGTTTCTACTTTAAGTAAAAACGGTACATATTGTTGAATAACCAGTTGCTCAGCTTCCAATATTGGCATATGGCCGACATTCTCTAAAATAACCGGAGGCTGGGCATTCTTTAAAAGTCGTTTTAGTTCACTTGCTACTTCTACGTTAATAATCTTATCTTGCTTACCCCATAAAATCAGTGTTGGCGCATCGATTGTCTTGGTGAGCACTGCAAATGAATCTGGCGTGTAGACTTTATTGAGTGCAATAAGCTGATCAACCAGTTTTTGTGTTTGAGGCGCCTGATTAATCATGAGCTTTTCTTGAGCTTGAAGGAACTCTTTAGGAATAAATGGAGGATTAAACATGGTTTGCTTTAACAAATAGTTAAAGTCACCTTTTTTAGATACTAAAAGTTGTTTTAAGTAGGCTGGATCTTTTAGATAAATTGTATTTGCAGAGCGGAAAATACCGCCACTATCAACTAAGAATAGACTTTTGGTTTCAAATGGATATTGCCCAGCATAGAGTAGGGCAATCGAACCACCAAGTGAGTGGCCAGCAATGTGAATTGGACCTTTTAAATTTGCAGCTTCAACAAATCGACGTAACTTTTCGGCAAGATTAGGTACTGAGTAGTCGAAATCCTGTGCAACTATGGTTTCACCACTACCCGGTAAGTCTGGAATAATAACGTGATAATTTGCTGTGAGATAACGCGCAACTCGGTTCCAGTTATCACGACTCCCTCCTAATCCATGAATAAGGAGCAACGTCGGTTTAGCCGTAGAACCACCTTCACTATATGACCATGTAACCTCACCAACTTTTAAACTTTTACTTTGTAAACCTGCCCAACTGCGCTCTTGCTGTAAAATATTCTGAAAGTTTATATCTATGGTATCAGCTGCTTGCGTCTGAAAAACACCTGTTATTGTTGTAAGGCTACAAGCCAAGGCAAGTGCCATAGCTGTTTTCTTTATGGTTGTTTTGGTTGATACAAACAGCGTCGTCATAAGATTTCATCCTTGAGGCATAAGCGAGTTTGAAAATTATTGAAAAACTTTGCCAATGAGTCATTTGCTAAATGATCAAAAGGAGAAAAATTATAGTCAATCCGAGAACCAAAGTATGTCTATTTTTTCGCTAAACAGTAAGGAATTTGCGATAAACATTACATTCAAATAGAGATCGTATTTTTAAATTTTCTCATGGAAAATGATTTAATTTTTTGTCAGTGACATTCAAATTTTGACACATTAAAATGATTTCCAACCTTGAAAAAACAATGGAAATATAAAATGCCTACCGCGCAAGAAGTTTTAGATCGTCTGAAAGCTGGTAATCAACGATTTGTAAATGGAAATAGTTCCCTTGCAAAAACCTTATCGCATCATGAACGCGCTGAAATGGCAAAGGATCAAAATCCGTTTGCGATTGTATTAGGTTGTTCAGATTCACGTGTTCCAGCAGAAATGGTATTTGATCAAGGTCTTGGTGACTTATTCGTAATCCGTGTTGCTGGTAATGTGGTTGCTCCTTCACAAGTCGGTAGTGTTGAGTTCGCGGCAGAACGCTATGACTGTCCAGTTGTTGTTGTATTAGGACATAGTCATTGTGGCGCTATTCAGGCGACAATTGATACGTTAATGAATCCTGATCACCCGCCATCATCTAACTTAATGTCGATTGTGAACCGTGTTCGTCCGTCAGTTGAAATTTTAATGCAGACTGATTTAAAAAATGATTTGAAAAAACTTTCATGTCATGCGGTACGTTCAAACGTTTTTGCTTCGGTAAATCAATTACGTCATGGTTCGGCTGTATTGGAGAGCCTGATTGCGAAAGGTGAGTTGATTGTTGTTGGTGCAGAATATTCGCTAGAAACTGGTGAAGTAACCTTTTTTGATTTCTGATTATATTAAAAATAATGCTTAAAGATAAAAGGTGCCTACAGGGCACCTTTTATATATGGATAAGCTAAATTAAGTAATTTTGACTGTGCTTGAGCATTGGGATGAATCAAGTCATTTTGCATAAGCTGTTTTTGACCTGCGACTCCATCAAGAAAAAACGGTAGCAATTTCACCTGATATTTTTGGCTGACAACTTTATAGTTATTTTCAAAAGCTTTGCTATACGCAGCCCCATAATTTGGCGGAATTTTCATGCCAAAAAGAATAACTTGAGCTTTTTGTTTTTGGCTTAATTGGATGAGCTGATCCAGATTTTTTTGAATCATTTGAGGTGGTTGACCACGTAAGCCATCATTTCCGCCTAATTCAATCACGACCACATTGGGCTTATAAGTCTGTAATAGCTTAGGTAATCGGGCTAAAGCGCCGCTGGTTGTTTCTCCGCTAACACTTGCATTGACCACTTTGTGTTGTTTGGGATACTGTTGGTCTAAGCGTTTTTGCAGTAATTGTACCCAACCTTGTTTGGGATCAATTCCGTAACCGGCACTAATACTATCTCCTAAAATTAAAATAGTTTTCGCCGATACAAGCATAGGCAGCATACTTAATGAGATGAGCATGATGCTTTTAGAACCAATCAAAAAAGATTTATACATTTGTACTTCGACCCTGATTCTGAATACATAGGACTTTTTACATCATGCCACAACCCATCATTGCTGCCCATCAAGTTACACAAACTATTCAGATTAACCAAAATCAGTTTACGATTTTAAAAGATATCGATTTAGAGATTTTTGAAGGGGAGCAGGTGGCAATTACTGGGCGTTCTGGCTCAGGTAAATCGACCTTACTAGGAATTTTGGCAACTTTAGATCAACCGTCTGAAGGCGAAGTTTGGTTGTGTGGTCAAGCTGTTCATCAATTAACAGAGGAGCAACGCGCCCAAATCAGAATGCAGCATATTGGTTTCGTATTTCAGTCTTTTCAACTTTTACCTCAGTTAAGTGCGCTTGAAAATGTAATGTTGCCCTTACGATTACGTAAAGATTTTGATTATAAAACCGCAGAGAAAAAAGCTTTAGATTGGTTGCATCGAGTAGGTCTTAGTCGTCAAGTTGAACAAACACCTAAAGTCTTATCTGGAGGGGAGCAACAACGCGTGGCGATTGCACGAGCTCTTATTGCACAACCACAAATTATTTTTGCGGATGAACCTACCGGAAACTTAGATGGCCAGACAGCACAAGAAATTGAAAGTTTGCTTTTTGATTTAAACCGAGAGTTAGGTACGACTCTGATCTTAGTGACTCATGATCGTAATTTAGCAGCCCTTTGTCAGCGTCATGTTGAGTTAGATGATGGCCGACTAAAGACAGTACAGGGTGGTTAAATTATGCGTAATCTTCTCAAACCACTTTTGCTACAAAGTTTTCGTACGGGTGGATTATATCTGCTGATTATTGCTTTATCGCTTGCGATTAGTGCGACCACAGCCCTGAAATTTAGTAATGACCAAGTGAAGAATGCAGTCAGTCTGCAAGCCTCGCAAATGCTGGGTGCAGATTTAGTTCTGTCGAATAACGAGCCTATCGAACAGCTGTGGAAAAAAAGAGCAGAACAGCTTGGTTTAAAGCAAACTAATGTCACTCTATTTAGTTCTATGGCTCATACACAAGATCAGTTTGTCATGGTCAATGTAAAAGCAATAGAACCTGCATTTCCACTTAGAGGACAGCTTGAAATTGCGCCAAAAACTCAAGCGATTCAGTCTGGTCAAGTTTGGCTAAGTCAAAGAGCTGCGGACTTATTAAAAGTAAAAAGAGGAGATATTGTTTCTATTGCTGACGGTACCTTCCGTTTTAGCGGCGTGATTGTGCGTGATTCAAATCAAGAACTCGGTTTTTCAGGTTTTTCTCCAACAGTTATTATTCATCAAGCCGATATTGCTAAAACACATGCAATTCAAACTGGCAGTAGAATCGATTATCGACTGTTAATGTCTGGTAACCTTGAACAAGTTCAGGCATTTTCAAAGCAATTTAAGCAACAGCATCAACCTTCTAAAGAACCAGATGAAACGGCAGGTTTGCGTTTACGTGATGCGAGTGAATCAAATAGTCGGTTATTACGCCCGCTTGAAAACCTAGATACCTTTTTGCAACTGGCCAATATTTTAACGATTTTGTTGTGTGGGATTGCCATCGCTTTAACGAGTCAAAGATATGTTCAGCAAAACCAAGATCATATTGCACTTCTTAGATGCTTAGGCGCTAGTAAGTTCCAAATTTTATGGGCCTATATTGGATTGCTTTGTATTGTCAGTGCGATTTCAATTGTGATGGGAAGCCTTTTAGGGTTGATAATGGGTTATGGCCTGCTGCAACTTATGCTGCAATTGATTCCTCAATTAGAGTTAAGTTTTTCGCTAATACCACTTTTACTTGGGCCTTTACCAATCGCTATTTTTACGAGTGTGATTGTGCTGCTCGGTTTTATTTTGCCAAGCATTTGGGAGCTTTTAAATACACCTCCAATTCGGGTGATTCGGGAAGAAGCCAAATCTCGAAAATCATTATTCTTTATGTTTTTTGCTGGCATTAGCAGTCTGATTGTTTTTAGTTTGGTGTTGAGTGAAAACTTGATGCTCAGCATTATGGTTTTGGCTGCAATTATTGTTCTTTGTATTTTGTTGTATACCGTTGTTTGGCTCGTGCTTCGTAGTTTAAAAAAGATGAAAAATCGTTTGTCTTTTTATATTCGTTCACCCTCACAAATTGCCTTACAAATTACTGCACTGGCTTTAGGCTTAAGCCTTATTACAGTATTAAGCGTATTAAGAACAGATTTATTACAGCGTTGGCAGCAACAGCTTCCTGAAGGGACCCCGAATCAATTTGTATATGGTTTACCTCCATTCGATTTAAAACCTTTTGAGCAACAGTTAAAGCAACATGGTTGGCAAAGCACGCCGTTATATCCAAATATCCGAGGCCGACTGGTAGCAAAGAATGATGTACCTTTTTCAGAAGAAGCCATAAAACAAAATAACTCTTTGCGTCGTGAATTGAATTTAACGCAATCAAATCAATTGCCGAATGACAACGCAATTACAAAAGGACAAGCTCAGTTTAATGGCGTGGGGCAAGTTTCAGTTGAAAGTAAAACTGCCGAAAGTTTAGGAATCCAAATTGGAGACAAGCTGACCTTTAGCCTGCCCGAAGGTACATTACAAGCCAAAGTGGTGAATTTCCGGAGCGTAGAGTGGGAAAGCTTTAGCCCTAACTTTTTCTTTATTTTTTCACCTAAAACTTTAGATGAAAATGCTGGAAGTTATTTAGGGAGTTTTTATGTACCTAAGCAAGATCAACCTAAAATGATCAATATTATTCAGCAGTTCTCAAATACAGTTTTTATTGATGTTGATCGAATTTTAGATGAAGTAAAACGCTTAATGAATGTCTTGGTCAAAATAGTGACTGTACTGGCAGCGTTAGTTGGTTTTTCAGGTGTATTAGTACTGATTGCATGTTTAAACCTATTAATGGATGAAAGGCGCCGTGAGGTTGCTTTACTACGCTCATTTGGTTTATCTAAAAATAAAATGAAGCAGATGCTCAGTTTTGAAATTGGTTTTTTAGGATTGTTAGCAGGCATAGTAGCCTGCTGTTTTGCAGAAGTGATTAGTGCGATTGCTAGTTATAAAATGAATATGGCAATACAGTGGCATTTTGAAATATGGCTGATTTTACCTCTTGGCATGATGCTGATCTGTGCATTGATTGGTCGTTATCGACTCGGTTATCTTTGCAACTTACCACCTTTACAAAGCTTAAGAGAATTAAATCAGCTTTAACTTAAGGGATAATTCCAGGATTTTGGATGATGATTTCATGCCATAGCGGAAGTAAAGGTGAGTTGAGTTGTACACAGTACATATAAAAACCACCCGTAATGATTACTGCGCCTAATAAGCCTAAAATCTTGAGCACACTTTTAAACTTACTGACGTAGCTTAAGTACCACATCAGTGCAAGGAATGCTCCAATAACCATGCCGCCAATATGTGCGGCATTATTAATACCAGTTGCGACAAAACCAAAAATAAGGTTGATTGCCATAATCATTAATAATGCTTTTTTATCGAGTATGTAGGCTTGATGCGGAACTGGTGGAAATAAGGAAAGTACTGTTAACGCAGCACCTAATCCCATTACGGCGCCTGAAGCACCTGCACTGACATGGGGAAGTAAGCTCTGGTCGAAATGTTGCAGTAATTCATGTCCATTTTGAATGGTCATATAACTACTTAAAAGGCTCCCGAATAAACCAGCAAGTAAATACATGCCTATAAAATAAAAGCGACCAAATAGTGACTCGGCAACATTACCGAAAATATATAAGGCCCACATGTTGAGCATGAGATGGACTAAACCAAAATGAAAAAACATGCTGGTAAATAGCCGTTCAGGCTGCCCAGAAAAAGTAAGTGGTGTAAAATCAGCTCCCCAATGAATAGCATCTTTCATGGCTGGGTCACTAATATCGACGCCAGATAGAATTTGCCAGACAAACAAACCTACATTGATTGCGATGAGCAGGGCGGTCAGCCACCAAGTTTGTACATTGAGTTTACGATTAATGTGCGGAGGCTGATATTGAGTCATGCTATGCTTTTGTTATATATGAACATGCTTTACAGCTTAACATGAAAAAAGTTGAATACAGGAGATCAGGACGAACATGAAAGCTTTTATTGTTCGCGTGTTGTTAATTTTTATTGGGGCGATTCTCCTTATTCAACTTTGGATTTTTTCGAGTTTGGTCTGGTGGCGGACACATGAAGTGGATACGACCATGTTCATGCGAATTGATTATTGGTCTGATACATCAGAGCCAATTGTCCATCAGTGGCTGGACTATGATGATATTAGCGACAATTTCAAACATGCAATTTTAGCGGGCGAAGATGCAAAGTTTATCCATCATCATGGCTTTGACTGGCAAGGTATCCGTTTTGCCCTTGAGCGAAATAATGAAGAGGGTGAAGTAGTTGCGGGTGGTTCTACCGTGTCTCAACAGCTTGCAAAGAACTTGTTTTTATACAACAAACGTTCATTTATTCGTAAAGGCCAAGAAACGGTCGCGACTTGGATGATGGAGCGGATGTGGTCAAAACGCCGAATTCTTGAGGTGTATATGAACTCGGTTGAATTCGGCAAAAATTTGTATGGTGTTGAAGCAGCCGCTCATCATTATTATGGTAAAAGTGCTAAAAGCTTAACGCGTGAACAAGCCGCATTCTTAGCTGCATTATTGCCTGATCCGAAATATTATCAAGATCACCGTAACGATCATAAACTACAATATAGAAAACGCGTTATTTTACGTTATATGAATAGCACCCAGATTCCTGAATAAAGCTGTTTTAAAGATGTGTAAATTTTTTAGTTTTTACCAAATTGTCATATTTTTGCAGCATACTGGTTTATAGAGATTTTGGCTGGATAGAGAATAGAGTTAGACATGAATACAGCGATTACAGCAACAACGACCCCAATAGAATACAGTTATAATGACCGTTATATAAATCGTGAATTGTCTATTCTTGACTTCCATTTGCGTGTATTGGAGCAAGCGGTAGACCCTTTACATCCATTACTTGAACGAATGAATTTCTTGCTCATTTTTTCGCGTAATCTCGATGAGTTCTTTGAAATTCGTGTTGCGGGAGTGATGGAACAATTCTCTCTGGGCAATGAAAGTCGTAGCCCTGATGGTCTTACCCCAAGACAGGTTTTACAAAAAATCTCTGAAACTGCTCATGCTGCGATTGAGCGTCAATATCGAATTTTAAATGAGGAAATCTTACCTAAACTACGTGAAGAAGATATTTGTTTCCTACGTCGTGGTGAGTTAACTCCAGCTCAATCTGCTTGGGTGAAAAAATATTTTCAAGAACAAGTTGCACCTGTATTAACCCCAATTAGTCTAGATCCAGCACACCCGTTCCCTCGACTTGTTAATAAAAGCTTGAACTTCATTATTACGCTTGAAGGTAAAGATGCTTTTGGTCGTCAAATCGATTTGGCTGTTGTACCTGCGCCACGTTCATTACCACGCGTTGTACGCCTACCAGACGAATTAACAGGTGGTAAAGAACATCATGTAATGTTATCGGCAATTATCCATGAACATGTGTCTGATTTATTCCCAGGAATGACAGCAACTGGGTGTTATCAATTCCGTGTGACACGTAATGCAGACTTAGCCCTGAATGAAGATGTTGAAGACTTAGCTAAAGCATTAAAAGGTGAATTAAGTTCTCGACGTTTTGGGCGTGCAGTTCGCTTGGAAGTAACCCATAACTGCCCACAGCATATTTATGAGTACTTACTGGAAGAGTTCGATTTAACTGATGAGCAATTATATAAAGTTGATGGCCCAGTAAATTTAGCTCGTCTGGTTTCAAACTTTAAACGTCCTCATTTGCGTTATGACTCGCATACGCCAGTTGTGCCTAAAGTGTTTAAAAAGACCGAGAGTATTTTCTCGGCAATGCAGAAGCAAGATATTTTACTGCATCATCCGTTCGAATCTTTTGCTCCTGTAATTCAGTTACTTCGCGAAGCTGCTCGCGATCCGCAAGTATTAGCAATTAAGCAGACGTTATATCGTAGTGGTGCTGATTCTGAGATTGTGCAAATTTTGGCAGAAGCGGCGCGTAATGGAAAGGAAGTCATTGCCGTTATTGAATTACGTGCTCGCTTTGATGAAGAATCAAATATTGAAGTAGCAAACGTTTTACAAGAAGCTGGAGCAGTCGTTGTTTACGGTATTGTAGGTTATAAAACCCACGCCAAAATGATTATGGTCGTGCGCCGTGAAAATAATAAATTGGTGCGTTACGTTCATTTAGGAACGGGTAACTACCATGCGATGAATGCCCGAATTTATACCGATTATGGTCTCATGACCACAGATAAAGATCTGTGTGAAGACGTACACCGTATATTCCAAGAGTTGACCGGCATGGGCAAAATGGCGAAATTGAAAAAGCTATTACATGCACCGTTTACCCTACATGCTCAGCTTATTAACTTTATTGATGAAGAAATTGCCAATGCTAAAGCAGGCCGTAAAGCTCAGATCATTGTTAAAGTAAATGCATTAACCGAAGTCCAGTTAATCAATAAATTGTATGAAGCTTCTCAGGCGGGTGTTCAAATTGACCTGATTATCCGTTCGATTTGCTGCTTACGTCCAGGTTTGCCGAACCTGTCGGAGAATATTCGAGTGCGTTCAATTGTAGGGCGTTTCCTTGAGCATACTCGTGTTTATTACTTCAGTAATAATGGCGATGCACGTATTTACTGTTCAAGTGCAGACTGGATGGACCGTAATTTATTTAATCGTGTTGAAGCGTGTTTCCCTGTTGAAGACCCTGCATTGAAAAAACGTATTTATCAACAAGGTTTGGTAAATTACTTACAAGATAATCAACAGGCATGGCTGCTACAAGGGGATGGTACTTGGATTCGTGCTGAGCCAGCAGAGGGTGAAAAATTGCATAATGCTCAAAGGGCATTATTGGAAATCATTAAATAATGAACTTTCAAGACTAAATAAAAGCCGACATTTTGTCGGCTTTTTTAATTGACTGAAATTCAAAGTAATTTAGTTAGTTTTTCTAAATGGTTGCTGGATAAACGATAATAATTTGAAGCACTGCAATATGTTTTGAAAATATGTGATTTTTTACATAAAACATTGAATTTTAAAAATATACAAATCACGAGAAATCTACTTTAATACGCCGCATTAAATATACTTAACTTTGGTAAATGAATAAGATGCAATGCTTTATTAGAAGTTTACTTATTAAAATACTTTTGGGGATAATACCAGTGACCGCTTACGCAGATCAGAAGTGTTATGGAGATATAATCGTCTTTCAAAGATTTGATGATCAAGCGATATATCCTTATTTTGTAAACCCTTCTAATGATAAAGCTAACAAAAGTGGAGAGAAAAATAAAAAAATAATCATCCAAAAAAGAAAACCAAAACAAGATGAGTTTTTAGCCCAAAAGAAAGTTGAAGATGTTCACACCAAGAAAATAGAAGAAAAGAAAAATTTTGACAGTAAAAAGCAACTTGATGCAGCTGTCGCTAAAGAAATCTTGGAAAATGGTGAAAAGAAATGGATGGTACAAGTTGCGTTAGCATCTAATCAAAATAAGGCAAATATGGTTCAGTCGCAGTTAGAAGCAAAAGGGTACAAGGTTGTAACCAGTGCAACGACTAAAGGCATACGGGTCATGGTAGACCCTGCAAATGACTATGCTATTGCACAAATTATTAGAGAAAAAATTATTGCTGATAATAGTTTGAATATGCCATCTGCTTGGGTGTTTAAGTGGGCATCCTTAACGCCGCAATAAAATAAAAAGGAGTCCGAAGACTCCTTTTTTTTATTCATGTATTCTTGTCGTGATTTTCTGCATAATTTGCAGTAATACATCGAACTCACTTTGCAATGGTGTACTTTTACGAGTCACTAAAGCTAAAGTACGGCTCGGAGCATCTTCAATTGGTTTTGCAGTAATCTGATCATTAAACTTGATCATACTATTTTCAATTGCAATTTCTGGTAAAAGCGTAAAGCCTAAATCAGAAGAAACCATTTCAACTAACGTTGGTAAAGAACTTGCTTTTAAACGGTTGTCGTTTTTACGCTCACCGATAGGGCATGCACTTAAAACGTGGTCACGTAAACAGTGACCTTCTTCAAGCAAAATTAATCTTGATAAATCAAGATCATCTAGAGAGTTGGCTTGAAGAGCATTTGTATCTTGCTTACTACATACAAGGTACAAGTTTTCTTTCGAAATTTCAGCGACTTTTAGGCCTCTAGTGTCAAACGGTAGAGCAAGAACGATCATGTCTAGATTACCGTGTTCTAAACGCTCTACAATTTTTTCACTTTGTGCTTCATGCAAATGCAGCTGAATTTTAGGCAACTGCTGATGCACTTCATCAAGTAACCGTGTCAGGATAAAAGGTGCAATTGTTGGAATAACACCCAAATGCAAATCACCCGTTAACGGCTCACTCATTTCACGGCTCAAACGCATTAAATCTTGAGCATCTGCTAGTAGTACACGGGCGCGAGCAACGACTTGTTCACCTAAAGGTGTTAAACGCACATTCTGGCGATCACGTTCTACCAAAACGCCACCTAATAACCGTTCAAGCTCCATGATGCCGCCTGATAAAGTCGATTGAGTGACAAAAGAGCGGCGTGCTGCTTCAGTAAAATGCAAAGTTTCCGACAACGTAACTAAATATGATAGCTGTCTTAATGAGGGTAATGCAGCCATAGTGTCCTAGTCTGATGATTTAAAATGATGCGCAAATAAACCGCTAAGCTGTGGAATAAAATGTGCAGGGATATCATGCCCCATTCCATCAATTAATTCAAACTTAGCACCGGAAATTGCTTTTGCTACAGCCTTACCGTGGCTAGGCGGAAGTAAGCGATCGCGAGAGCCATGTAGGACTAAAGCGGGTTGCTTAATTTCACGGTCGAGTTGTAGTAAAGAGCCTGTACATAATATTGCTAAAAACTGTTGAAGTACACCAGCAGGATAGTAGCTACGTTGATAAAGCTTACGCGCTGTTTGTATTGCTTCAATCTGGTTGATATAACCAGGTGAACCAATCAATTGAAATAGTTTTAAACTATGATTAACAATACCTTCTTCGTCACGTGTTTCGGGTTTACCAATTAAACTCAAAAGTTGTTTCGGAAAAGGAGGTGGTAAAAAAGGCTGGTTATTGCTTGTAAACATAAGCCCTAACTTCTCAACCTTTTCTGGATATTTTGCTGCAAGAATTTGAGCAATCATCCCACCCATTGATGCACCAATTACATGCGCTTTGTTCACGCCTAAACGATCAATCAGCATCGATACATCATCTGCCATATCATGCAGCGTATAAGGTGCACCCTGATTAGCGAGTCCAAGTGCAAAGCGGCCCATCAATTTGACAGTATTTAAGCGTTTACCTTCGTGACGTACTTTTGAAGAAAGGCCAATATCACGGTTATCAAAACGAATAACACGAAATCCTTGATCAATCAGCGATTTACAGAAAAAATCTGGCCAAAAAAGCATTTGGGCGCCAAGACCCATAATCAGCAAAATGGTTGGATGCTCTGGCTTTCCACCGACTTCTACATGCAACTCAATTCCATTGCCTAAGTTGACTTTGGTTTCTTGCATGAAAGATGTATACGGTGAAATGTTAAACTGTAAGGCGCTATTCATGTTATTCATTCCTTAAAGGAATACTCTCTAACGAGTATTCCTGATACAAACCTTATGCTTGGGCTGGAATAAGATCTGGAACAAGCTTTGTTAAAGTTAAGCGTTGTTTACCTGCGGTTGCACCTAACAATACAAAACCACGCAATGTTCCTTCATTGTCAATTGCTTTGGCAAGCATACCATCGTCGAACTCTTCTGTTTCCCAGTTCACTTCTACATCAACTGGAGCTGGCAAAACTGTAAGTGGAGCTGCTGGTGTTTTTACTGCAACTGGCATAGCAGGGTAGTGCACAGCAGTTTGTTGCCCACTGAGTGTTTTTGCGAGAGCACGAGCCTGTTGCATAATCGGCATTACATATGGCAGTAAAGTACCGTTTACTTCTGCACAATCCCCAATTGCGTAGATGTCTGCTTGATTTGTTTCTAGTAAGCCATTGGTAATAATTCCACGGCTTGTTTGAATATCTGCACTTTTAGCAAGTGAAATATTTGGCTGTAAACCAATCGCAGAAAGAACAAGGTCCGCAACCAATGTTTGTCCGTTTGCAAGTGTTATCGCATAGTCTTCGCCATTATTAATTTTGCTTACTTTTTCAACCGTGGTTCCAAGTGCAAATTTTACTCCAGCTTCCTCAAGATTTTGTTGGAAAGCAGAAGCAATATGCCCTGGAAGTAAACGGCCTAATGGTTGAGGAGCCAAATCAATCACAGTGATGTCATATTCACTATGCAGTAAGTCGTTGGCAAATTCACAACCAATTAAACCAGCACCTAAAATAACAACACGTTTATCTTTACGCTGAGCTAGATTTTCACGGAAAGCGCGGTAATCAATCAATGAGTTCACAACATGAATGTCATCGCTACCATCACCTGCAATTGCAAGGCGAATTGGGTTAGCACCTATAGCTAAAATCAGTTTTGAATAGGGTTGATTCGACGTTACACCATCTTTTTCTAGAACAAGTTCATGGTGTTCAGCTAAAATCTCTTTTACAAAAGTAAAAGGCTCAATACGCATATTGAGTTGAGTACCCATTTTAGCAGCATCACCTAAAGGAATTTGTTCTGGTGCTTTTTTACCTGCAAATGCATTTGATAATGTTGGCTTTGCATAGTTCACTGCATCATCCGCACAAATCATCACAAGTTCTTGCTCTGGGCTAAGCTTACGGAACTCACGTGCCAAGGTATAACCCGCCATGCCTGATCCGATAATGACGATAGGATGCATTTTTTTCTCCAGAGTTAGAATTATTTATTTAATACGGTGATTGGTAATATTCGTAAAAAAGACCATGTCTATCATGGCCTTTTACTTTACGCTCTTAGATTTCGATCATTTCGAAGTCAGCTTTTGAAACGCCGCAATCAGGGCAAGTCCAGTCATCAGGAATATCTTCCCATTTTGTTCCAGCTGCAATGCCGTCTTGTGGCCAACCTTCCGCTTCGTCATAAATCCATCCACAAACGATACATTGATATTTTTTCATGAGACTCTCCGCACTGATAAGTTTGCTCAAAGCTGCCTTTCAGTAAAACTATTCCATCTATTAATAATGTAACTACGATCCGGTCAATAATAACCAATGTGCCTTTGATCGGATATCAAATTTTTACGCAGTTCTACATTCAAAGTAAAGTAAATAACGGAGTTTAATCATTCGTAAGCAAAGATGAATGGCAGGTTAGGACAAATAAGTGGTTATTTAGGCAAAACTTCGCCATAAACTAATAATAATTAATGCATTCTTACAGTTAATTTTATTTATGAAAATATCATGAAATAAAGAGTGCCAAATCATTTAAAAAATTCATCTCATATGAAAGCTAAATAACAACAAACTACGATGCTACAGAATGTCATTATTAAAACCGAAAATTAAAATTTACTGTCATTAAGACGGTATAAATCAGGGAAGTGAAATATGGAAAATTTAGTATATGAAGTGGAAATTGATGCTCCTAGAGAAAAAGTGTGGGACATACTTTGGAATAGCGAAACATATAACGCTTGGACGAAATTTTTTGCACCAGATTCCTCAATGCGTACTGACTGGCAAGTAGGTGGAAAAACTTATTTTCTTGATGGTGAAGGAAATGGGATGGTTTCTACCATTGAACAAATGCAAAAACCGGAAATATTGATTTTTAAACATTTAGGAATGATTAAGGAGGGTAAAGAAGATTTAGAAAGTGAAGAAGTTAAAGGTTGGAGTGGTTCTCAAGAAAAATATTTTCTAAACCAAAAAGATAATATAACCACTTTAAAAGTTGAATTGGCCACCTTGCCTGAATATATGGGCATGTTGAAAAGTGGCTTCGTTCAAGGTTTTGATGTGGTTAAAAAAATAGCGGAAGCGAAATAAAGCTTCTTTAAATCACATATAAACCAGTTTTTTATAATCAAACGATATAAATCTAGGCCAAATATTTTTTATAAATTTTTATAATCAGATCATTAATTCGAGAAGGATAGGCCAAGCGATGATGTCCACCTTCAAACGTTTCAATATTCATATAGGGTGCAAGTTTTTCTTGAACCTGATACATATCAAGTTGCTCATCTCCTAATTCTAAATAGGCCATTTTAGGATTAGAGAGCATGAGTTCATCTTCAGAAAGCTGAGGGTAGTCTGCCCGAAAATTAGGGGTAAGACTTGGATTTGCCACAATCACTGCTAGTTTATGTTGAGCAGCAGTTTTTAGAGCCCAATAGCCTCCAATGCTATGACCCACCAATAAATCTGGTTTGATCGTCTGAATAGCCTGATGGTAAAAGTACTCAACAGATGCATAACTTAAGTTACGATAATCGACGTCAATACAAAATTTTTCAGGATGTAAAATGGCATGGAACTTTGTCGATTCCCGGGAAGAATCCAAGCCATGTAAAAATAGAATTTTCATTATTTACGACACAATCTCATTGATAAAATAAAAGGCAAATCGGGCCTTTTGAATATCGAGGTTATTTGGATTTTTTTATATTTTACTAAATGCTTTAAAAAATGATCTTAGCGATTGGTCTAAGTCACTTTGCCTTTAAAAAGTGGTGTTTTGTTCTATAAAATTGTCTTTTTTCATTTTTGTTTGATTGAAATCATTCGAAAAACTTCCGCAATCTGTTAGGATATAGCACTTAATTTTTACTTAATCGAGGCAGAGATGACGCAACAAAACGCTCAATCGACTTCTGAACCAACTATTTCCGAAAACGATTTAATTGCACAGCGTCATGCCAAATTAAAGCAAATCCAAGATGTTGCGAAGGAAACTGGAAAGAGTCCTTGGCCGAATACGTTTAAGCGTGAACACTACGCAGCTGATCTACAAGAACAATTTAAAGATCAGTCGAAAGAACAAATTGAAAGCGCTGAGCATGTCTATGTAAAAGTGGCTGGCCGTGTCATGTTAAACCGTGGTTCTTTCATGGTTATTCAAGATATGACAGGTCGTATTCAGCTATATGTTGATCGTAAAGGTTTACCAAAAGATATTCTTGAGACCATTAAAGGTTTAGACCTTGGTGACATTATTGCTGCCGAAGGTTATATCGGACGTTCAGGAAAAGGTGACTTATATGTTCACCTTGAAGGTTTTGAACTTCTTACAAAATCTCTTCGTCCGTTACCAGATAAATTCCATGGCTTAAATGACACAGAAGTTAAGTACCGTAAACGTTACCTTGACTTAATTGTGAATGAAGAAACACGTAAAACTTTTGAAATCCGTGCCAAAGTTGTTGCAGGTATTCGAGCATTCTTAAACAATGAACGTTTCATGGAAGTTGAAACGCCAATGATGCATGTGATTCCGGGTGGTGCGTCTGCGCGTCCGTTTGAAACACATCACAATGCTTTGGATATGCCTTTATTCTTGCGTATTGCACCTGAGCTTTATTTAAAACGTTTGGTTGTTGGTGGTTTTGAACGTGTGTTTGAAATTAACCGTAACTTCCGTAATGAAGGGGTGTCAACGCGTCACAACCCTGAATTTACGATGATCGAGTTTTATCAAGCTTACGCTGATTATAAAGACTTGATGCAATTAACTGAAAACATGCTTGAAAAATTGGCTTTGGATATTTTAGGTACAACTGATGTGCCTTACCAAGGTGAAGTGTTTAGTTTCAAAGGGCCATTCAAGAAAATCTCTATGTTCGATGCGATTTTAGAGAATAACCCACAATTTACTCCTGAAAATGTTGGTGACCGTGAGTTCCTTGCTCAATTTATTCGTGAAGAATTAAAAGAACAAGTTAAGCCTGGTTTTGGTTTAGGTAAGCTTCAAACGATTGTATTTGAAGAAACTGTTGAGACTAAACTTCGTCAGCCTACATTTATTACTGAATATCCAGCTGAAACTTCTCCGCTCGCTCGTCGTAATGATGACAATGCACATATTACTGATCGTTTTGAGTTTTTCATTGGCGGCCGTGAATTGGCAAATGGTTTCAGCGAGTTAAATGATCCAATTGATCAAGCTGAACGTTTCCAAGCTCAGGTTGCTGAAAAAGATGCGGGTGATGATGAAGCAATGCATTACGATGCAGAATTCGTTGAAGCACTTGAATATGGTTTACCTCCTACAGCAGGGGAGGGTATCGGTATTGACCGTTTGGTGATGCTTTTTGCCGATGCTCCAAGTATTCGTGATGTAATTTTATTCCCTCATATGCGCCGTAAAGAAGGTTAATCTTCTAAAGGCAAAAAAGGCAGTATTTATACTGCCTTTTTTATTACTTTTATATCTCAAAAACTTACCTATCTACACTAATCTTAAAATAGCGTTAAAAAATGTAATTGCACAGTTTAACAATTGCAAAGTTGTGATAAAAAATTTAAGGTGTTGCTCATAAATAACTTTGAGAATTGGCTGGCATGTTTCTAAGAAAAACACTTTCGATTGCAATATTGGCAACTGCTTCATCCGCTATTTTTGCACAAGGTTTAGTGCTAAATAATGAGGACTTACGTACAGACTTAAATTGGTTGAATCAACAAGGTGTTATCAAGATTAGCACCTCAACTTGGCCGTTAAGTGGTGATGAAATCCAGAGAGCTCTCTCTCAAGCGCAAGTGACGCATCCAGCTCAACAAAAAGTTATTAATTCAGTTCTTGATGCATTAAAAGCAGATAACGATACGGTTAAAGTGGGCGCTTTTGCTGAGACCGATAGCAAAAATATTCCGCAAGCATTTGGTGATAACCAAAAAGCTCAATATCAAGGTTCTTTAGAGTTTAATGCTGGTGGTGAAAACTGGGATGCAAAAATCCGAGTAAATGCAGAAAAAGATCCACAAATTGATAATGGGCAAGATGTGAATGTTGAAGGCTCATATGTTGCTGGTAAACTTTGGAATCAGTGGGTTGTAGCGGGTCAAATTCCAACATGGTGGGGTCCTGGCCATGATGGTAGCTTAATTCGTGGTGATGCTAGCCGCCCAGTTTATGGTGTAACAGCACAACGTGCTGTGCAAAATGCTTTTGATACAAAATGGTTATCTTGGATTGGACCTTGGCAATACCAAGCTTTTGCTGGTCAATTAGATGACTATAAATCAGTCCCAGACGCAAAGTTAATTGGATTGCGTGTAACTGCACAACCATTGCCATATATTGAGTTGGGTGCATCGCGTGCTATTCAATGGGGCGGTGATGGACGTCCTGAAAGTTTTAGTTCTTTATGGGATGCATTTGTCGGCAATAAAGATAATGGTGGAACTGGTGAACCAGATCCATCAAACCAAATTGCTGGCTTCGATGGCCGCTTATTATTACAACCGCTATTCCAAGTTCCAGTTAGCATATATGGACAATATGTAGGTGAAGATGAAGCGGGTGGTTTACCTTCTAAGAAAATGTACTTAGCAGGTGTCGACTATTCATCTAGTTACAATAATTTGCCTTATCAACTTTATGCAGAATGGGCAGATACACGTACTAATGGTGATGTAAGAGGTATCTCTTATGCCCATTCAACTTATAAAGATGGTTATTACCAACATGGTTACCCATTAGGCCACGCGATGGGTGGTGATGGACAAATGTACTCAGTGGGTGGTGATATCCGCTTTGATGTCATGAACCGTTTAAGTGGTCGTGCAATGGTGGTTAAAGTTAATCAATCTAACTTGGCAATCAATAAAGCATTCCCTAAAGACGATGAAATCAAAGCCCTTGATTTAACTTGGACGCATTACATCAAACCTGATCTTCCATTAAAAATTAATGGTTGGGTAAGTGATTCTGATCTAGAAGGTAATGACGCAGGTGCATCTATTGGAATTGAAATTCCATTAGAACGTAAAATGTTCGGTTTCTAAGAATAGATCATGTTTTAGAAAAGAGAAGCGATCAAAGCTTCTCTTTTTTTATGGTTTTTAGAGAAATATAAAGACTAGAACATGATTTGCTTAAGTTGGCTACACAAGCTACGATTGCAAAGTTACGCAAGTGAATCAGCATATTACATGTATATGATGAAATCGAATATCAATATGAAAAAACAAGCAAAAGGAATCGGTTTTAAATCACTATAATGCATAACTAATGCTATAAGCCATATAAAGGCTTGTGGTTGGATTATCTATCACGAAAAATTGGAGTTGTTATGGCACTCGTTCCTCCACATGGTCTTCTAGGTGGTGGTTTAATACTACTTCTAGATTTTATGGGCAAAATGGATAGAGAAGGACGTGTTCATGACTGAATCAAGACTCACACATCTCAAGCAACTTGAAGCTGAAAGCATTCATATTATCCGTGAAGTTGCTGCTGAATTTGAAAATCCAGTCATGCTTTACTCAATTGGTAAAGACTCTGCGGTAATGCTTCATCTTGCGTTAAAAGCATTTTATCCAGCTAAACTTCCATTCCCATTATTACATGTAGATACAGGTTGGAAGTTTAAAGACATGATCGCTTTTCGCGATAACATGGCAAAAACGCATGGCTTTGATTTAATCGTTCATCAGAACAAAGAAGGTCGTGAAGCTGGAATTAATCCATTCGATCATGGTAGTTCAAAATATACAGATATTATGAAAACCCAAGCTTTAAAACAGGCTTTGGATAAATATCAATTTGACGCTGCTTTTGGTGGTGCACGCCGTGATGAAGAAAAATCACGCGCGAAAGAACGTGTTTACTCATTCCGTGATAGTAAACACCGTTGGGATCCTAAAAACCAGCGTCCTGAACTTTGGAATCTTTACAATGGTAAAGTGAACAAAGGTGAAAGTATTCGTGTATTCCCTTTATCTAACTGGACTGAGTTGGATATCTGGCAATATATCTATTTAGAAAATATTCAAATCGTTCCTCTTTATTTCTCTGCTGTTCGTCCAGTAGTAGAGCGTAGCGGTACATTAATCATGGTTGATGATGAACGTATGCGTTTAAAAGAAGGTGAAGTTCCACAGATGAAGTCTGTACGTTTCCGTACGCTTGGCTGTTATCCATTAACTGGTGCAGTTGAGTCTGAAGCAGATACGTTACCTGAAATTATCCAAGAGATGCTTTTAGCCACGAGTTCTGAGCGCCAAGGTCGTATGATCGACCATGATGAAGCGGGCTCAATGGAAAAGAAAAAGCAAGAAGGCTATTTCTAAGACAATTTCTAAATTTGTGGAGTTTGAGCAATGTCTCATCAATCAGAATTAATCAGTCAAGATATCTTGGCCTATTTAAAGCAACATGAACAAAAAGACCTTCTGCGTTTTTTGACTTGCGGTAACGTAGATGATGGTAAAAGTACACTTATTGGACGTCTACTCTACGATTCAAAATTGATTTACGAAGATCAATTGCAAGCTGTAACGCGCGATAGTAAAAAAGTAGGAACTACAGGTGATGCACCAGACTTGGCATTACTTGTAGATGGCTTACAAGCTGAGCGTGAGCAAGGTATTACCATTGATGTGGCTTACCGCTATTTCTCAACTGAAAAGCGTAAGTTTATTATTGCTGATACCCCAGGACATGAGCAATATACGCGTAACATGGCAACTGGTGCGTCAACTGCTGATCTTGCAATTATCTTGATTGATGCGCGTTATGGTGTACAAACTCAAACTCGTCGCCATACGTTTATTGCTAGTTTACTTGGTATTAAAAATATCGTTGTTGCTATCAATAAAATGGACTTGGTTGAGTACTCTCCTGAACGCTTCACTGAGATTCAGATTGAATATGATGCTTTCGTAAGTCAGTTAGGTGACCGTCGTCCAGCCAATATTCAGTTTGTACCGATTTCTGCTTTAAATGGCGATAACGTAGTAAATGTTTCTGAGCATACAGCTTGGTACAAGGGTCAAACCTTGATGAGCATTCTTGAATCTGTGGAAATTAGTCGTGAATCAAACAAACACGAATTCCGTTTCCCTGTTCAATATGTGAACCGTCCAAACCTCGATTTCCGTGGTTTCGCTGGTACTGTCGCTTTAGGTGAAATCAATGTTGGTGATGAAATTGTTGCATTACCATCAGGTAAGCGCTCAACAGTTAAAGAAATCGTAACATTCGATGGAAATCTGGACCAAGCTGTTGCGGGTCAAGCAGTTACATTAACATTGAATGATGAAATTGATATTAGCCGCGGTAACGTATTAGTACGTGCAGGCGAACAACCATTAATTTCTCGTAGTGTTCGTGCTTCAGTAGTATGGATGAATGAACATCCACTGGTGAAAGGCAAGTTGTACAACGTTAAAATTGGTACACAGACTGTTCCTGCCAAAGTAACTAATATTCACTACCGTGTAAATGTAAATACGCTTGAGCATACTCAAGTTGAAGAGCTTGAGTTAAATGCAATTGCAGACGTTGTGGTTGAGTTTGATGCACCAGTCGTATTTGATCAATATCAAGATTCACGATACACAGGTTCATTTATTTTCATTGATCGTTTAAGCAATGTAACGGTTGGTGCGGGTATGGTTGAGTCTGCGGTAGAGTGGACTGCACATAGCAATCCTGTTACTGCTGAAGATCGTGCTGCACGTTTAGGTCAAAAACCTGCGGTGATTGGGATTTCTGCACAGTTAATCGAGAAAGCTCAAGTTTTAGAAAGCTTATTGATTCAACAAGGTGTAGTTGCGATTGCAAAAGCCAACTTAACTGCTGAGCAAATTACTTTATTGCGTGAGACAGGTGTTGTGGTTATCACTACGGCTGTGGATGGCACAGATACAGAAGTTACTGCTGAAACTGTTGAAGAGGCAGCTGAAAAAGTTGTGGAATTAGTCCGTCTTTAATAGATTGAATTGATTTTGAAAAAACCCGCGTAAGCGGGTTTTTTTATTGGGTTCAGAAAATATTTTGAGTTTTTAAAGTTAAATATTCTCTCAAATCTTTAGGATAGCTCTGAATCATCTTTAAAAATATATCTCGATCGCCTTGATATAAGGCGCGTGTTGCTTCCTCATAATTTGGCATATTACCCAACATGGCAGACATAAAACGGTCAATGGCTTGTTTAGCGAGCATAATATTGCTTTCAGAATTTGGATTATTTAACTCTTTATCAATTAACTTACGAATTATTGCTGATGCACTCCCACTTTGTTGATCTAACCAATCCCAATGTTTTTTCTGTAAAGTGATTTCACGCGAAATTACTCCGAGTTTAGGTCGTCCAACTTTTTTAATTTCTTCGGGTTCAGCATAACGTTGTTGAAATTCTTGTTCCGAACCAGAAAGATCAAGATCAATTTGTTGACCTGTTTGATCATTAAAAATCAGAATATTTTCCGTTGTTTTCGGAAGACCTTTAAGTTTTTTTGCAAGCTCAACTAAGGAGTCACTTGCAATAAGCGTGCTTCCAGTGAAAGCAGTATAGGTGATTTTAGTATTCATTTTAGCCGTATATTTTTATCTGGGTAAAATAATATTATCAGGGTAAAATTATTTTGGCAAATAATTAATTTTATAACCAAAGAATTATTTGATTTTATGAATGTAGTCTCTGAAGTTAGAACTATAAAAATAGTCAAGATAATAGGCTATTTAAAATTTTATTCTGCTTTGATATCGCTTTTATGAGACAATGTTTTTTTTATTTTTGTGTATTAGGACTCCCATGATTGAGCAATCTCCTGAATCTTTAAGCGATATCGAAATTTTAGACATTTTACAGTCTATGAAAAAAGATAAGCTGGATACGGAAGCAAATGAGATTATCCGTAATGGGGGGAAAGCTGGGCGTCAAGAAGCACATAAACAGGCTTTAGTTGCATTGAATGCAAACTTTGAAGAAAAGTTTGTAGAAGCTGCTACGCTGGCATTAGGCTTGAATTCAGGTCAGGCGAAAAAGATTCGTTATAAAAAAGACCGTATCCGTATTTTTAAAGCACGTGGTCTTGATTATTTAGCTATTGATGGTGCAGAAACCGCTCAGGTTTTAGCTCAAGTTGCTCAAGCGATTAGTCGTGAAGACGCGATCGTGACTGAAGGTCTACACAATATTTTTCCATTTTGGAAAGAAGGTTGGCCAATGGTTCAGTTTGATAATGCTTATAAAATTTTAGAAGAAGACATTACATTGCATTTTCAAATTGTGTTAGATCACTTAATTGAATATGTACAGAAATAAAAAAAAGCCCCGATTGGGGCTTTTTTATTGTGAAACAATAATTAAAGTGTGCTAAAGAGTGGGAAAACACCAATCACTAAAGCAGTACCCATTAATACCATACAAGTTATGAATGCCCACTTTAAAGTGAACTTTTGATGGTCAGCAAAATCAACTTTAGCAAGACCACATAACAAATAGGTTGATGGAACAAGAGGTGATAGCAAGTGTACAGGTTGACCTACAATCGAAGCGCGAGCAATCGCTTCTGCACTAATACCATAATGTGAAGCAGCTTCAGCAAGAATAGGTAAAACGCCATAGAAGAATGCATCATTTGACATAAAGAATGTCAAAGGCATACTCACTAAAGCTGTGATCGGTGCAAGGTATGGACCCATGCTTGGAGGAATCATTGCGACGAATTCTTTAGACATCGCCTCAACCATACCTGTGCCAGATAAAATACCTGTGAAAATACCTGCTGCGAAAATTAAGCCCACAACAGCTAAGACACTGTCTGCATGCATTGCAATACGTTTTTTCTGCATATCAACATCTGGGTAGTTAATAAGCATTGCGATACAGAATGCTATCATGAACAACACAGACATAGGCAAAATGCCTTTGATCAAAGCAACCATAAGAAGGATTGTGAGCACCATGTTTACTTTGCGTAAATGTGGGCGAGTCGCTTCAGGATCTTTCGATACAGTAATGTTGTCACCATGGTGAGTTTCAAGTTCAATAACGCCTAAACGTTTTTGCTCGTAACGACCATATAAGTATGCCAAGAAGAATAACCAACCAATACTAATGATCATAGGGATAATCATTGGTACGAAAATGTGGCTTGGGTCAACTTGCAGGGCGCTTGCAGCACGAGCTGTAGGGCCACCCCATGGTGTTAGGTTCATTACACCACTACATAACAGCATAAGTGCAGTCATGATGAGGGTATTCATTCCTAAGCGTTGATAAAGTGGCAGCATTGCAGCTACACAAATCATATAGGTTGTAGAACCATCACCATCTAAAGAAACCATTGTGGTTAAGAACACAGTTCCTAGTGTGATTTTTAGAGGATCACCTTTAACCTTTTTTAAAATCCATTTAACCGGTGGATCGAAAAGACCTGCATCGATCATTAAGGCAAAATATAAAATTGCGAATAAAAGCATTACGCCAGTTGGCGCTAATTTTTTGATGCCATCCAGCATCATCTCACTGAGACCTTTGAGTTCAATGTGACTTAAACTTTCAAAGTAGTGACCTAGGCCCCAGGCAACAAGAGAAAAAATAAATGGGATGAGAATTAAAGCAATAATAGGGCTTAAACGTTTGGACATGATTAAGTACATGAAGCACAAAATCATGCCAACACCAAGTAATGTCAGCATACAATCAATCCTTTGCCTATAGTTTTACTGAACAAGTTTATTCAAAACTCTGACCTTGGTTATTCTTATTAATTTTTATTAAAAAGACAAATAATATATTTAGTTTATTTGGTTAATATATATTCAGTTGGAGGGGTATATTTAGGCGAAATACTGAACATATATATTAAGATTATAATAAGCTTATAATAAATGTGATTCATTATATTAGATTATAAAGGTCTTATAAAATTAAAAATTATATGATATTTTTTTAAATTATATATGGTTTGATGGGGGAAATGAGAAGAAGAACCATTTAAAGACTTGCTTTGAGCTAAGTTCCATAAGTTCTGAGGTAATGTAAATTGGGACTTAACTGCTTAGTGGTAATTGAGATATATAGATTATTCTATTATTTTTCAGTATTTAAGATTTAATATAAATGATGATTTAAATAATATTGCTTTTAGATTAAAAGAGCAACTTGAATTTATGAATCTAAAATAATTATTACACATATTTGAAAAATTTATTTAGATTTAAAAAATACCCCACATAAAATTGTGAGGTATTTAAATTAATATAAATCAGTTGTCATCAATTGATGAATGTACTTCAGTTTGCTCTAAAATTCGAGTTACAAGAAGTTGGTCAATTTTAAAATGATCGACGTCGACTACTTCAAACTTGTATCCACCAAATTCTACAAAATCTGCCGGACGTGGAATTTTGCGCAGGCGGTACATCATGAAGCCTGCTAAAGTTTCATAATTTTCTTCATCAGGCATTTCATCGATTTCGAGTGCGTGTCTTAAGTCATCAATTGGTGTACTGCCATCAATTAACCATGAATTGTTGTCACGTTTAATGATTTGTTGCTCTTCATCAATTGGAGTGACCCAGTCACCCATAACCGTAATCATAATATCGCTTAAAGTAATAACACCTACGACAAGCGCATATTCGTTTATCACAACCGCAAATTTTTCTTTTGTGGATCGGAAACGATCAAGTAATTCCGAGAGGGTTAGAGTGTCAGGAATCATCAAGACAGTACGAATGGTTGATTCATTCAATTGAGTTGGGGATTGATTGTTTAAAATGCGAACAAGAAAGTCTTTTGCATCGACGTAACCAATGACTTGATCAATATTTTCATTACATACCAAAAATTTTGAATATGGATACTCTGCTAATTTTTGGCGAATGCTATCTTCATGTTCATTTAAAGTAAAATAAACAACATTTTCACGTGTAGTCATACTCGAAGGTACATTACGTTCTTCTAATTCAAAAACATTCTCGATAAAGTGATGTTCTTGTTTCTGAAGTACGCCTGCTTGAGCACCTGCATCCATTACTGCTGAAATATCATCAAAAGTAATGTTGTCTTCTCGCGTTGTATTCACTTTGAATAAACGGAATAGCAGGTTGGCAATTGCGTTAATTCCCCAAGCTAAAGGTTTGCAAATCTTAATAAAAACCTGAATTGGGTTAATAACACTAATTGCAATTTTTTCAGGTGCAATCATAGCCAAACGTTTTGGCATAAGATCGGCAAATAAAATAAAGAGTGAGGTCACTAAGGTAAAGGAGAGGGCAAAACCGATCGTTTGTGTCCAAGGGCCTGTGTAAAAGCGGTCTACTAAAGTGACGAAATAAGGACGAAAAGCAGCTTCACCCAAAATACCGCCTAAAATTGCAACTGCATTTAGGCCAATTTGAGAAGCTGCAAAAAAGTCGGCAGATTGTTCTTGTAAATCTAGTACTTGTTGGGCGCGTTCTTCACCCGCTTCGGCTAGAATTTTTAGTTTAACTTTTCTGGCACCTGCTAGTGCAATTTCAGTTAAAGATAAAAAGCCTGCTCCGATGATAAGCAGTACGATGATAATGATATTTTGAAAGAGACTCACAAATCACCTGAGGTTCATCATTATTATGACTATGTTTTAACATAAAAAAGCGCTGAGGTAATCAGATTGATTGCTCAGCGCTTGAAGATAGGACAATTAAATTAAAATTTATTTAATAGTGAGAAAATTGTGAATTATTGGTTAGAAATTCACGGTTTTCTTCTTCAATCATTTGACGAGCAACAAATAAGATAAGTTGGCGCAGCCAGCGATGAGCAGGGTGGTGATGTAACAACGGACACCAAGCCATTTTAAGTTCGAACTCTGGAATATAAAAAGGAGGATCCTTTATAACCAGTTTAGGGTTCTGTGTTTGTAGGCGTGCCATACGTGTTGGTAATGTAGCAATAAGATCTACATTTTGAGCAAGTAATGCAGGCATTTGGTAGTGGCGAGTAAATACAGAAATTTTACGACGTTGACCAATACGTTCTAATGCTTGATCAATCCAGCCTAAACCACCTTGTTTGTCGGGGTTTACACCAAAACCTACACCCATACCTGTTTTAGAAACCCAGATATGTTGTGCATCTAAATAGCTTTTTAAATTTAAATGAGTCACAGCAGGGTGTTTGTCGTTCAGAATACAACTGAAACTATCGCGCCAAACTAAAACCTGATGGAAACTTTGCGGTATTTCATTAAATCTATTAATTGCAAGATCAACTTTACCTTGCTCCATATCTCTATAAGACACGTCACTCGGTGTAAGAAAATCAAGAACAACGTTTGGAGCTTCAGAGCGGAGCGCTTTGACAAGACGAGGAACTAAAGTTGCCTCAGCATAGTCAGATGTCATAATGCGGAAAACGCGATTACTTGTATAAGGGCGGAATTCGGTACGGGGTTCCAAAATCATGGAGAGATCAGAAAGGGCATCACGAATACGAGGCTGTAATTCAAGTGCGCGTTCTGTTGGAGTCATGCCTTCGGACGAGCGGATAAGAAGAGGGTCATTAAATAAATTACGCAAACGACGTAAAATATTACTCATTGCAGGCTGAGTTACCCCAAGCTGTTCGGCTGCGCGTGTAACATTTTTTTCACGAAGAAGTACATCAAGATATATTAATAGATTAAGATCTACTCGCTCCAGATTCATAAAAAAAATACCGAAAATAAAACCCTGAAATTGTTTCAAATTATGCCATATCTAATAACTATTGTGTGAAAAAATGATGAGAAAAACGACATTTTTTGTAGGAATTAAGTAGGGGGGAGAGGTACTTCAAAGGCTCGATTTTATTGTCTTTGCTACGTTTTTAAGTATGAAGGAGATAAATAGAATATATTTATATATAACTAACTACTTTCTAGCATGTGAATTGACTTTTTACATTGGCAAAAATAGCCTAATTTACAATTGACTTTTTAAATTAAAAATGGCTGGAAAAACTTCAAAAATTGTATAAAAATAAGACTTACTAGGTTTTTAGAATAAAACTCTATACTCCTTTAGAATAATTTTATTTTTATAAACAAAGTGTTAATGTTTTTGGTTTTATCTATAATATCGATTTATCGGTATATTTTTTAAATAAATACTGAAGATTAATAAAGGATATTGGATTAATTGATTGGCTAAGTCTAAGCTGTGTTCATGACGAAGCAGCTGGTGTCATAAGAAATTTAAGTACATGACTCTAGGCTTCAATCGATGAAATCCTAAAATGAATACAGGACAATATCATGACTACATATCAAACAGCGATTGATGCAATCCGCGAACTAAAAGCAAAATTCGGTAGCACTTGGCGCGATATTAGCCCAGAAGATGCTGCACGTATGCAAATGCAAAACCAATTCAAAACTGGTTTAGATATTGCTAAATATACAGCTGCGATTATGCGTCGTGATATGGCTGCTTATGATGCTGACTCTAGTAAATACACTCAATCATTAGGTTGCTGGCACGGTTTTATCGCACAACAAAAAATGATTGCGAACAAAAAATACTTCGGTACTACTGAGCGTCGCTATATCTACCTTTCTGGTTGGATGGTTGCCGCTCTTCGTTCAGAATTTGGTCCACTTCCTGACCAATCAATGCACGAAAAAACTTCAGTACCTGCATTAATCGAAGAAATCTACACTTTCTTACGTCAAGCTGACGCAAAAGAATTAAACGATTTATTCCGTGCGCTTAAAAAAGCAAACGAAGCTGGTGATACTGCTAAAGCTGCTGAAATCACTGCTCAAATTGACGGCTTCCAAACTCACATTGTGCCAATTATTGCTGACATCGATGCTGGTTTCGGTAACGAAGAAGCAACTTACTTACTTGCTCGTAAAATGATCGAAGCTGGTGCTTGTGCGCTTCAAATCGAAAACCAAGTATCTGATGCTAAACAATGTGGTCACCAAGCTGGTAAAGTAACTGTTCCACACGAAGATTTCATCGCTAAAATCCATGCATTACGTTATGCATTCTTAGAAATGGGTCTTGATGACGGTATTATCGTTGCGCGTACTGACTCTGAAGGCGCTGACTTGACTCAAAAAATCCCAGTGGTTAAAGAGCCAGGTGATATCGCATCTCAATACATCAGCTACTTAGATACTGTTGAAATTGACATTGCTGATGCTCAAGAAGACGAAATCTTGATCAAACGTAATGGTAAATTACACCGTCCTAAGCGTTTAGCTTCTGGTTTATATCAGTTCCGTGCTGACACACAAATTGATCGTGTTGTACTTGACTGTGTATCTAGCCTTCAAAACGGTGCTGACCTTCTTTGGATCGAAACTGCGACTCCAAACGTAGAAGAAATCGCACACATGGTTAACCGTGTTAAAGAAGTTGTTCCAAATGCTAAGCTTGTTTATAACAACAGCCCATCATTCAACTGGACTTTAAACTTCCGTCAACAAGCTTACGACCGTTGGGTTGCTGAAGGTAAAGACGTTTCTGCATATGACCGCGCTAAATTAATGAGCGCTGAATATGATAATACTGAATTAGCTGCTGATGCAGACGCTAAGATCCGTACATTCCAAGCAGATGCTTCTCGTGAAGCGGGTGTGTTCCATCACTTGATCACACTTCCGACTTACCATACTGCTGCTCTTTCTACACATGAGCTTGCACAAGGTTACTTCGGTTCTGAAGGTATGTTGGCTTATGTTGCTGGCGTACAACGTAAAGAAATCCGTGGTGGTATCGCTTGTGTTAAACACCAAGCAATGGCGGGTTCTGACATCGGTGATGATCACAAAGAAATCTTCTCTGGTGACAACGCTCTTAAAGCACATGATGATGCTAAAAACACAATGAACCAATTCGCAGCTCACTAAGAATTGATTCCAAAAGAAAACCCGCTCACATGAGCGGGTTTTTTTATATTAAAAATAATTATTTTTTCAAAACATAATGCTCAGCTAAAGAGCCTTCAATTTTCTTACCTTCCATATCTAAAGCAGTTGCCGTATTTTCACCAATAAAGAATTTACGGTTTTGTCCTTTATCATCTAACGTAATGACTGAAGTATTATCTTTGTCAAAAGTAAATGTACCATGGGTTTCAAATGGTTTCTTATCACCTTTGCCAAGATAAGTTTCAGTCAATTCATAAGTTTTATCATCTTTTAACTCTAAATCAGTTTTGATGCCTTCACAGTCTGCACATGGAAGAGTGCCTTTATATGTGCCATTCCAATCTAGTGAGTTTTCAGCTGTATGAGCAGTATCTACTGCATTGTTATTCGCTTCAGTAGTTTGAGCTGGAGCAGAAGCTTGTGTTGTTGTATCGGCTTTATTTTCGTTTTTGCTACAAGCAACAAGAAGGGCACTTACAAGTGCAACTGATAATAATGTTTTTTTCATGATGATCTAAACCTCGGAAAATAAATAAAAAATCAAATAACAGGCTATGAAATATGAGAGCTTAATAAAAGTTTAAGTATGTAATTTAATTTTAACAAAAGGTAAAGTGAGTAAATTTTGGAATAATTATTAAAACAAAAATAAAAAGCAGGTATCCACTAAAACGATTTAATGAATACCTTATAAATTAGGGTTGCGTTGAAACTCCACCTAAAGAGTCACATGCTGATTTATAGAGTTGGTATTGTTGCTTTAAAACTTCATCTAGCGGCATGTCGAATAATTCTTCACCATTTTTGTAGCTCTCTACGTATGAAGTTGCTTTTTCTTTGCTTACCGCTAAAGATTGCTGGTAATAAGAATTAATCGAGCTTGTTGCAAGCTGGCTTGTCTCTACATTTTTACATTCGAAATTGTGAAGGATCTTTTCTGCACGTTTGACCTCACTAGATTGGCCAAAAATACACCCAGTTAAAAAGACAAGTGGGGTTAACACGAAAAAAAGTTTCATGGAGAGCAAGTATGGAAGCAACGGTGGGCGCTATTGTATAAACAATTCCATAAGTTACTGTGGTTTTATGTTAGACATTGATGATTTTTTAACTCATTAAAATCGAAAAATTGTATCTAATTTTATCAGTGGGCTTATTTTCATATTTGGTGCGTATTTTGCTTATAACTTTAAGCACTTATTTTGAACATATGAACCAGAATGAATCAGGTACAAACGTTTTCAAAAAACTCTTTAGCACCATTTTGGTATGCGCGATTAGAGCTCGGATTTTGTTTTGAAAATTCATGCACCATAATGAGTCACAGGAAGCATCATGGCCCTGTTAGGGTGCAAAAAATGCTCTGGCCTGAAAGAACGGGTATATGTCATGCCATTATTGTTCATCCTCCAGCAGGAATTGCAGGAGGAGATCATCTGACGTTTGAAATTGAAACCAAAGATCAAGCTCATGCGGTAGTAACTACTCCGGGCGCGGGAAAATGGTACAAAACCAATGGTAAGCAAGCTTTTCAGCATATTCATTTGCACGTGAAAGATCAGTCCATTTTAGAGTGGGTTCCACAAGAAACGATGCTGTTTGATGGAGCTTTAGCACATTCAGAAACTCATATTCATCTTGATCATGCTGCGAGTTTTATTGGCTGGGATATGTTGGTGCTTGGGCGGCAGGCACGTGCGGAGCGCTTTATTCAAGGGAGTTATCACAACCAGTTTAAATTGTGGCGAGAACATAAGTTATTGGTTGCAGATACATTGTATTTTGAGGGAGAAGATCGTTGGCTGAGTTCATGTTTGGGTATGAATAATCAAGCCGTAATGGGAAGCTTTTGGGCAGCCGCTCCCGAAAAGTATCGCTCAGCTTTTTATTTAGAACAGCAGTTAGAACTCATTCGAGAATTGATGATGCGTATGCAAGCACCTGTCACATTAACATTATTGGATGATGTGGTTTCGGCCCGTTTTCTAGGAAATGATGTCCGACATTGTCATGATGCTTTTGCAGCTATACGAGCAAGATTAAGACGTTATTGGTTTGATTTGGATGAAGAATTTCCAAGAATCTGGAAAACTTAAGTTACGTTAAATTGCGTATTTAAAAAACAGTTAAAACAAGTATGCTACTTTTGAGCACGTATTTTGCTTAAACAATATAAATGCAATTTAGGAAAGAGAAATGGAACTTAATCCAACAGAAAAAGATAAGTTACTCATTTTTACTGCAGGTTTAGTGGCTGAGCGTCGTAAAGCGCGTGGATTGAAACTGAATTATCCAGAAGCTATTGCTTTTATTTCCGCAGCTTTACTTGAAGGTGCACGAGACGGTATGACGGTCAGTGACTTGATGCATTACGGTACTACCTTATTAAAGCGCGAAGATGTGATGGATGGGGTGCCAGAAATGATTGCTGAGGTTCAGGTTGAGGCAACTTTTCCAGATGGTTCGAAATTAGTCACAGTCCACCAGCCAATCGTATAAAAGGAACGCTTATGATCCCCGGTGAAATCATTACTCCAGATGCTGATATTGAACTGAATGTTGGGCGACAAACTTTAAAAGTTGTAGTTGCCAACATTGGTGATCGACCTATTCAGGTGGGTTCCCATTTTCATTTTTATGAAGCAAATGATGCATTACAGTTTGATCGCGAAATGGCGAAGGGTTTTCGACTGAATATTGCAGCTGGTACAGCAATTCGTTTTGAACCGGGACAAACTCGAGAAGTGGAGCTTGTTGCTTTGGTCGGTAAACGAGAGGTTTATGGTTTTGCAGGTCGCGTCATGGGCAAGTTGGATTAAACATAACAACGATAATGAAAGAGATGAGTAATAAGTTATGAAAATGTCACGTCGAGCATATGCTGAGATGTTTGGTCCAACGGTTGGTGATCGTATTCGTTTGGCAGATACAGAGCTCTTTATTGAAGTTGAGCAAGACTTAACGACTTATGGTGAAGAAGTTAAATTTGGTGGCGGAAAAGTTATTCGTGACGGGATGGGGCAATCACAGCTTTTAGCTGATGAAGTTGCTGATACGGTCATCACCAATGCTCTAATTGTGGATTGGTGGGGAATTGTTAAAGCTGACGTGGGCTTAAAAAATGGCCGAATTTGGAAAATAGGAAAAGCTGGAAATCCGGATATTCAACCAGACATTACGATTCCTTTAGGGGCTGCAACAGAAGTGATTGCGGGTGAAGGACAAATTTTAACAGCAGGCGGTATTGATACCCACATTCACTGGATTTGCCCTCAACAAGTTGAAACTGCGCTAATGTCGGGTACAACAACAATGGTCGGTGGCGGTACAGGACCAGCAGCTGGAACCTCGGCAACGACAGTAACTCCAGGGCCTTGGCATATTGCGACCATGTTACAGGCGATTGATGATTTGCCTATGAATATTGGTCTATTAGGCAAAGGGAATTTGAGTTTACCTGACCCAATTCGTGAGCAAATTAAAGCTGGAGTGATTGGCTTAAAGCTGCATGAAGATTGGGGTTCAACACCGGCAGCTATTGATAACTGCTTGGGTGTAGCAGACGAGTTTGATGTGCAGGTGGCGATTCATACAGATACTTTAAATGAAAGCGGGTTTTTAGAAGAAACTCTAGCTGCATTTAAAAATCGTACGATTCATACATACCATACCGAAGGTGCGGGCGGTGGGCATGCACCTGACATTTTAAAAGCGATTGGGCAAAGTAACGTATTGCCATCTTCAACTAATCCAACGCGACCTTATACGATTAATACCATTGATGAGCATTTAGATATGCTCATGGTCTGCCATCATTTAGACCCAGCAATTGCTGAAGATATCGCTTTTGCAGAAAGTCGTATTCGCCGTGAAACCATTGCCGCTGAAGATATTCTGCAAGATTTAGGTGCAATTGCCATGATGTCTTCTGACTCTCAGGCGATGGGGCGTGTAGGTGAAGTGATTTTACGTACTTGGCAAACTGCCCATAAGATGAAAATTCAACGTGGTCCTTTAGAGGGTGACAATGAATTTCATGATAACAATCGCGTTAAACGCTACATTGCTAAATATACGATTAACCCAGCAATTACCCATGGTTTAAGCCATGAAATCGGTTCGATTGAAGTCGGGAAACTTGCTGATTTAGTGTTATGGAAGCCAGCCTTTTTTGGTGTGAAACCTTCGATGATTATTAAAGGGGGCATGATTGCAGCAGCACCGATGGGTGATATTAATGCTTCAATTCCAACCCCTCAACCTGTGCATTACCGTCCAATGTTTGGTGCCTATCCACGTGGTGTTCATAACACCTGTATTACCTTTTTATCTCAAGCAGCGATTGATGAAAAAATTGCTGAAAAATTAAACCTCAAGAAGTTAATTAGTCCGTGTAAAAACACACGTGAAATTAGCAAAACTGACATGAAACACAACACATATTGCCCTGTCATGCATGTTCACCCTGAAACTTACGAGGTGCGGGCCGATGGTGAGTTATTAACGTGTGAACCTGCTGATGTATTACCCATGGCACAGCGTTATTTCTTATTCTGATGAGTTTTGTCGAGGTGAATTACCTCATTAATTTATACCACATGAATGAAATAAATAAGGAGAGAAGAGCTAAATGAAAATCTATACACAACGCCTTGAACATATTTCTCCTGATCAAGCATTTGAAACGGTTGAACTGACTTTTGATACACGCCAAAAATCCCGCTTTCGGGCGACTTTAGCGAGTGGCTTAGATATTGGTGCTGATTTACCACGTACTGGCATTTTGCGTAGTGGTTCATATATTTCAACTCAACAAGGTGATGTACTACGTGTAGATGCTAAGCCTGAACGTCTGATGCAAGTCAGTGCAACAAGCGATTTTGATTTGCTTAAAGCGGCTTATCACTTAGGTAACAGACATGTGCCATTAATGTTGACGCCTACAGCTTTATATTTTGAACCTGATCATGTGCTTGCAGAAATGGTAGAGGGTCTGGGGCTTACAGTCTCAGAAACTGATCATCCGTTTGAACCTGAAAGCGGTGCCTATGCACAGCATAGTCATGACCACCGCTTAAGCCCAATCAAAGCTTTGCATCATGTCCATTCATAACGCAGCGCAATTACTTCAATTGCTGACATTGTCTTCTACGGCACTGCCAGTTGGAGCATATTGTTATTCACAAGGTGTAGAAACAGCCATCGATATTGGTTTAATACACGATGAAACCTCAGCAATTGCTTATTTCGAAGAAGTGCTGGAAATGCTGTTAGTACGGTTTGAGCTACCAGTATTAAAACGTCTTATTCAACATCATGATGACCAAGATCAGTTTCTGGTTTGGGCAAATTTATATAAGGCAAGTCGTGAAACTAAAGAGCTTTTGGCAGAGTCTCAACAGCTGGCATTTTCTTTGAATGCGTGGATTAGAGATGTTTTAAAAAAACCTGTTGAAGTTAAAAAGCAGTTTGGTTTTGTGCCTGTCTATGCACAGCTCTGTGGTCGACTTGGACTTAACGATGTTGACGTGCTCACAGCTTATACCTTTACTGTTTTAGAAAATCAGGTTCTGGCTGCGGTAAAAACCGTACCTTTAGGGCAAATGGCCGGACAAAGAATTTTATGGCACTTACATGGTTTGGTGCCCCAGGCTGTGGAAAAAGCCTTGCAACTTGTTGATGAGCAATTGAGTAGTGCTTTACCCCGTTATGCAATGCTGAGCATGAAACACGAAACACAATATTCACGGTTATTCAGATCTTAAGTTTAGGAAAGAAGGATAAAAATCATGACAGAACGTAGTCCATTACGAGTTGGAATTGGCGGACCGGTAGGTTCGGGTAAAACTGCGCTTACACTTAATTTATGTTTAGCCTTGCGTAATAAATACAACATGGCTGTGGTGACAAATGATATTTACACCAAAGAAGATTCAAACTTTTTAACCCGTAACGAAGCGATGTCGCCAGATCGTATTGTGGGTGTAGAAACAGGTGGTTGCCCTCATACAGCAATTCGTGAAGATGCTTCAATTAACTTGGCCGCAATTGATGATTTGTGTGAAAAGTTTGAAGGCTTGGAGCTTATTATTATTGAAAGCGGTGGCGATAATTTAGCTGCAACATTTAGTCCGGAGCTTTCTGATTTAACTCTATATGTGATTGATGTGGCAGGTGGAGAAAAAATCCCTCGTAAAGGCGGGCCGGGTATTACCAAATCAGATTTACTGATTATTAATAAAACTGACCTTGCACCAATGGTCGGTGCAAATCTTGATGTGATGGATCAAGATGCGAAACGCATGCGCGGAGAAAAGCCATTCTTATTTTCAAATATGAAAACCCAAGATGGTCTTGAAGAAATCATTCAATTTATCGAGAAGCAAGGGCTGTTTAAAGCTTAAGGAGAGATTATGAACTTCATTAAAAAATGGGGCATAGGGCTCCTTGCATTATTGCCGGCACTTGCAATGGCACACCCAGGACATGACCATGAACATTTTGGTTTTATAGCGGGTTTTATTCATCCATTTACTGGCTTAGATCATTTAATCATGGCTTTGGCTTTTGGTGTTCTACTCTGGTCGGCAGCTAAGCAATGGAAAATTGCAGGTGTCATAACTTTAAGTGTAACCCTCATTATTGGCTTTTTAATCGGTGCTCAAGACTTAGTCCCTGTAAATGTTGCTGAATATGGAATTATTGCTTCTTTAGTCGTTACAGCAATTGCACTATGGACAAAATCAAATCGGATTTTACCTATCGCTGTGGCATTCCTTGCAAGCTTTCATGGCGTAGCGCATGGTGTTGAATTAGCACACTCAGGCCATGTTGTTGCATTAGTAATGGGTATGGTTTCAGCTATGGCTTTAATTTATTGTGGTGGCTTAGCATTGGGTGCTGCACTTACACGATATGTGCCATATGGCAAAAAAATTGTTGGCGCCTGTGCAGCAGTTGTTGCAGTGATTGGATTAAGTTAGTCATTATTTCAAAAGTAAAAGGTAGCTTTAGGCTACCTTTTTTATTCAGCTACTTTTTGATAAAGCCCTGCGTGAACGGTACCAGCTTTCGTTGTTTTAACTTGTTGCCATGTTGAAGGGAGAAGAAGTTGAGATAAATCTCGATCAGCTTCAACATAAATATACCCATTCTTTTTAATATGGGGTTCAGCCAAGTTTGAAAGTTCTTGCCATAAATCTAGACTATAAGGTGGGTCTAAAAACACAACATCGAATTGTTCTTTTAAACGGGGTAAAGCTTGCTGAGCAGTTGCATTGATTAAATGACAATTTTGGGCTTTTAATAGCTCAACATTATCTTTTAAAAAACGTGCCTGAGTTTTGTCTGGTTCAATCATATAAACTGACGCAGCACCACGTGACAACGCTTCAAAACCTAATGCGCCAGAGCCTGTACAAACATCGAGGACATGTGCATTTTGAATATCCCACATGAGCCAGTTAAATAGAGTTTCGCGTACTCTGTCTGGTGTTGGGCGTAAGCCCTCAATGCTAGCGAAGGGAAGTACTCGTCTTTTCCATTCGCCACCAATAATGCGTAATTGATTCTTCATTATTCATCGACCTCATTGGTTGCAGGGCGAGCTGGTGTAGCCTGTGGTGTTGAGGCTGCGGGTGCAGTTGAAGTGGCTGATGCTGCTGGAGTAGAGCTCGCAACTTCGCCGCCGCTTGATAGCTCACCTGGCTTAATTCCAGCGGTCATTAGTCCACCATTGACTTGATGGTTTGCTGGTCGAACTGGGTTTTTCTTACGAGTTAATAACCAGTAATCAAAAATAGGTCTTGCAAGTTGAGCAGCAGAACCACCATGACGACCATTTTCCCAAATCACGGCAATCGCAATTTCTGGCTTATCAGCTGGTGCAAATCCAACGAATAAACCATGGTCAAGTTGGCGTTCGCTCAGGGCTGCTTCATTGTAGCGTTTACCCTGTGCAATACTTTTAACCTGTGCAGTTCCTGTCTTTCCTGCAATTTGATAGAGAGGTGTACGAATGCCGCGACCAGTACCTGATTGAATTACATCAATCATTGCATCGCGCATTTGAATCCAGTCTTCATCTGTTCCGTTGAAGTTGATTTTGCCATCAGGTGCATTACGTACAGTAAATGGTTTTGCACCATGCGTTGCACGTAAAACATGAGGGGTGACATGAGAACCATGATTGGCTGTAATTGCAGTCGCCATAGCTAGTTGTAAAGGTGTAGCTGTAAATGCACCTTGACCAATACTCACAGAAATCGTTTCACCTTTCATCCATTTGGCTTTGCGAGTACGCATTTTCCATTCAGGATTTGGGTAAAGACCTTCACTTTCACTTGGTAGATCGACACCTGTTTTTTGACCGAACCCAAATTGACGCATCCATTGGTTCATTTGATCAATACCCATTTGATGGGCAAGAATATAAAAATAGGTGTCACATGACATAATGATGGCTTTATGCATGTTTACAATTCCATGACCAGTTTTTTTCCAGTCGCGGAACTTATGCGAATCGCCAGGTAAGTGGAAATAGCCTGGGTCAGAAATGGCTGTTGACCAGTTTACAATACCGTAGTGTAAACCACCCATTGCTTCCATTGGTTTAATGGTAGAACCTGGAGGATATGCACCTTGTACCGCACGGTTATAAAGCGGTTGATCTAAATTATCACGTAAAGAACTATAATCTTTATGGTTAATACCCGTCACAAATAAATTAGGGTTGAAGCTTGGACTAGATACTAAAGCCAGAATTTCACCAGTACGGGGGTCGATGGCAACAATGGCGCCACGACGGCCTGCGAGCTGTTGAGATGCAACAACCTGTAAACCATAATCTAAAGATAAATAGAGGTCATTGCCGCGAGTAGGATCTTTACGGCCTAAATGGCGCAATATGTTACTGTGAGCATCTGCTTCAACAGATTCGTAACCTGGTGTTCCGTGTAGCAAATCTTCATAACTTTTCTCAACGCCAATCTTTCCAATTAGGTTGGTTCCAGCATATAAATCTTTATCAATACTTTTTAATTCTTTATCGTTAATACGCCCTACATAACCAATCACATGAGCAAATAACTCACCGTGTGGATAGTAACGGGTCATCTGTGTTTCGATTCTTACGCCGGGAAATTTATATTTAGCTTCACTGAACTTGGCAATGTTAGCTTCGGTTAGATTAAGTTTAATTGCGACACGTTCAGTTTTTCGAGCTGTTTTTATACGACTTTTGAAACGGTCAATATCTTCTTGTGTTAAATCTAAAATAGGCTGTAGCTGCTCAACAACACCCTCCACATCTTCTACATCGGTTTTACTTAAAGTTGCTGTAAAAACTGGATAATTATCTGCTAGTAATACACCATTTCGATCATAGATATAACCACGAGCAGGTGGAAGTGGCTGCAAGCGAATTCGGTTTTTATCTGATGCGGTAGAAAATTCGTCGTAGTGAAAAATTTGCAGATAAGCGTATCTGCTAATCAGTACTAATAAGCAAACGATAACAAGACCTACGGCAAAAAAGATTCGTCCTCGATAAATGCGCTTTTCTTGCTGGATATCTTTTAAAGGAAAGTGCTGCTTCATAAGGATCGACTTAATGACATAGGGTGGAAAAATAGCTGCTTATTCTAACGCAAGAGCGTTTAAAATATTGCATAATTTTCAAAGTTTCCGTGCATTTCGATAAGATACGTTTTGACTTTGCAGACAACAAAATTGTAGATACTTGTATATAAGAAGCAAAATAATTCTGTTAAAGTCTCTCATTCAATAGAATAGGGTTGTTCTCACCATACGATTAGGGAAAATGGAGAAAATAATGAGAAAAATTTATCCCTTACTTGCAGTTCTGACGGTAAGCAGTTGGGCTCATGCTCAAGACTATTCGTTTCTTCCGGAAGCAAAATTAGTAGGACATACTGCATCTACGTGGAATGTGGGTGCCGGTTTTACACAAAAACTATTACATTTAAACGGCGAATGGGTAAACCCTTATGGTATCGCGTATGCCAAAGTTGGCGCATTTTTGAATGGTGACAAAACTGCTGGTGGCCAAGTCGGGTTTCGATATCCTTACTATCTTACCGGCACAGATAAAAATGGTTACTATATTGGTTTTTATGCTGGGCATCTCGATAGTAAAGAGGTCGATGGTGATTATAAATCCCGTTTAGGCGCTGGCGTCGATTTGGCCTATGTATTGTTGAATTCAGAAAGAATTAGTACTTTTAGTGTGGGTATTGGCGCGGCGGAAAAACTAACTGACCAGAACGGAGCAGTTGCTGCGGATACTAAACCACAGATTCAATTTTCTTATTCTCTAAGTTTTGGTTTATAAAACAAAGCAGTTTATCTTTAACTCGCCATAAGCAGAGCACAAATAAATACGAGAGTCTTACATGTTAGAGTACGTCAGCGGATTGTGGCAGACCTTTTTACACAGACCTGATTTTTGGGCCGTTTTGAGTATCATTCCAGTCACTGCCTTTGTTACATGGGCACACGTTTGGATGGCTTTGAAAATGGTGTTTTACCCAATTAAATTTTGGGGATTCCATTTAGGTCCATTACCCGTAGGTTGGCAAGGTATTGTGCCACGTAAAGCTGGACGTATCTCGGGTATTATTACCGACAATACATTATCTAAGTTAGGTTCATTGCGTGAATTTTTAGAGGCAATGGACCCTGAAGATATGGCACGCATTATTGGTGAGCAGGTTGGATTTGAACTTGAACATCTGATTGATGAAGTCATGATCGATCGTAATGCTGTTCTTTGGGAAAATTTACCTTATTCAATTAAACGCCGTATTTATGCACAGGCGCATAAACAATTACCCGGTGTATTAAGGGAATTAGTGACTGAGCTGACCATGAATGTCGAGTCACTGGTTAATATGCGTGAAATGGTGGTTAGCCAGATGGAAGGTGACCGCCGTTTAATGGTACGGATGTTCTTAAAAGTTGGGCAAAAAGAAATCAACTTTATTTGGCATATTAGTGCTTTAATTGGAATGTTCTTTGGTATTTTCCAAATGATTGTTTGGTTTGTCGTACCTTGGCACTGGACTGTACCGTTTTGGGCTTCAATTTGGGGCTTTTTAACGAACTGGATTGCGATCTGGATGGTATTTAATCCGATTGAACCACATTATATTCGTTACCCACAGATTTTTAGATTAACAAAAGATCGTAAGTTCCCTTGGATTGTACCCGTTCTTCGAATTGGGACTTATAATTTCCAAGGTGCTTTCATGAAGCGTCAAGAGGAAGTCTCTGATGTGTTTTCAAGCGTAGTAACAGAAGATTTAATTACGTTAAAATCGATTATGACCGAAATGATGTATGGGCCACGTAAAGATAAGACCCGCCGCATTGTGAAACGTCATATTAACGAAATTATGGAAACACCGTTAGTTCGTACATCTTTACAGCTTTCTTTAGGGCCAAGAGAGTACGCAAGATTAAAGACGGACTTGATTGATCGATCAATTGAAATTACGATGGGACCCGTATGTGACCCAGCGCTGAACGCAAGCCGGGCACAGAAGATTTTTCAAATGTTTAAAGAGCGTATTCGCGAACTGACACCAAAAGAGTTTCAGAATTTATTGCGTCCTGCATTTCAGGAGGATGAGTGGATTCTTATTGTACTAGGTGGGGTAACCGGATTTATTGCTGGTACAATACATTTGTTTGTGGCTTTCTTATAATTCGACGTCGGGCAGGATCTATTGAAGATTAACGAGACTTTTTCTGCCGGACTTCATATTCATTGTTTTAAATGAGGATGTTTTTTATGCGCATTATTTTACTCGGACCACCTGGAGCAGGCAAAGGGACTCAGGCTCAGTTGATCTGTAAGCGCTACAATGTCCCACAAATTTCAACCGGTGATATGCTCCGTGCTGCAATTCGTGAAGGTACTGAATTAGGTCTAAAAGCTAAAAGTGTAATGGAATCTGGTGGTTTGGTTTCAGATGAACTTATTATCGGTTTAGTAAAAGAACGTATTGCTCAGCCTGACTGTGTAAATGGCTGCATTTTCGATGGTTTCCCACGTACTATTCCACAAGCTGAAGCTTTGGAAAAAGAAGGGATTAACATTGATCACGTGATTGAAATTGATGTTCCTGACGAAGAAATCGTACAACGTCTTTCTGGTCGTCGTCAGCATCCAGCTTCTGGCCGTGTTTATCATACAGTTTACAATCCACCTAAAGTGGAAGGTAAAGATGATGAAACTGGTGAAGATCTTGTTCAACGTCCAGATGACCAAGAAGAAACAATCCGTAAACGTTTAGCTTCTTATCATACAGAAACTGAGCAATTGGTTGGATTCTATCAAAGCCGTGCTGCATCTGGTGAGAACGCACCGACTTATGACAAGCTTGATGGCTTGCGTACAATTGAAGATGTACAAAAAGATTTGTTCAACATCTTAGACAAATAATTTAATATTGTTTGTGATAATGAGCCCTCTTTGTGAGGGCTCATTTCTTTCATTCAGTGCAGGAGAACAATATGAAAATCATATTGATTTTGGTGATATTGCTAAGTCTGGCACTTGTCATATTTTTAACTTATCAGAGCTATAAAATGCTTAGACAGGTACAAAAACAAGCAAAAGAAGAGCGTAATGAGAAAAAACGTCTAAAGTAAGATTGACTGGGTATATTACCTATACCCAACCATATTTTTAAGCTTCAATATTTTTAATAGCAATTTGCTTTTGTGCACCAAATTCAAAGCGATCAGGCCAGTTGCAAACATCTGCAACTACACATTCAGCACATTTAGGTTTACGGGCAATACAACAATAACGACCGTGCAATATGAGCCAGTGATGTGAATCTAAAATAAATTCTTTAGGAATGACTTTAATTAAGCGGTGCTCAACTTCAAGTACATTTTTACCTACGGCTAAGCCAGTTCGATTTCCCACTCGGAAAATATGGGTATCGACAGCCATAGTCGGTTGTCCAAAAGCTGTATTTAAAACAACATTTGCGGTTTTACGTCCGACGCCTGGTAAAGCTTCTAAGTCTTTTCTGTTGCTTGGAACTTCTCCGTTAAATTGTTCCATTAAAATCTTACAAGTCTTAATCACATTTTCGGCTTTAGCGTTGTAAAGGCCAATTGTTTTAATATATTCCTTTAATCCATCTACGCCTAAGTTGTAGATTTTTTCGGCTGTATTAGCCACAGGGTAAAGTTTATCAGTTGCCTTATTCACACTCACGTCGGTTGCTTGAGCTGACAACATAACTGCAATGAGTAACTCAAAAGAAGATGAGTATTTTAACTCGGTTTGAGGAGAGGGCCGTTGTTCACGAAGGCGTTCAAAGAAAATTTGAATCTGCTTTTTCGTCATATTTTTGACAGCCATTCAGACCTCCTGTAATTGCATGAGTTGCTGTTGTAGTTCTTCGAGTTGAAGACGTTTTTTAGCATCTTCACGTACACCTAGCTGTTTTTCCAGTTTCTTAATTTGTGTACGAATTTTAGCTAACTCAATTGTAGTTTTAGCATCAGTTGGCACAGTCTCTTTAGGTTTCTCAATGATTTCAATTGAAGGTAATTCATCAAGTGCCTGAGAAAACTGCGCAAACAGTTGAGTATCTATTTCAGCACGTACCACAGGCCCTTTACGGTGGCTACGACGCTTTTCTTCACGCTGAATATGAGCGTAATAGCGTTGTCTTAAATCATTTTGTTCTGCGGTACGCTGTTGTTCATTTGGTAAGGCTTGAGTGTCTTCGACCAAATCAATGCAATCTACGGGACATGGTGGAATACATAACTCACAACCTGTACATAAGTCCGTCAAGATAGTGTGCATGAGCTTACCACTGCCAATAATAGCATCTACAGGACAAGCACTAATACATTTGGTGCAGCCAATGCATTCATCTTCACGAATAATTGCTTTCATGCGCTGCGGTCGGCTATCTGTTTGTACGGGCCATACGCTTCTTTCAGCAGTTAATGGAGAGCGATTTAATAGATTTGCGAGTGCATCAGCAACAGGTTGTCCACCTGGAACACATTTATTTGCTTCTTCACCTTCAGCAATCGACTTTGCGTAGGGTAGACATCCATCACGATGTCCACATAGACCACATTGTGTTTGTGGTAATAACGCATCAATCTCGCGTATGAGAGAAATAGATGAATTCATAGTGGGCAAATAGCTTGGTTAAAACGATGCGATAATGAAGAAAAAGCTAAGTAAGGTCAATGGATTTTAACGAATTTATCGGGTTTTTAATTGACCTAAAATGTCGCTAATTCTGCACAATAATAGATCAATAAAAGTGAAAAGTTAAATGACTATTTCTTATCTTTAAGTAGTTTTTCTAAAAATAAGTTTTTGATAATTAAGGTTAATAAAATAATTTAAAATAACTATTGTTAAAATTGATGGAAAGGGATTTAATATTTTGCTGCTAAATGATGCATTTAATAATGTATTGCACCAATTTAATTCATTACTATGCTGAGGACCGTGCATTGAAATATAACAACCTGAATGAATTCCTGAATTACGTGCAAGCGCGTGATCCGCATCAACCTGAGTTCTTACAAGCTGTCGAAGAAGTCATGACGAGTTTGTGGCCATTTATTGAAAAAAATCCGGAATATGCAGAGCAGGGTTTGTTAGAACGCTTAGTTGAACCTGAGCGTGTGATTCAATTTCGTGTTTCATGGATGGATGATCAAGGTCAGACTCAAGTTAACCGAGCTTTCCGTGTTCAATACAATTCAGCAATTGGTCCATTCAAAGGGGGAATGCGTTTCCACCCATCGGTCAATCTATCAATTTTAAAATTTTTAGGTTTTGAGCAGACTTTTAAAAACTCACTTACCACTTTACCAATGGGTGGGGGGAAAGGTGGTTCAGATTTTAACCCTAAAGGTAAATCTGATGCTGAAATTATGCGATTCTGTCAGGCATTAATCATTGAGCTTTATCGCCATTTAGGACCAAATACTGATATTCCTGCGGGAGATATTGGTGTGGGTGCACGTGAAGTCGGTTATATGGCAGGCATGATGAAAAAGCTGAGTAATGACACCGCTTGTGTCTTTACTGGTAAGGGAATTTCATTTGGTGGTAGCTTAATGCGCCCTGAAGCAACTGGCTATGGCACGGTTTATTTTGCAGAGGAAATGCTCAAAGCGCGTGGACAATCTTTTGCTGGTAAAACAGTATCTGTTTCTGGCTCTGGTAACGTTGCACAATATGCAGCAGAGAAGGCCATGTTCTTAGGGGCAAAAGTTGTTACTTTGTCTGACTCTAACGGCACGGTTTATGTAAAAAATGGTTTTACAGATGAGTTGCTTGTTGAAGTCATGAATCTTAAAAACGTTAAGCGTGGTCGTATTTCCGAGTTTGCTTCTACACATGGTTTTGAATATTTTGAAGGAAAAACGCCTTGGCATATTCCTGTGGATATTGCTTTACCATGTGCTACGCAAAATGAATTAACAGGTGAAGATGCTAAAACGCTTATTGCAAATGGTGTAATTTGTGTGGCTGAAGGCGCTAATATGCCATCTACACTTGAGGCAGTTGAACACTTCATCGAAGCTAAAATTTTGTATGCGCCAGGAAAAGCATCTAATGCGGGTGGGGTAGCAACATCTGGTTTAGAAATGTCTCAAAATGCAATTCGTTTAAGCTGGACACATGCTGAGGTCGATGAGCGTCTACATGCAATTATGAAAGACATTCATGCCAATTGCGTAAGATACGGTAGTAAAGAAGATGGTACTGTTAACTATGTTGATGGTGCCAATATTGCAGGTTTTGTAAAAGTGGCTGATGCAATGCTTGCTCAAGGTATTTTCTAAAAATAGAAATAAAAAATCCGATGCAAAAGCATCGGATTTTTTTAGTCTAAAAACTTATTTTTTAGGTTTTTTAACTAATTCTTGCTCAACAACCATATCTAATACATCAGCTTGACTAGATTGGTCTGCTGCTGGGTTTTTCACTTCAAAACGTTTTACACGTAAAATTACGCGTTGATCTGGATTGTGCTCAAAACCTTCAATTTGGCCATAATATAATGACCAGTTTTTGTCAGCGTAAGTTTTAACGCCTTTGTCATCATATTTAATTTCACGAACTTGCATACAAGTTTGTGGTGCAACACCAGTACATGATTTAGTTTGTGGAGCAACTTCTAGGAAAACAGTCTTTCCTTCAGATTGATATTTTGCTTCAGGTGTCATTTTACCAGTAAAGGTATATTTTTGACCTTGAGCATCAGATACCGTTAGTGTTGGTTGATCAACGTTTGTGGTATTGAGTTCAAACGGAACCGCACGTTTTTGGAAAAGGCTGCTAGAAAATTGTTCCTGTTTCATTAAAGCAGGTTCACACGCCATCATTGTTGACATTACATCAGCAGTTACGATGGTGTTGTTTTCAACTTTCCAAGTTGTTCCTTGGCGGTTACAACCCGTTGCGATCGATAAACGGTCGTTGGTAAAGTTAAGAACGATAGGTTTTTTTGTATTTTCAGGCTGATAAGACCAAGAGTAGTCTGTTAAAGCTTGAGTATTCACTGCTTTTTGACCTTGGAAAATATGCTTTTGACCAGTTTTGTCTGTCACGCTTAAAATCACCTGACCATTATTGTTGCTAATTTCGATTGGTAATTTTGCGTCACTAAAGATGCTATTCGACAATTGTTCTTGTTTCATTAAATCATCTTGGCAAGCCATCATTGTTGAAACAAGGTTAGAAGTAACAAGTTGGTTACCTTCAACTTTCCAAGTACCGCCTTGGCCATTACAACCTGTATTGATTGCTAATTTGCCATCTGCATTAAAGTTAAGGATAAGTGGTTTAGAAGCTTTTACATTTTGATAAGTCCAAGCATATTCACCTAAAGTGGCTGCAAGGTTTTGTTGTTGCTCAGATACAATTGGAGCAGGAGTATGGGTAACTGTTTGACACGCCATCAAAGAAAAAGGTAATAACGCAAGAATTAAATATTTAATTTTCATTTAAAAAAACTTCAAGTAAAAAAACAACAGCAATAAGCTTAAAACATTCTTAAAAAAAGAAAATGTAAACATTTGATTGTTTCGGTTTTTAAAATGTATAAGTTTGTAAGTTATTCTAATTTTCAACAAGAATGATGATATACCCCGCAAAACGGGGTATTTGCTAATAATTAATCAAAACGATAGATATCCATGCCTAGCGAGCCCATTGTGAAGCTGCTGTGAACAATCGTAAAACGATTGCCTGTACCCATAGCAAAAAACAACGGGGCAAAATGTTCAAGGGTCGGATGATTACGTTTTACATAGGGCAATGATTGCCAGTCTAGTACACCATCATAATCTTGATGGGTAAGTTTATTCACAACAGCATTTCTAAACGTTGAGGCCCATTCTGGAACTTTAGAGTTATCTCCTTGCCAAGATAACTCTGCAAGATTATGAGTGATACTACCTGAACCAATGAGTAAAATCTGTTTGTCACGTAAAGGCGCGAGTGTTTGTCCTATGCGATAAATTTCTTGTGCGCTTAAATTGGTTGGCAAAGAAATCTCGACGACAGGAATGTCAGCATCAGGATACATATGCAATAGAGGCATCCATACGCCATGGTCACGAGGACGCGTACTATTCGCATGTGCAACTAAATGAGCATCTGCCAGTAATTTTAAGATTTCTTCAGCAAGTTCTGGTTGCCCAGGGGCGCTGTAGCGAATTTCATATAACTCTTTAGGAAAGCCGCGGAAGTCATGCCATGTTTCAGGACGAGTCGAAATACTCACTTCAAGTGCTTTACTTTCCCAATGCGCAGACATCACAATGATTGCCTTTGGTGCTGGAAGATTAGCACCTAAGCGGTGTAGAGCAGGGCCTACTTGTTCTGGATCAAGTGCAAGCATGGGTGAACCATGTGAAATAAACAGTCCGGGAAGGGTTTGTAGTTCCATTGCATTACACCTGAGTTAAAAAGCAGAATAATAGTTATTATGCCAAAATCAGGACATGTTAAAAGTATCCTGATTTCAACGGATTGTTCCTAAAATGAAACGGTTGTTGTTTTTATGCACGGTGATAGGGATGATTATGATTAATAGTCATTGCCCGATACAGTTGCTCAATGAGTAAAACACGTACCAAAGGATGGGGCATTGTAAGTTTTGAAAGTGACCAATGCCATGCGGCAGCTTTACGTACTTGATCTGATAAACCATCTGGTCCACCAATAGCGAGTGCTACATCATTGCCTTCAAGCATCCACTGTTTCATGGTGTCAGCCAGTTTCTCTGTGCTGAGTTCTCGGCCACCAACCTCTAGAGCAATTAAAGTTTCATTTGGTTTTAAAGCATTTAGAATACTTTCACCTTCAATTTGACAATATTTTAAAATATCCGCTTCTGAATCATTCTTACCACGTTTGGCCATAGGAAGTTCAATGACTTGAGTTTGCACAAAAGGCTGAATACGTTTGAAGTAATCTTCAAAACCAGTGAGAACCCAAGCAGGCATTTTTTGACCAATGGTCAGAATACGAATTTTCATATTGTCTATTCATTTAAAACAGCTGGCGCATTATACCTGAGGAAGAGATAAGTTCGTGGTAGTAAAATAGGCATAAAAAACGCAGTCCAAAAAACGGTGTTGGACTGCGATCAAATGATCATCTGTCTGGAGTTCAGATGATCATAGAGAATAAAACAAGGCTATCTATAAAATAATAGATAACGAAGAATACTTAATTTAATTAAATACTCTTAATACCTATTATGAGGATGGTTGGATATTTTTCAATCAAATTGTGTAACAAAAAAAAGAGAGCCGAAGCTCTCTTTTTTCACACTTTAATTAGTGACGTGCTGCTTTTGAACCTTCCACCGGTTTTACAATCGGTGTTTTAGGTAAAGGCTTTGGCATCGAAACTAATGCTAAAGGTAAGATGTCATCAATACTTTTCACAGCTTTGATTTCTAAACCTTCTTTAACATTGGCTGGAATTTCTGCCAAATCACGAACGTTATCTTGTGGAATAAATACAAGTTTAATTCCACCACGGTGTGCTGCAAGAAGTTTTTCTTTTAAGCCACCAATACGCATTGCACGACCACCTAAGCTTGTTTCACCAGTCATTGCAATATCAGGACGAATCGCAATACCTGTAAATGCTGATACAAGCGCAGTTGTTAATGCTAAACCAGCAGATGGACCATCTTTTGGTGTTGCACCTTCTGGTAAGTGAACGTGTACATCAGTTTCTTCAAAACGAGAAGCTTCAATACCTAGTTCATCGGCACGCGTGCGTACTAAAGTCATTGCTGTAGTAATAGATTCTTTCATTACATCACCAAGTGAACCGGTTGTAATGAATTTACCTTTACCTTTGACAGCTGCAACTTCAATGGTAAGTAACTCACCACCTACAGATGTCCAAGCTAGACCATTTACGCGGCCTACTTGCGCTTCATCTTCTGCAATACCAAAGTCAAACTTGTGTGGACCTAAGTATTCTGGAAGATTGGCAGAAGTCACATCAAGTTGTAAGTTTTTAGACTTTTTACTTACTGCTTCTTTTACCACTTTACGCGCAATTTTAGACACTTCACGTTCTAAACTACGTACACCCGCTTCACGTGTATAGCGCTGAACAATATCACGAATCGCTTCTTCATGAATTGTTAACTCTTTTGCACGCAGACCATTATTCTTAATCGCTTTTGGAACAAGGTAACGTTCAGCAATGTTAACTTTTTCATCTTCGGTATAACCCGGTAGACGAATAACTTCCATACGGTCAAGCAATGCCTCAGGAATATTCATGCTGTTTGCAGTACAGATGAACATCACTTCAGATAGGTCAAGATCAAGATCTAAATAGTGATCGTTGAACTTACTGTTTTGTGATGGATCTAATACTTCAAGCAATGCAGAAGCAGGATCACCACGGTAGTCTTGTGCCATCTTGTCAATTTCGTCGAGTAAGAACAGTGGGTTCTTCACACCAACTTTTGTTAAAGACTGCACGATTTTACCTGGCATCGCACCAATATAAGTACGACGGTGACCACGAATTTCAGCTTCGTCACGTACGCCACCGAGTGCCATACGAACAAACTCACGACCTGTTGCTTTCGCGACAGACTCACCAAGCGAAGTTTTACCTACACCAGGAGGGCCTACTAAACATAGGATCGGGCCTTTGAGTTTTTTAACACGCGACTGAACAGCTAAGTATTCAACAATACGATCTTTAACGTCATCTAAGCCGTAGTGATCTGTATCAAGAATCTCTTGAGCTTTCGCAAGGTTAATGCTGACTTTGCTCGCTTTATTCCACGGTGTATCTAAAATTACTTCTAGATAGTTACGTACAACAGCCGCTTCACTAGATGCAGGTTGCATTGCTTTAAGCTTACGGAACTCAGCTTCAGCTTTTTTACGTACGTGTTCAGGTAAATCAGCTTCAGTAAGACGTTTTTCTATTTCAGCAACGTCATCTTCAGCGCCACCATTCATGTCAGAAAGTTCACGTTGAATGACTTTCATTTTTTCATTTAGAAAGTATTCACGTTGGTTTTTTTCCATTTGGCGTTTTACGCTGTCATGCAAAGTTTGTTCAATTTGCTGTTCGGCAGATTGATTAACCAAGTAGCTCATAAGTTCTTGCAAATGTGCTTCAAATTCATCGTGCTCTAAAAACTTCTGTTTAATTTCAATATTTAGAGGTACACGTGTTGCCACGAAGAACATAAGCTGTAGCAAGTCTTCAATTTTATTAGCAGCTGCAACGAGTTCACGTGCATTACGTAATTTTGCTTCAGCATATTGAGCAAATAAATTACGCAACTCTTGTAAACGAGTTTCTTGAGTAGCTTTATCTACGTTAATTGTCATTGGACTTAAGCTATGTTCAGCAGTCAAATGACTATCTTCATCGATAATTTTTTCAAGCTTAGAGCGCTGTAACCCTTCAATAAGTACTTTAATGCAGTTTTCATCATTCTCATGATTTACAACTTGAACAATCTTAGCGACAGTTCCGTACTGATAAAGGTTATCGTGATCAATATCTTCTGTAAGCGAATCTTTTTGCGCAACTACAAATACTAAATTGTCACTGTTACGAGCCACATCAACTGCATTGATCGATTTTTCACGACCCACGAATAACGCAATTTGCATGTGTGGGTAGACCACTACATCACGTAACGCTAAAAGTGGTAATACACTTGGAACCTGAGGCTCTAAGTCAGTTTTTTCATTCATAATAAGTTCAGACATGGGCACTCCTAATGAGTGACAACGAGGTTGCCATGTTTTTTATAGTGATGTGTATTTCAAAAATTACAAGGGCCTCTCTATAGAAAATGTGGAAAAAATGACTAATTTAGTCAACTTTTTTATTAAAATATTATGAATCAACGGATTAATTCTTAAGAAGAATAAAATTTTGTAGAAAGGATAGGTAATTTAGCTTAATAATTATGAAATATTCATATAGTAAAAAAGACGTTTGGATGGAAAATAACCATTTTCTTATGTCGTTTATCGGCATTGTATAATTAACAATAATGCAAAACTTATTTAATATTGAACATTAAATAGCCGTGTTACTATAAGTTGGTAAAACGGTCTGTCACGTAGAAGTAACCATCCTTAGGGTGGTTACTTTTATGATTTTAGGGGCATTAAAAACTTAAGACTAATTTTAATTTTCATATAGATATTATCTTTTAAAATAATAAATATGTTGAGGGGTGAGTAAAGCATCTAAGGGTTGATCCCAACTTTGACGTTTTAAAGTATGTTCAATAAATTGAAATTGATGCGCCATTCCCAAACGATAAGGTCTATGTTTTGCACTAGCCAATGTACGGTCATAATAGCCGCCACCCATACCAATACGCGTACCGTAGTGATCACAAGCTAAAAGTGGCATTAACAGTAAATCAAGTTTTGATACATGTTTTCCTCTTGTTGCCATGGGTTCTTTCATACCCAATGGATGATGGGAAAAACGTCGATTTAAATATTGGTTTCTAGATATTTTTACCCAAGCTAAATGTTGATTCATAGAACAAATCATAGGTAAATAAACTTGTTTATTTTTTTTAAAACATAATTTTATGATCAGATCTGTATGAACTTCTCCGAAGGCATGCAGATATAAACCAATTTTTTTTGATGAATGAAAAATAGCAAGACTGTTTAAATGATGCAGAACATTAAGCTGAGCTTTTTTTTGCTCTAAGGGGGACAAAGAGCGTCTTTTAGATCTTAAATTTTTTCTAATAAAACTAAGTTCATTCATGCGTAAATCTAACAAAGATTTGAGATCAGTCGAGCAAAATTATACCTATTTTTCTTAAGATTTATGGAAATAGAGAACTAATTAAGAAATAACATTAAATTTACTTGATGCGAGGTATGTTCTTTAGCGATAAAAAATTCTATTTCTTTACGTATTACCAGTATTTATTTACATTTAATCAGATAAGAATATTTAAAAGGATGAATGTGAAATTGTTAAGCCTATGAAGTTAAAAATTTTAACCATTACAATAAGCGCCGTATTGATGCTAGGCGGGTGTACAAAACAAACAGAACCTGAAGCTGCTGAAGTTGACTATAAAGCTCAATTTGAAGAGTCTGACCGTAAAATTGGAGAGTTTTTAGATCAACTGGATAATCCGAATACGCCACAAGAAGTTAAAGTCAAAATCTTGTGCCATGATTATCCTGAGGTTTATAAGACCCAATATATGCCTGCATTAATTAAAATTTCACCTAAACCTTATACCGAAGAAAAATTATTGTCAGATTTGAAGAGTGCAACTGATTACTACAAAGATGCCTTTGCGATTCGGTGTAACCAATAATTAATTGATGTTTTAACTCTCAAAAAATCCGATAAGTGTGAATTGATTGGCATTATTAAGTTGTGGTAAATTTCATTTTGTCTTTATAGTTGCTAATTTAGGGGGTTCTAGATATGGAAATCTTGAAATTCTTACAGAGTTTTAATACGGTTGGTACATACTTAACGATTGCTTCAACTGTTTTAGCTGGGCTTATTATTTATTTTTACGTGATTAATCCAGCGTGATCTTTTAAAAAGAAATAGTAAGAAATCTTCTATTTCTTTTTTTATAATTAAATTTTGTTATAAATTTCAAACTATAAAAATAAGGTAGGGTCATGAAGTTTAAATTATTTTTTCTTAGTTTTTTAGCTTTAGGATGTCATGCCGACAACAATGTAAGTGATCCTGATATTTGTAATGTAGTAAAAAAAGTCGCTTATACTGTCATGGAAGCACGTCAAAAAAAAGTTCCATCTCAAGACTTGCAACAGATAGCGAATGGTCTTGAAGACCCAAAAGCCAAACAACTTTACCAAGATTTAATTAATTCAGCTTACTCTGCCAAAGTATTTAGAACCAGTTTCTTTAAACGAAAGGCAATAGAAGACTTTCAAACAGGCTGGTATGAAGAGTGTCTGAGTAGAAATAAGAAATAATATTAGAGAAGGTGGAGTAGATTAATCAGCTAAGCTGCAATTTAATGTTTAAAAAGAAAATTTTAGACTGAAAGGTCTGTATGGAAAGCTAAATTAAAATAAATATTTTGAATTTTTCTTAAAGTTAAAACTGAATGCTCCGAAGATGCCGCTGCATGTGTCGTTACCCTGAACCCGATGAGTTCAAGGTGGACGCGACGTATACTTGCTGGGTTTCCTACACGAAGGTAGGCATACACTCTAAATATACAGAACACATCCATAAGTTTAAGTATCGGCAGGGGAATAGACCCGCTGGCGAACATCCCAGAGACAGTTTAAGTATAACCGATCTGACCATGTTGGCAATCACCTAAACCTCTGGAACTGTAAACTTAGTTTGCGTTTGATGAAGCTTTGTACATTAACAGGCATAAAGTAATTTCAATTACGCTTAATAGTGCCAATAAAAAACGCCTTGCATCTATTATTCATAGAGCAAGGCGTTTTTGTATGGATAATTTATTTAAACAATTTGTTCAACATCATCCAATATTGTTTGCAGTAAACGTTCACAATGAGTGTATTCTTGCAAAGACTTATTAAGGCTTAGTACTTCTTGAGTCAATTGTAGAGCAACCATAATGACTAGTTTGTTGTGCTCAACACGTGGAGCACTACGACGCATCTCATTAAATTTCTCATTGAGAAGTTCTGCTGCACGTTCAAGTTCATCTTTTTTGTCTAAAGTAGTCGCGAGTCTAAAGGTCTGCTCAATCAGCCTAAGCTCTACCATGACTTGTTCACTCATGATTGGGTCTCCTCACCAGTTTCAGCATTAGGATGGGCAAGCTGCTGAATTTCTTGAGCATGCTGATCTTGAGCAGTGCCTAAAATTCCTAAACGTTGAATAATCGCTTCAACTTTTGATTTAGCAAGCTCATTTTTTTGTAACAAACGATCACGATCTTGTTGTAAATCATGGAGCTCTTGTTGGGTTTGACGCTGGTGGGCTTGTAACTTTTCTTTTGCAACACGTAATTCATTGCGCTCGGCAAGAATTTCTTGAAAACGATTTTTTAAATCAGTCGTACTTTTTTCTAATCGGCTATAACGTTCAGCAAGTGTGTTAGCATCCTGATTCAACTGTTGAAATTGACCTTTTAACTGAGATAGTTGCTCAGTTACTGACTCAATTTCCTCTTGTTTTTTAGTGATAATACTATTTTTTTGCACAACTTGTGCGTGATGCTCTGTTTCAGCCAGTTCTTTAGCTTCTGAGAGTGCCGCATGTTCACTCTCTAAATGATGTAAGCGTGTTTTTAATACGCTAATATGCGCTTGTAGCCGCTGTAATTGTTCTAACATAACGAGGTCGCACAGAATTGCAATCAAAGGTAATATATACAAAGTATAGAGATTGGATAAACGAATGCAAGACGATATTTCAGGCTGGACAGATTGGAACGCTCATTTTGAAGGAATTGAAGAAATTTCAAGCCCTAGTGAGTTACATGGTCTATTAACAGGTATTGTTTGTGTGACAGAAGCGCCAACGCGTGAACAATGGTCACAAATTTTAACAACCCTTAATGTGCCAGAGTTAAGTGAAGATGCTCTAACGCTTTTAACTGATGAAGCAGAAGATGTTATTCATGCGTTATCTGAAGATGAATTAGATTATTTACCTATGCTTCCTGACGATGACCATCTACTTCAAGAGCGTGTACAAGCTTTATCAGATTGGTGTGCAGGCGTTGTATTAGGTTTTGGATTGGCATCGGGTCATATTCGTCCAGATGAACTTGAGTTGATTGAGAACCTTCAAGATATTGCAGCAGTCGAATTTGAAGACTCTGACAATGATGAAGAAGGTGAAAGCAGCTACGAAGAGTTATATGAATTTGTACGCTTAATCCCTGTAAGTTTGTCTATTGGCAGAAAAAAAATTACTGTAGCTGAAAGTTCTTTATTGAAAAAATTTCATGCAAAAAGTAAATCTGCTGCTGTAGACACAGAACAAAATATTGTAGAAATGTTTACTCCACATCGCCCAAGCTAATTGAGGCGATGTGTTATTGGTTGTATTTTATTTTTTGACTTTAAAATTCTAAATTAAGTAGATCATTATGAAATTGCCTCAAGCTGATTTTCGACATCGTAGAGACCGTCTGGCAGAAAAAATGGGTCCAAACAGCATTGCAATTATTGCAACACGTGAGGAAATGTACCGTAATCGTGATGCGGATTATAAATTCCGTGCCGATAGTAGTTTTTTCTATTTGACGGGCTTCGCTGAGCCTGAGGCAGTTGCTGTTATTGAAACCTTCGAAGATGAAGACTATAGCTATAGTCTTTTTTGCCGTGAACGTAATCGCGAGATGGAAATCTGGAATGGTTTCCGTGCCGGAGTTGATGGTGCAGTTGAAGACTACGATGCTGATGAAGCATATGTAATTGATTTACTTGATGAAGAAATTATTGAAAAATTATTAAATAAAGAGCGTCTTTATTATCGGATTGGGCACGATGCTGAGTTTGACGCGCGCGTGAGCCAGTGGATTAAAAAAGCAGATGCCGAGCACCGACATGAAAACGCTCCCGCTCAATTGCTACAGCTTGACCGTATTGTTGATGAAATGCGTTTAGTTAAGTCACCACAAGAACTTGAGCTAATGCAAATTGCTGCAAATATTAGTGCTGAAGCGCATACGCGTGCGATGCAAACGGTACACCCAGAAATGATGGAATATGCTCTTGAAGCTGAACTCAATTATATTTTTGGGAAAAATGGCTGTGTTCCGTCTTATAACAGTATTGTAGGCGGTGGAGCTAATGCTTGTGTTTTACATTATGTTGAAAATAACAAGCCACTCAAAGATGGTGATTTAGTCTTAATTGATGCTGCATGTGAATATGAATTCTATGCTTCGGATATTACCCGTACTTTTCCGGTCAATGGTAAATTTAGTGCTGAGCAAAAAGCATTATATGAAGTTGTATTGGCTGCCCAATATGCAGCGATTGACGCAGTTCGTATTGGTAATTCATATCGTGAACCTCATGAAATAGCAGTTAAAATTTTAACTGAGGGTTTAGTTAATTTAGGTTTGCTCAAAGGTGATGTTAACGAACTCATCGAAACCGAAGCATACCGTCAGTTTTATATGCACGGCACAGGTCATTGGCTAGGTATGGATGTACACGATGTCGGGTCTTACAAAAAAGGTGAAGACTGGCGTCAATATGAAGAGGGTATGGTGATTACAGTTGAACCTGGTTTATACATTGCACCAGATGATGAAACTGTAGATGAAAAATGGCGTGGTATTGGTATTCGTATTGAAGATGATGTGGTCGCAACCTCGAAAGGACCACGAGTTTTAACTGCTAATGTGGTTAAAGATATTGCAGATATTGAACATTTAATGGCGCAAGCTAAAGCATAATTAAACGTATTCGCCAAAGGAGCAAAACTCGATGCAACAACAAGTGATTATTGTAGGTGGGGGAATGGTGGGTTTGAGCCTTTCACTCATGCTTGCGAAGGCTAATATTGCGGTAAAGCTATTAGAAGCTGTGAAATACCCAAACTATGATGATCACAATGTTGCTCCTTACCATTCGAGTTTTGATGCGCGTAATACGGCTTTATCGCGTCGTAGCGTACAGATTTATCAGAAGCTAGGGTTATGGGATGCATTACAGCAATATGCGACCCCAATTTTGCAAGTCCACATTACTGAGCAAGGTAGTTTTGGTAAAGCACGTTTAATTGCAGAACAAGAGAAAGTCGAAAGCTTTGGTCAGGTAATTGAAAATGCTTGGCTTGGGCGTGTGCTTTTAACTCAAGTGCGTCAACAACCTTTGATTGAACTCATTGATGGTGTACAGGTTACCGCTTTAACTCAAGATGCCGAGCAAGTACATATTGAAGCTTTGCGTGGTGAGGAAACCTTAAAACTTGAGTCAAAATTATTAATTGCGGCTGATGGACGCGATTCTTTTTGTCGTCAGGCAATTGGTGTGGGTGTTGATGTTCACGACTATGATCAGGTTGCAATTGTGACTACGGTTCAGACATCAAAACCTCATGAACAGGTAGGTTTTGAACGGTTTAGCGCATTAGGTCCTTTAGCCTTATTACCTTTACCAGGTGAGTACCGCCGCTCAGTGGTGTGGCCTGTTAAAAAAGGCACCGAAAATGAATGGTTGGGCGATGAAAATGACCAGCATTTCTTAAGTGCTTTACAACAAACTTACGGTGACCGAGCAGGTAAATTTGAAAAAACGGGTAAACGTTTTAGTTATTCGCTTTCGCAAGTGCTTGCACATAAACAAGCTGTTGGTCGCGTTATTCTAATGGGCAATGCAGCGCATACAATTCATCCGGTTGCAGGGCAAGGTTTTAATTTATGCCTACGTGATGCAGATGTTTTAGTACGTTATTTAGTGAACCAATTAACTACTTCTGATGATTTAGGTAACCCTGATAACTTACTTGCCTATGAGCAAGCTCGTTTATCAGATCAGCAGCGCGTAATTAAGTTCTGTGACACTGTAGTTCGTGGTTTTAGTAACCAAAATCCATTATTAAAATTAATTCGTAATACAGGATTAATTGCGTTTGATGTCATTCCAGGTGTAAAACCATTGGTGGCTAACTATGCAATGGGGTTAAAAGCATGAGTGAAGTGTTGGATGTCGTCATTGTTGGTGGTGGATTGGTTGGTGGTTTAACTGCTTTATTACTTGCGCAAGGCGGGGTACAACCCACAGTGCTTGATGCAGCTCCTGTGCTTGATGTTGAGAAAACATTAAGCGTGATGAATCCACGTGTTTTAGCACTTAGCCAAGCGACCATTCATTTGCTTAAAACGGTAAATGTTTGGGATGATCTTGCACGCCAAATGCCTTATACAGGCATGCAGGTCTGGAATCTTAATGGCTATGGTGAAATTAATTTTGGTCAAGACTCTGCACGTCAGCCTTTAGCTGAGCAAGCCTTGGGTTCAATGGTGGAACCCAGTGTACTGAACGTTGCTATTCAGCAAAAAATGTTGCAGCAGCTTACAGATTACCGTACTCAAGTGCGTGTTACGCGTATTGAGCAGGGTGTTGGATGTTGGCATATTCAATTAGCAGATGGTACTACACTTAAAACTAAACTGCTTATTGGTGCAGATGGTGCGAATTCATTTGTGCGCGAACAGGCTTTTATTGACCTTGATGTACTAGATTACAAACAAGCAGCCATTAGCTGTGCAATCAGAACAGCAAAGCCTCATCATTATGTTGCCCGCCAAATTTTCCTACCTACAGGACCTTTGGCATATTTACCAATGGCAAGTCTTGAAGAAACGGAAAATGGATATTGGCAATCGATTGTCTGGACACTACCAGATGATTATGCCGATGAATATTCAGCTTTAAACGATACCGCCTTTATGCAGCTTTTAACTCAAGAAAGCCAACACATGTTGGGTGAGGTGTTAGAGGTTCGTTCAAGAGCACAATTTCCACTCAAAGCTCGTGCTGCAAAACAATATGTAAAAGCAGGTTTAGCTTTGATTGGTGATGCGGCACATGTGATTCATCCACTTGCTGGGCAAGGGGTAAATATTGGCTGTCTTGATGCCGCAGTACTGTGTGATGTTTTGCTTCACGATTTAAACCGTGGTGTATGGGCACATGAGCAAACTTTATTGCGCTATGAACATCACCGTAAAGGTCAGAATGATGCAATGATGCATAGCATGTCGGCAATTGGTTGGCTTGAAAGCAGTGAGTTATTTCCAGTCGTGTGGGCTCGCAATATGGGGCTTAAGCAAGTTGAGCTGACACCGGTTTTAAAAGACCGATTTATGCAACAAGCAAATGGTTTAGGGGCTTTACAAAGTACCCGCTATAAGCATTAAAATATTTACTGGGTCTATACTCTACTGAGTGAATTAAATACCAGTAGATATTTTTTGAACAATCATTTATATATCATTACCAATTTGGTCATAAAAGATACGGAATTGACCAAATTGGCTCTTTGCTAAATGCAAAGAGGTTGCTAAATTTCTGAGGTCTTGGGACCATAGCAATGATGCAATAAAATCATTCTGGGGAGTGTGAAATGTCAGATATCAATGATTATGAAGATGCAGAAGATTCTGCTGTAGATGAAGATGAAGCGAAAGCAGCCGAAAGCGGTGCAGCTGATGAAGAAGCAGGCAGTTTGAGTGATACAGACCTTGCCGAAGCAGAAACGCTGACTGTAACGGCTAAACAGAAACAGCGCCAAGCGTTGGAAGATGAAGTTGCCGCATTTTTAGCTCGAGGTGGTAGAATTACCGAAGTTCCTCCTGATGAACATAGCGACCATTAATCTTAAAAAAGCATCACATGAGTGGTGCTTTTTTATTTGTATGAATTTATCAAAATAGGTTTAAGGCGAGCTTTGTAGTTCTTTTAAAATTCCACACTCATCCACTGTTCGATTGGTAGAGCAGTGCTGTTTTAAATCAATTAAAGATTCTTTTAAAAGTAATAATCGTTCAATTTTTTCAGTTACTTCATTTAAGTATTTATCTACTAAATTATCAATTTTCGTACATGCCTGTTTAGGTTGAGTTTTCATTTCTTTTAACGTTTTAATATCACTGAGTGATATATCTAATTCGCGGCAATGCTTAATAAACAATAGATCGTTGAGGGTCTGCTCGGTATAAACACGATAATTATTTTCTGAACGTTGAATACGGTCCAACACACCTACTTTTTCGTAATAACGGATCGTATCAATTGGAACATCCGCTTTTTTTGATAATTGACCAATAGAAAGACTCATAAGGCTTGACTCTGGAGCTACTCAAGGGTTTTTAATCACTATAAAAGAGTTCTTGAGGAAATAAAATGGCTGGATGTGGTTGTGCTTCAACATGTTCTCCTTCAAAGAAAGTGAGTCCACGTTTTAGAAAAGCGTTATGGATTGCTCTTGTGATCAATGCTTTGATGTTTGTGGTAGAAATATTGGGCGGTTATAAGGCTCAATCTGTTTCGCTATGGGCCGATGCATTAGATTTTGCCGGAGATGCAGCAAATTATGCATTATCTTTAGTTGTGCTTTCGATGAGTTTATATTGGCGCGCAACAGCTGCATTACTTAAAGGAATAACGATGGCCGCTTTCGGTATTTTTGTTATTGCAAAAGTGGTTTGGTCTTATTTTTATGGTGTTTCACCTGAACCAATGGTCATGGGAGCAATTGGCGTGATGGCTTTAATTGCTAACGTTTCAGTCGCACTTATGCTCTATGCGTACCGTGATGGAGATGCCAATATGCGTTCTGTTTGGTTGTGTAGCAGAAACGATTCTATTGCCAATATTGCTGTGATTTTAGCGGCCGTTGGCGTATTTGGAACAGGTAGTGTATTTCCAGATTTATTTGTTGCCTTTGTAATTGCGTACTTGGGTGTGTCTTCTGGTTACGCTGTCATAAAACAGTCTCAGCAAGAAAGAAAACAGTCAAAACTGGTGTTGGGTTCTCAAGCATAATTTTGACCGCATAAAAAGTACCATTCGGACATGGTACTTTTTACTGTTTGAATGCATTAGATGAGAAGCGATATTGCGATACTCCACATAACACAACCAATAATGAAATCTAAGATTTTCCATGCTTTAGGATTGATAAATAATGGTTTTAATAATCTTGCGCCATAACCTAAACTGAAAAAGAAAATCCAAGATGCAACAATGCTGCCTAAAGCAAAACTAATTTTGTCTTCTAGCTGAGTTGCAACTGAACCAATCAGAACAATGGTATCTAAATAGACATGTGGGTTAAGCCAAGTAAAGGCAAGACAGGTCACTAGTGCTTGAGTTAAAGTCTGTTTCTGGCTGCTATCAAGCTCCATACTCTGGGTGGTTTTTAAGGCAGCATAGAATGCTTTCGCACCGTAGACCAATAAAAACGTTGCCCCTAAATATTTAGCGACCGTAATTAAGATGGGTGATGCTGTCATGATTTCGGCAAAACCTAATACACCAAAAGCGATTAAAATCGAGTCGGACAGCGCACAAATTAAACATAGCCAAAATACGTATTGCTGTTTGAGTCCTTGTTTTAGAACAAAAGCATTTTGAGCTCCAATTGCTACAATAAGCCCGCTACCAATACCGAATCCTTTAAAAAATATACTAAGAGAGAACATAACAATAAGGTGGAAAAATCAGATGTGGGAATTATCTGACTTTTTCTTAAGAAATAAGTAAAATTAAGAATATTTAGGTTTGGCTAAAAAATATTTAGGTTCTATATGTTAGATAGCAAACAGTGTGAAGCTTTTCTTGCAGTAGCAGAAGTGGGTAGTTTTGATGCAGCAGGTGAACATTTATATATTACGCCCTCGGCAGTGTCCTTACGTGTGCAAGCTTTGGAAAAGTATTTAGGCCAAATTTTAATTATCCGTGGGCGCCCATGTGTACTCACACAAGCAGGGCAAACATTATTGCAACATTTACGTCATACGAGATTAATGGAGCAAAACTTATTACAAGGTTTGATGGGGAAATCATCTGAATCGGAATTCTATAAAATTGCTCTAGCGTCCAATGCAGATTCGCTAGCGACTTGGCTTTTACCGAGCATTCAGCAAACACTTTTTAAAGAAAAAATAGTCTTAGAACTAAAAATTGATGATCAATCGCATACGCATACTTTATTAGAAACAGGACAAGTCAACGCATGTATCTCGGCAGAAGAGCAGGTCATGTCAGGCTGTTTAGCTCAACCACTTGGGAAAATGCGTTATAAAATGTTGGCTTCTGCTGAATTTGCAGCTGACTGGTTTAAATATGGCGTAAACCGCGAAACTTTAAGAAATGCACCAGCTGTAATTTTCAACCATAAAGATCTTATGCATTCAGAGGTATTACTGAAATATTATGGTTTGCCTTTGCAGAGTTATCCTTATAGTTTTATTCCTGCTACAGATGCCTTTGTGAAAGCGATTCAATTAGGTTTGGGATATGGCATGGTACCCGAGCTTCAGGTTCAATCTTTGTTAACCAATGGAACTTTAGTGGATGTTATACCTGAGGCTGAGCTCGACATTCCGTTATATTGGCACCATTGGAAAAGGCAGTCTAAACAGTTAGATGCACTAGCAGAGACTATTGTGGAGTCAGCAAAACATATATTGAGATAGATTTTACACATTTCTTTTTAAATGACGATTGGAAATATGCTGAATATAAAACTCTATATCATGTGCTGAGTAACCTAAAAGTTGTCCAATTCTTCGTTCAAGCTCTATGCGTTTTTCAAAATTAGTTTCTTTAAATAAAGTTTCAATACACATCATGAGTTCATTTAAATCTGCTAAAGCTGCATCTTTATAGATCAGCATAATTGAAAAGGGTAAAGGTAGAGAAGTTTCAATATCTTTACTCAGCATTGATAAAGTACCTCGTTCGAGATGCTTTAAAAAACTGACAGGTAATAGATCGTAAAATAGAGCTATAGGTTTTTTGCCTGAAAGTAATAATTCTAGCTCTTGTCCTTCATGAGGACCAAGTTTGCCCATTTGTTCAGTCACATTAGTACTCTTATTCTTATATTTTATTATGCAAAATTAACAGATAGTGATGACAAAGAGTCTGTGTCATCACCATATCTAATTAAAAAAATTAAGATTGTGTTAACTCGAGCGCACGTTGATAAGCGACTTTCTTCTTAATTCCTGTTAAATCGGCAGCGAGTTGAGATGCTGCTTTAACAGATAAGTCTTGAAGTAAACGCTTTAAAAGTTCATCTAGTTTTTCTTGTTCTAGATCTGTTTTTGCAGCTGCACCACCCACAACCACTACAATTTCACCTTTTTCTTGGTTGTGGTCGTTTTCAATGAAGCTGACCAAATCTTTTAAGGTCATTTTTTTGATGGTTTCAAAGGTTTTGGTAATTTCACGTGCAAACCCTACTGGACGGTCTTCACCAAATACCTGAGCCATATCTTTAATAGACTCTAAAATACGATGGGGTGCTTCATAGAAAATTAAGGTCTGGGTTTCATTCTTAAGTTTTTCTAATTGAGAAATACGTTGTGAAGCTCTAGATGGTAAAAATCCTTCAAAGCTAAAACGATCACTCGGTAAACCTACTGCACTTAAAGCAGCAATAGCAGCACATGCGCCTGGCACTGGAACAACTTTAATACCGTTCTCTTGAGCAGCACGGACTAATTTAAAGCCTGGATCACTGATGAGTGGTGTACCTGCATCGCTAATTAAAGCAACGCTATCGCCCGCAAGTAATTTTTGAACTAACTGCTCAATTTTATTGCTTTCATTGTGGTCATGGCATGCAGTAAGTTGAGTCGATATATTATAGTGCTTAAATAATTGTGCTGATTGGCGAGTATCTTCGGCAGCTACAATAGAAACTGATTTTAAAATATCAATTGCACGGAAAGTCATATCATCTAAGTGCCCGATTGGGGTGGCTACAACAAATAACTGAGCACTCATTTGGTCTTACTCCGTACAGATAAACAATTTTAATCGGGTAGTTTACCCGAAATTATGATTTGGGCGTGAACAATGTCTGCTAGCTTGGGCTTTTCGAAAATGATCTGATTTTCATTTGTTCGATTTAGTTCTGATATGTCAGATGAATTTCAGAAAATAACTTACGTATAAAAACATCTAGAGATGCTTTTCATTGGGGAAAATAAAAATGTTATTAGCGCAGCAGTTGGGGAAATGGGCAGAGCAAACTGCTTTAAACCTTTTACAAGCACAAAACTATGTATGGGTCACAAGTAATTACCATTCACGCCGTGGTGAAGTGGATTTAATCGTCAAAAGAGGGCAAGAGTTAGTTTTTGTTGAAGTAAAAGCACGCACTATAGGAAATTATGGACAAGCTTGTGAAATGGTAACGTGGACAAAACAAAAGAAAATTATCAAAACTGCGATGCGTTTTTTACAGCGCTATCCATCTTATCAGGATTTTTATTGTCGTTTTGATGTGATTTGTTTTGATTTTCCACAGAAAATTGCAAAAACAGTACAGCATGACTTTTCAAAATTCCATTATGATCTGCAATGGATCGAAAATGCATTTACTTTGGATTAAGAGTTCATTACTCTTTTGAGCAAATTTAAGTCTGATGCTTTATGATCAAGCCAAGAAATTGATAGGAGTCTGGTGGAGTGTTAAACCGTATTGCTGTAACAATGCTTTGTGTCGCAAGTTTATCAGGTTGCGCAAGTTTTATTTCTGGTGGAACAGGCACAGCTCCAGTGGGCACAGATAGCGGTGTCCGCAGTCTAGGCCAAGTATTCATTGACTCTTCAATTAAACGTACAGCCAATATCAACATTTATAAACTTGATCAACGTTTCAAGCAGTCACGTATTAATATCGAAAGCTTCCATAGTACAGTTTTATTAACTGGCCAAGTGCCAGACCCGTACTTGAAACAATTGGCAGAAGACAATCTTAAAGCCATGAGTGATGTGAAAGCTGTACATAACTATATTACGGTGGGTAACAAAGTTAGCTATAACACCATCATGCAAGATGCGGGTGTAACAGCAAATACGCGTGCTCTTTTAATGAAGGCACCTGTAGTTTCTGATAGTAAGGTTCTGGTACATACCGAAGACGGTGTACTTTATGTAATGGGACGTTTAAATACAGCTGAAATTAATGATTTAAATAACGTCTTACAAAACGTCGGTAACGTTACCAAAATTGTCACTTTAATTGATAACGTTGATTTGGCGCCTGCACCAGCTGCAAGTACGGGTAGTGCAACAACTACACCGATTATTAATAACGTCATTGCTCAACCAACAGTTCAAACACCTGTTGCAATTGATCCTGACCAAACAGATCCTGCTTCGACTGCACAGTAATATATGAATCTGATTGAACAACTACAAAGCAAAATTGAACAGGCGCGAACTCTCTATAAAGAGTTCCGCCTGTATGATTTGGGGAGTTTTGCTTTAAACCGCTTTACGCCAAAAGATGGTTTTGAACAGGTTCCAAATGTTCGTTATGGCCTAAAGCCTCGCCACCGTTTGGATGTTTACCGGTCTGTTAAAAAGCTAACTCATCAGCCTCTCATTGTTTTTGTGCATGGCGGGGCTTGGCAACATGGTAATAAACGAGATTATCTTTTTATTGGTGAGACATTTGCCAAAGAAGGTTATGACGTTGCTGTTATTAACTACCAGTTAGCACCTAAAAATATTTTCCCAAGTTTTGTTGATGACTTAACTCAGGCATTGAATTATTTGCATCAAAATCAGGGAAAACTGGAAATTTCTACAGAAAATATTGTACTTATGGGGCATTCGGCAGGGGCATTTAATGTGATGTCTGCTGTTTATCACCCTGATTCAACTAAAATTGAGTGTTTAGGGAAAATTAAGGCAATAATCGGTTTAGCTGGCCCATATCATTTTGACTATAAAGGTGATCCACTGGCCGAAGATGCTTTTGATCAAAGCACCTCTTATAAAGAAGTCATGCCATATTATTTCGTTAATCAAAATAATATTAAACATTACCTTTTAATGGCTGAAAACGATCAGATTGTAAAAAAACACAATACTTTAGATATGGATCAAGCGCTTAGAGAGAAGGGTAATCACAGCCATATCGCCGTGATTCCTAAAACTGGACATATTACAATTTTGGCCAGCCTTTCTAGTTTTATTAGTCATTATTTCAGGACTAAAAGAACGATCTTACATTTTCTTGAAGAAGTGTTTTAAACGATATTCTCGTTTAAAACACAACAGATTACCCAGCTTGGGTAATCTGCATAATCATTGAATGAGCAATACTACCTTTAAATGGAATTTCAGGTAATTGATCAATTTTGAAGAATTGTGCATCTGCAATTTCTTCTTCTTGCAGCTTAATTTCACCAGACTCATATTCTGCTCGAAACGCAACCATAAGGTTACTCGGGAAAGGCCAAGGCTGACTTGACATATATTGAATATTTTTGAGTCTTAGGCCTACTTCTTCAAAAGCTTCACGTTGTACCGCTTCTTCAAGCGTCTCACCAACTTCAACAAAACCTGCAATCAAACCATACATATTGGTTTTATTGTGGACTGACTTCGCCAGCAAGATTTCATCATCACCTCGAGTAATGACGGTAATTATGCATGGGTTTACGCGAGGATATTGATGATAGCGACAAGATGGGCACACCATTGCATATTCAGTTGGATGAACTTCTGTCGGGTGTCCGCAGTGACTACAAAACTTATGATTGCGTCGCCATTCAAGTAACTGTACAGCACGGCTCGCTTGCAAAAACTGTTCTTTCGACCAACTTGTAATGAGTTGGCGAATTGGAACCAGTTGTAAGCCTTCTGGTATAGCTTCCTCAGCAAGCAAGTCACGTGCAATGACCTGCTCATCATGAGTGAAAAGTAAATCACTTGCTAACTTTTCGACTTTGGGTAGTTGAAGGTTTTGATCAACCAGTAATTGTTGATGATGGAAAATATAAGCAAGTGATAATTCAGACATTAAGCTGCCTTTTTTTGAAGTTGTTGACTACTCGACAATGCTACATTAAACATGGATTGTAGAACAGGTTGTTTATTTTTTAAATTGTCAACCAACATGTCAAGGCCTGCTAATACGTTAAAAATACAGTGAATTTGGTCTGTATTAAACGGCTGGTTTTGTTCAAGTTGTTGTTGAACAAATTGAGCAGTTTGAAGTAAAGCATCTTGTTGAATTGTGCTTCCTAGAAATTCGGCTGCGCCAGCTAGCTCTTTTAATGAACCTGCAATTGCTTCAATATTTTGTGTCTGATCATTTGCATACAACGTAAGACTCTGACAAATGAAATCAATTAAATTTTTTGTCTCGGTGAGTAAGGCTTGATGTGCCTCATCAAGGCGATCTAAAGAAATATTTGTATTGTTCACATTAAGCTGTAAACGACTAGACGTATATTGGCGTACCAAAATACCAATTGAGTTCATGGCAGACAAAATGCTGTCCATAAGCTGCTGAGCATAGTTTTCATTACTTAATATATTGAGCTGACTTAAACTATTTGCCTGTTGAGATAGTTCAGATGCAGCTTCATCAAGATTAAGCAGTTTAAATGTATAGGCTAATTGCAAAAGGCTCGTTTGTAATTGTTGTGCTTTTTCAGTCGACATATTTTGATAGTTATATTCAATATCGTTACGCACTTTGTTCATTTCGCTCAATATTAATTGGCTGACTGTGTGCATGGTGTCAAAGTCAGGCCCATAAAGATGACGGCTTAAAACGAGCAATTGAGTGTCTGTAGGTATTTCTTCACCGATATGGAGTTGGTTGCGAATATGGTGAGCAACCTCATCTTCTTGAGCGATAACTATACTTAAAATATCTGCAAGTGCAGCCAAATCAGGCTTAAAAGTTTCAGGACTTGTTAAAAACTGACCAATATAACTTTCAATATTAATGAGTACACGTAGGCGTGAATCATTTAAAAGCAGGTTATCAATATGGCCGAAAGCATAATTTACGAGTTGCCAATATTGTTGGCTTGGCTGATGGTTTGCCATGCTGACCAAATAGGTACCAATAAGTTTAAAAGCTTGAAAATTATGATTAGCTTCTGTCTTGTTTAAAAATTGATGTAGAGATAGCTTATAGAGTTGATGAATAAACTGAGTTGTTTCATTAATCAATACTTCTGGTAATGGGAGTTCAAGTGCAGTATTTGCAAGTAAAGGAGCAATCGCTTGTCCAGAAGATGTCAGTGGTTTATTTAAAGCTAATTCTAAATTGTTTAATGTATTAAGAAGAAACTGAGGTACTTGTAATTCACGCAAACAGATAAACTCAATATACCGTTTTACCATGGTCGTGCCTTCACTCAGTGCAACCACATCATTGGTGTTAATTTGTGTTGGCTTCGCAATAATTTTTTGCATCAGCTCAGTTGAATATTGAGTGATTTTTGCAAGATAGGGGATATCAATTAAACGGAGGACTTGAGTGCATTGCTTAAATTGTTCTAATGCATCATCAATACCGAAAGGGAGTGTTTGTTCTTCAATTAAAGTACTTACTGCGCCTTCAACCAGTTTTATTGAACGATCAATTTCATGTTTAATGATGAGTAAAGCTGTTGGATCGAAATGAATCGAAGTATGCTCAGACATAAACGTTCCCCTTTGCAAAAAAATCAATTGTTATATTCGTAGTGCTCAGTAATTTGAGCTAAAAATCTATGTGACTAATATAACTTAACTTACAAAGGGGAAAAGCTAAAAACGCTAAAGAATCAAAAATTTATTTTGCAAAAAGGCAAGGTTCTCCATGCTTTTTCTCAAATTCTTTGACCCAAGTCTCATGTCTATTTAGCTCTTCTTCGGAAGGAAGAATAACTGGTAGTTCAATTTGAACTCTGGTTTTATTTGCTGTGTTCAGGCTATTTTCACTTTGAGATAAGGCATCTATATCAAAAGAAACTTGCCCACCTGTCATTGCTAGGTAAACATCTGAAAGAATTTCAGCATCGAGTAATGCACCGTGGAAAGTACGGTCACGTGCTGGAATTTCATAACGTCTTACAAGGGCGTCAAGCGAGTTTTTTTGTCCGGGATGTTTGCTTTTCGCTAAAGCTAGAGTATCTGTTACCTCACATACTTCGGAAAGCGCAGGAAGGCCTGCGCGTCTAAACTCCATATCAAGGAAGTTCATATCGAAGGTTGCGTTATGGGCAATAATCTCTGCGCCTTTTAGATAATCAAAAAGCGTATCGGCAATTTCTGCATAGAGCGGTTTATCTTTTAAGAAATTATCACTGATACCATGGATATTTTCTGAGTCACCCACTGGTTTTTGCGGGTTAATATAAATATGAATTGAGCTACCGGTAAGTTTCCGGTTAATCATTTCAATAGCGCCCACCTCAATAATTCGGTCGCCATCTTGGAAATAAAAACCAGTGGTTTCCGTATCGAGAATCAGTTGTCGAGGCCCTTGTAATTGTAGTTTGGCTTCGGTCACAACAATTTGAGGATGAATATTATTAACGGGTTGCTTACTTTCTGGCTCAGCAGCTTCAACTTCAATAACTTCTTCTTCCACAATAATCATCTCAACTTCTTCGGGCTGTTCAAGATCAATATTATCTTCTTCGGCTACTTCTGCCATATCAAACCCAAAAGGGTCATCAAGCAACCAATCCTCTTCAGGCTTTTTTATATCTTGCAGGGCAGTCGCTTGAACTGTTTTTTTTTGAAGTGCGGTTTGATCGGCTCCGATATTTGCAAGCTCATCGGCCATTTCGTTGCCTGCATGTCCAGCATGGCCTTTAATCCAGTTCCACTCAATATTTCTACCTGCACATACAGCATCTAATTTTTGCCAAAGGTCAGGATTTTTTACATCTTTCCAGTTTTTCTTTTTCCAGCCATGAATCCATTCAGTAATGCCTTGCTTCACATAATTTGAATCTGTCCAGATAATTAAGTGAGCATCGGGTGGGCAAAATGAAACACCCTCAATCGCAGCAGTAAGCTCCATACGGTTATTGGTTGTCTCAGGTTCACCGCCAAATAATTTATGCTCACCCTGCTCGGTAATGACATATGCGCCCCAACCACCTAAACCCGGATTGCCACGACATGCACCATCAACATACAGTGTGATTGTTTGAGACATAAATCGAAACCTAAACTAAAAGAAAAAGAACTGAATATGGTGTATTGTATACGCAAAAAGTTCGGTTCCATCGTTACAAAGCAAGGTTTTTTTAATTTCTTGTAACATTTCCATGCAAATGACATCAAATTATTGCCTTGTCTATCTTGCACGCTTTACTACAATGGCATCGAAGACCTAGGGTTTGTGGCCAGACCCCAAAAAAATATTACGCGAGTTGTTTGGAAGTTTTTATGTATAAACCAACCACATTTGTGTGGCAGCCATCTGCGGCATCATTGTTCAAAATTACCGTACTTAGCTCTGCTTTAGCTGCGTTGGGTATTACAACAGGCTGTTCATCGACTCCGCAATCTGCAAAAACCTCAAAATCGAAACAGGTCAGTGGTGCAGGTTATTTAGATGCGAGTAGTCTTGACTCTTTGGAAGACTTACTTTCAGCAACCGATATGCGCGCTGTAGAAGGCGATCGTCTGCTTATTTTGAAGCATGGTGATGTCTGGAAGCGTATGTCTGTTGGTTTCAAAATGGACTTGAATCATTGGGATTCACGTATTGAAGCTCAGCGTAGCTGGTTTATTTCTCGTCAGCCTTACCTTGATCGCTTGAGTGCTCGTGCCAGTCGTTATTTGTACCATACTGTGAAAGAAGCTGAACGCCGTGGCTTACCGACAGAACTTGCATTATTACCTGTAATTGAAAGTTCTTATGACCCAGCTGCAACAAGTAGTGCAGCGGCAGCGGGGCTATGGCAGTTTATTCCAAGTACTGGTCGTATTTATGGCTTAAAGCAAACGGGTATGTATGATGGGCGCCGAGATGTGGTTGAATCGACTCGCGCAGCTTATGAGTTTTTAGGAAGCCTCTATAACCAATTTGGTTCTTGGGAACTTGCATTAGCTGCCTATAATGCTGGCCCTGGACGTATTCAGCAAGCGATTAACCGCAACCAAGCTGCTGGTTTGCCAACCGATTATTGGTCATTAAAATTGCCTCAAGAGACAATGAACTATGTTCCACGTTTCTTAGCTGTTGCTCAAATTATTAAAAATCCAAAGGCTTATGGTGTAGAATTACCGCCTATTGCAAATAGACCCCATTTCCGTGAAGTGACTTTATCAGCACCTTTAACGTTAAATGAAATTGCTTCTACAGCAGGATTAAGTCGTGCAGAACTTTATGCATTAAACCCAGGATATCGTGGTGAAGCAGTAGACCCTGCGAGTCCAATGCGTATTTTGATTCCAGCAGATTTAAGTCCTTCAATTGATAATAAATTAAAAGGCAAAAAAACGAGTGGTAGCTCAGGTTGGTGGGCAAATGCAACTTCACCGTCTACACCGACAACTGTTAGTCCTTCTACTACAGTGACAACAAGAACAACACCAACAACACAAGTTCAGCCAGTTAAACCTTCTTCACCAGTGAAGAATACTTCAACGATTTCAAAATCTACACCACGTGGTTCAGATGCGTTAGCTGCCTTTGCAGCATCAGCGGATGTACCAAGTGCGCCGCGTATTCCTGTAGCTGTGACCAATGCAGCTAACATTACGAAGCCTGTTAAGATGGAGCCACCAATTTCAGCTGCAGAGCGTGAGAAGATTTTAGCGGCAGTACGAGCTGAAGGTGAGAAAGAAACAGTTCAACAAGCTTTAGAGCCGCAACCCACACAAGCTGAAAAAGATCAAGTCGTTGCTGAATTAAAAGCAATCGCGCCTAAAGGAACCGAAATTGTCGATCCGTATGATGGCAAAATTAGGTTAACCGCAATTCAGACGAGCCAGTCAGTTGCAGAGCAACAAGGTAAAGAGGTCAGTAGAGGTTTTGCTTATCCAAAAACTTTAGCTGAAGACGTGACTGTAGCTAACTCTGAAGACGGACAGCGCAATAAAGATAAACCTTACATCAAGACTGATACTGATGTAGTGGTTGTACAGCCTAAAGGTAAGCGTAGTACTTATACCGTTTTACCGGGTGATACGTTGGCCGTTATTGCAATGAAAAATGGCGTAAACTGGCGCGATGTTGCGAAGTGGAACCAGATTGACCCTGAAAAGACGTTATATGTAGGTTCAACGCTTTACCTCTATGATGCTAAACCACAAGAAACTCAAACAACATCTAAAAGTACAGCTAAACCAGATGTATATGTAGTTGAAGCTAACGACAGTTTAAGCGGTGTTGCTAATCAGTTTAATTTGTCAGTAAGACAATTGGCTGAATATAACGATTTATCAGTAACAGATGGTCTATTTGTTGGGCAAAAACTACTGTTAAAAGAGCCGAAGAATAGTCGCTCAAGTGCTAAAGTCGAGCCGAAAGCAGTTCAAGCAAATGCAAAGCGTATAGCAACGAAAAGTTATACTGTGAAGCGCGGTGAATACCTTAAATTAATTGCAGATCGTTATGCGCTCTCTAATCAAGAACTTGCTGAATTAACGCCAGGTTTATCTGCGGGTAGTAACTTGATGGTTGGCCAAAAAATTAATGTGCCTACACAAGATATTTCTGTAGATGAAGTTGCTGAAACTAAAACTTCTAGTAAATCTGAGAAGGCTGCTGCTAATATTTCTTATAAAACAGAAGGCTATAAAATACAGCGCGGTGATACTTTATCGAGTATTGCAACGAAATCAAAAATTAGCCTAGCTGAGTTAGCCGAGTTAAATAACTTAAAAGCAAATAGCCATGTACAGCTTGGTCAAACGATAAAAGTACCAGCAGGGTTAAGTGTTCCAGAACAATACGTTGTAAAGTCGGGTGATAGTTTAAATGCGATTGCGAGTAAATATAACTTGCAAACAGGTTATTTGGCTGACTTAAATGGTTTGTCTCGTACTGCTGGGTTACGTGCTGGTCAACGTTTAAAACTCACAGGTACAGTTGAAGAAGAAGCACCAACTAAGCCTTCTAAAAATACTAAAGAAGAAACACCCGAAACTTATACAGTCAAATCTGGTGATAGCTTAGGTAATATCGCTAACCGTTATCACTTACAGTTGGACTATCTTGCTTCATTAAATGGTCTTTCACGTACCAGTAGCGTTCGTGTAGGGCAACGTTTAAAGCTAACAGGTGATGTACCTACAGTAGAAACAGCTAAAGTAGATACTAAGTCTTCAACTAAAACAGTTGCGGCTGGTAAAAACACTGAAAGATATACTGTGAAATCTGGCGAGTCTTTAAATAGTATTGCGAGCCGTGCAGGCATTTCAGTGCGTGAACTTGCTGAAATGAATGCATTAAAAGCGAGTGCTAATTTACAGCGTGGCCAAAATATTGTAATTCCAAAAACTGTTGTGGAATACAAAGTGAAGCGTGGTGATACATTAATTGGCCTTGCTAGCAAATATGGTTTAGAAACCAATTTCTTGGCTGAGCTAAATAATTTGACACCTTCTACTCAGCTTCGCATTGGTGATGTTATTAAAGTGCCTAATTTATAAAATAATTAGCAACTTATGCATAAATCATCTTTTCAACTGAGCCTGCTAGTCGGGCTCAGTGTCGTTTCACATACAGTTTTTTCTGCACAGCAAACCACTTCATATATAGCGATTCATTCCAAACCTAAATATTTAGGAATGAAGGCTATGCCATATGCAAACCCGAATGCCCCTAAAGGTGGTCTGTTAAGTCAGGCCGCTCAAGGAACTTTTGATAACCTCAATAGTATGAATGGTAAGGGGAATGCTACGGAGGGAGTTAATTATCTTTTTGATACTTTAATGACTCAATCGTTAGATGAGGTCGGAGTTTTATATCCGCTTTTAGCTGAGAAAGTGAGTTATGACCCAGAAAAAACGCAGTCTGTTACTTTCTATTTAAATCCTAAAGCGCGTTTTAGTAATGGACAGCCAGTCACTGCGGAAGATGTTAAATTTAGTTTTGATGCCTATCAGACGAAGTCTAATTTAGGTTTACAGATGTACCTTGCTGATTTGGCAAAAACAGAAGTCATCAATGCTCATCAAGTAAAGTTTAGTTTTAAGTCTAACCATAATCCTAAAATGCCATTCATTTTGGCAACCTTACCGATTTATTCAAAAGCGGATTGGCAAAAAAAAGATTTTAGCCGAATTACCCTACAGCCGATTGTTGGTTCGGGGCCATATGTAGTTGAACGAGTTGATGCAGGTAGAAGCATTAGTTATAAAAGAAACCCAAATTATTGGGCAAAAGATTTGTCTATTAACAAGGGACGTTATAATTTTGACCGATTAAAATATGTCTATTATCGAAATTGGGATATTGCTTTTGAAGGATTTAAATCTGGGCAATACACTTTGCATGAAGAAACTAATCCTAAAAAATGGGTAACAGATTATCGTTTTCCTGCCGTAAAAGAAGGGCTGGTTACTCAATATAAATTTCGTCACCATAACCCGATTGCCACCGAAAGCTATGTGTTTAACACTAGGCGAAAACCTTTAAATGATATCCGTTTTAGACAAGCCTTAACCTATGCCTATGACTTTGAATGGCAAAATAAAGCTTTGTTTTATGGTCAATATCAACGTCTTCAAAGTTATTTTGAAAATAGTGAATTAGCAGCAACAGGTCGACCTTCAAAAACTGAATTAGACTTGTTAAAACCGTTATTGCCTAAGTTATCTCCACTCATGCAACAAGGTGTTTTAGCAAACTGGAAATATCCAGTGTCGGATGCAAGTGGGTTCAATCGTCAGAACTTGTTAACTGCACGGCAATTACTCATACAGGCTGGCTATAAAGTTAAAGAAGGGCAGCTATTTACACCAGAAGGAAAAAAAGTTCAGCTTGAGTTTTTAATTCAGCAAGATGGTAAACAACGAACACTTTTACCTTTTATTCGTAACCTAAAAAAGTTAGGCATTGCAGTTAATTTGCGTCAGGTCGATGCTCCGCAATATTTAGAAAGGACTCGTCGTTACGATTTTGATATGACCACAATGAATCTGCCGCAATCTCTAAACCCGGGCAATGAACAAACACAGTTTTGGGGAAGTATCGCCGCAGCGCAGGATGGAAATTACAATTATGCGGGTATTCGCAACCCCGTAATTGATCAAGTGACTTCAAAACTTGTTGCAAGTAAAAGCCGTGAACAACAGATTATTTATACTCGCATTCTCGATCGGTTGCTGAGAGCTGGTTATTATCAAATTCCGACCTATGGTAAAGGTGAAAACTGGTATGCTTATTGGAATATGTATCAACAACCTAAAATTAAACCAGCACTTTCTTCTGGAATAGAATATTGGTGGAGTGATGCAAATAAAGCCAAAAAAGTTGCCAAATATTTACATCAACAATAAAAAGCACCTGCCATAAAGGAAATCCTGTTATATGGGTTCATATATTCTCAAGCGACTTCTTTTAATGATTCCCACATTGTTTGTCATTTTATTGATTAACTTTGTGGTTGTGCAAATTGCACCGGGTGGGCCAGTTGAGCAAGCAATACATCAGGCACAAAGCGATTTGGGAATTGGTCGTGCATTGAGTGCAGAAACTTATTATCAGGGTGCTCAAGGTTTAAGCCCTGAAATGGTTGAGCAAATTAAGGCTCAGTACGGCTTTGATCGTTCTGCCCCTGAACGATTTTTTCTAATGTTAAAAGGCTATTTAACTTTAGATTTTGGACAAAGTTTCTTTAAAGATAAACCAGTCGTGCAATTGTTGTGGGAAAAAATACCTGTTTCTATTTCGCTTGGGCTGGTGAGCACTTTTCTGATTTATTTAATTTCTATTCCACTTGGGATTAAGAAAGCAAGACAGCAAGGTTCATGGTTTGATCGGTCCACCTCGTTAGCTCTTGTGGTGGGATATGCTGTACCGAGTTTTGTATTTGCCATTTTGTTAGTTGTTTTTTTTGCAGGCGGCTCTTATTTTCAATGGTTTCCATTACAAAATTTAGTATCAGATAACTTTCATCAACTTAGTCTTTGGGGCAAAGTTACCGATTATTTATGGCATATGACTTTGCCACTGATTACCATGGTATTAGGCGGTTTTGCCAGTTTAACCTATTTAACTAAATACTCATTTTTAGAAGAACTCAATAAACCCTACGTTTTGGCAGCCTATGCAAAAGGGTTGAATGGCCAACAGGTCTTATATAAGCATGTTTTTCGTAATGCCATTTTAGTTGTGCTCGCAGGATTACCAGAAGTGTTAGCGGGCATTTTCTTTGTGGGTAACCTGTTTGTAGAAATTATTTTTCATTTAGATGGGGTGGGTTTGTTGGGCTTTGAAGCAATTGTCCAGCGTGACTATCCTGTCATTTTTGGGGTTTTATTTTTCTTTACTTTATTTAGCCTAATTTTACGTCTCATATGTGATGTGTTGTACCAATGGATTGATCCACGAATTCACTTTGATGCACAAGGAGGCAAGTAATGTCTCTGATTGTGCGTACACGATTACAGCGTTTTAGACAGCATAAATTGGGCTGGGCCAGCTTCATTTTATTTAATCTGATTTTGATTTTGTCATTAGCGGCGGAGTTGATTGCTAACGATAAACCGCTGTTAGTGAAGTATGAAGATTCTTACTATTTACCTGTGTTAAAAACTTATCCTGAAACTGCGTTTGGTGGGGTGTTTGAAACAGAAGCTGATTATAAAGACCCCGCCGTACAAGCGCTTATTGAGGCTAAAGGATGGGCAGTTTGGCCGCTTATTCAATTTTCATATCAAACTCCCAATTTAGACTTGGCCGTTCCTGTACCGTCACCACCCTCCAAGCAAAACTGGTTGGGAACAGATGATCAGGGAAGGGATGTTTTTGCCCGCATTCTTTATGGCTTAAGAGTATCGTTACTTTTCGGTTTAGCCTTAACATTTTGTTCTGCTTTATTTGGAATTACCGTAGGTGCCATTCAAGGTTACTATGGCGGTTGGGTAGATTTATTAGGACAACGTTTGGTTGAGGTCTGGAATGGCTTACCCATGCTTTTTATGGTCATGATTTTAGTCAGTATGTTTGTTCCAAATGTATATTGGCTCTTTTTCATTATGTTGTTTTTTGGCTGGACCGTTTTGGTGGGTATTGTTAGAGCAGAATTTTTAAAAGCTCGCCAGCTTGATTATGTTCGTGCAGCCCAAGTTTTGGGAGTGACCGATCGCGCTATTATTTTTAGGCATATTTTGCCCAATGCGATCAGTTCGAGTTTGTCTCAGTTACCTTTTATTTTAACCACTAATATTAGTGCGTTAACCGCTCTTGATTTTTTAGGGTATGGGCTGCCACCCGATGCAGCTTCATTAGGCGAGTTATTGTTGCAAGGTAAAAATAATTTAGATGCGCCATGGCTAGCAATTTCAGGCTTTTTTAGTCTGGCTATTGTTCTTTCACTTTTAATTTATATTGGGGAGGCGGCCCGTGATGCGTTTGACCCAAGAAAATAATTTAAATACCGCCTCAACGTTATTGAAGGTAGAACATCTTTCAATTCAAACCAAAGACCAAAAGATTTTATTGGAAGATCTAAATTTTTACTTAAGTGAAGGTGAAACACTCGCTATTGTGGGCGAGAGTGGTTCAGGTAAATCGATGAGTTGCTTAGCAATAATGGGATTGCTGCAAGAAAAATTAGAAGTAACAGGTCAGGTCTGGATTGGCTCACAAAACATGCTTGGGTTAGATGAGAGAGCTCAATCATATTTACGTGGTCGACAAATCGCTATGATTTTTCAAGAACCTGCTACTGCGTTAAATCCGCTACATCGGGTTGAAAAAATTGTAGGAGAAAGTCTTCTTTTATCAGGTTTTTCAAAACTTGAAGTTCGACAACAAATAGTTGAGCTACTAAAAGATGTGGGAATTGTTGAACCCGAACAAATTTTAAAACGCTATCCACATGAGCTCTCTGGTGGACAAAAACAACGTGTCATGATCGCGATGACATTGGCACTTCAGCCTAAAGTTTTGATTGCTGATGAGCCTACGACTGCGTTAGATGTGGTCTTACAGATACAGATTTTAGAGCTATTAAAATCTTTACAAGCAAAATATGGAATGGCACTTATTTTAATTAGCCATGACCTAAATTTAGTACATCGCTATGCTGAGAAACTGATTGTATTGCAAAGTGGGCGTGTAGTAGAGCAAGGTGAACTGAGCCAAATCTTTGCAAGCCCTAAAACAAGTTATACAGCACAATTATTAGATCATGATTTGGGAAGTTTAGAGTCTAGACCCGCTCAGCAGAACGTTTTATCAGTTCGACAGCTCAGCGTGCAATTCCCGATAAGAAAAGGAATTTTAAATTGCATTCAAGGATATTTCACTGCAATAGAAGATTTGAGTTTCGATCTTGCTCAAGGTGAATCACTTGGGGTGGTTGGTGAAAGTGGTGCAGGTAAGTCATCTTTAGCCCTTGCTTTGGTTCAGCTTATTCAGAGTAACGGGCAAATTGTTTTTCTAGGGCAAGATTTGAATCAGTTACAGCCAAAAGTGCTGCGGTTGATGAGATCAGATTTTCAACTTGTATTCCAAGACCCATTTGGCAGTTTAAACCCGCGTATGACAGTAGGGCAGATTATTGCTGAAGGATTAAAGCTAAAAGCTGTGAATGAAAAAGAGGTAATCCAGCAAGTTGAATCTGCCTTGATAAAAGTTGAGTTGGCTAAAGATTTTCAACATCGTTATCCTCATGAGCTTTCAGGTGGCCAACGTCAACGTGTGGCCTTAGCTAGAGCTTTGGTGGTTCAGCCGAAACTTTTAATTTTGGATGAGCCTACATCGGCCTTAGATCGGACCACGCAAAAAGCCATGATTAAGTTGTTGCGACAATTACAGCAAACTGAGCAGTTAAGTTATATTTTTATTAGTCATGATCTAAATATAGTGAAATCACTGTGCCATAAAGTGATGGTATTACGTGATGCTAAAGTTGTTGAATATCAGGAAACTGAACTTCTATTTTCTAAACCGAAAACTGAATATACCAGACAGTTAATTAGAGCATCTCTTTAAGATATTTTATTTTAATTATTTGTTTTTTAATAGAATAAATTTAATTTTTAACTTATGCAAAAAGTTGCATATTTTTATATTCTTTAAAATTGACATGTGCTATTGTCAGTTATCGATTATGTCTTGACACACCGAATAACTCATTTAAATTAGAGTAATTGCTCTATAATTCAAAAAAAGAGGTTAACCATGAACCAGATTGCTCAACCCATCACAATTCGTAATACCACCTTTAAAAACCGAATTATTAAAGGTGCGATGAGTGAGGCGCTTGCAAATTATGAAGGCCAACCAAATGATTTACATTTGGGCTTATATGGTGCTTGGGCAAAAGGTGAACTTGGCTGTGCTATTACGGGCAATGTCATGGTAAATGCTGGAGCAAAAAATGAACCAGGTGTTGTGGTTATTGAAACTGAACGTGACCTTGATCGCTTAAAAGAGTGGGCGGCCTTAGGTAAAAAATATGGCATGGTGCAATTGATTCAATTGTCGCACCCAGGTCGTCAGTGTCCAAAAGGTTTAAATAAAGAAACCGTTGCACCATCGGCAGTACCTTTTAGCCCAGCTTTAGCAACCATGTTTGGAACGCCACGTGAACTTACTCATGATGAAATTCTAGATATTATTAATCGTTTTGCGAAAGCAGCTCAGATCTGTGAAAAAGCAGGTTTCGAAGGCGTGCAATTGCACGGCGCACATGGTTATTTAATTAGTCAGTTTTTATCGCCATTAACCAATAAGCGCACAGATCAATGGGGCGGTTCAGTTGAAAATCGTAGCCGTTTTTTATTAGAGGTTTATAAAGCGGTACGTGAAGCAACCTCAGAAAATTTTATTATTTCCGTGAAGCTTAACTCGGCTGACTTCCAGCGTGGCGGTATTAGCGAAGAAGATGTGATTTCAGTGTTTAAAGCAGTAGATGAAGCTGGTATCGATTTAATTGAAATTTCAGGCGGTACTTACGAGGCACCAGCAATGGCTGGAGCTAAGGCGGATAAGCGTAAAGCAAGCACGATTGCGCGTGAAGCATACTTTTTAGATTTTGCTGAGAAAATCCGCCAGCATGTTAAATGTAAGCTCATGGTAACAGGTGGGTTCCGTACTGTAGCGGGCATGAATGCTGCACTCGCAAGTGGCGCATGTGACTTTATTGGTATTGCTCGCCCATTTGCCGTGGAAACCGATTTAACAGAACGTTTAATTGCAGGGCAAGACGTGCGTTATGCCGTAAAACCGATTAAAACAGGTTTACCTTTTGTTGATAAAATGGCAATTATGGAAATTATTTGGTATGCCGCTCAATTTAAAACCATTGGCAAGGGTAAAAAACCAAATCCAAAACTTTCACCACTTGTGGTGTTTTTAAATTATGCCAAAGGCAATATTAAAGCGGTGATTCAAGGACAAGTGAATTCGCGTAAGTCTGCATAATTTCATTACCATGCAGTGGTCCAGTAAGCGTTAAATGTAGAAGCAGACCATTGGCCTTTAATTAAAGCATTGTTAAAGGCAGGTCTGTTTTCTATTTGGGCAAGATAACGGTGTATATGTTTAAACTGACTATAATTTTGTGAGCAAGCTAGTAATGGAAACCACATCAAAATATCAGCAATAGTAAACTGATCTCCGGCAAACCATGCATGTTGCTCTAAATGTTCATCAATCATTCTCATTTGTTGTTGTAGTGATTGATTGAGATAGCCTTGATCGAATCCATATTTTAAAAGTTTAGGAATGAAACGGATCGGAAAAGGTGTGCGCTCTGCAATTTGGTGAAAGATTTGTTTGAGTACTAAATCGGGAATGAATGTTACCTCACAATAATTTTTCCAATAATAAAAATTTAGGAGTTGTTGGTTTGATAGGCTGTTCGGTCCCAATTGTGGGTGTAAATGAGATAGGTAATCTAAAATTGCTGAGGTTTCGGCTAAGACTGAAGTCTTTTCTTGTTCAATAATTTCGAGAGTTGGAAATTTTGATAATTGATGAGGTGAGTTTTTATCTTTGCTTATAACTGAATGATCTTTAATAGTGAGCTCATAGTTGAGTTCTAATTCTTCTAAAAACCAAATGATACGTTGAGAGCGCGAATTTTTTAAGTGAAATAATCGAATTTGCATGTCATGTCTAAATTATAGTTTTGATCTATGTTGAGTATAGAACATAATTTAATTATAAAAATATTTATAAATCAGTAAATTATATTTTTTATATGAAAGTAGCTTAATAAAAAGCCACTGCCTTAAAAATGGAGTGGCTTTTTAGTGTTTGATATCCCTAACGAGATCTGACCTACAAGTTTGTCACCTTGAAGAGACTACCGTATATCAGATCTTTTTATAGTTCAGTTTAGAACGTATAGCTCATACCCAATTGAACCGTACGTGATTCACCCGGATAAGCATATAAATTGAAAGCACTTTCATCATAAACTTTATCAAAAATATTCTTCACATCTAAGTTAAGACGAACTTTTGGTGTCGCTTGATAGTAAGAAACCAAATCTGTAACCGCATAACCTTTCATGGTGTAAGTACTATTTGCTGTTTGTCCTGCACGCTTATCAATATATTTTTGATTAATTCCTAGACCTAAACCTTGTAAAGGGCCATCTTGGAACTCATAGATATTTAAAAGATTAAAACTATTCTTTGGAATATTGGCTAAAGCGGTTCCTTTTTTCAAAGTATTGTCTTTGCTGACTTCGGCATCTGTATAGGCATAGCCACCAATAATTTTCCAAGCCGGGGTAATTTGCCCTGCAACATTTAGCTCAATACCTTGGCTACGAACTTCGCCAGCAGCAACTTTATAGGCTGAATCTACAGGATCGAGTGTTAAGACATTTTCTTTTTTTGCATAAAAAATAGCAGAGTCAACCGACAACATATTGTTGAGTGCTTGCCATTTAAAGCCTAACTCGTAAGCCATGCCTTCTTCTGGGTCAAAACCTTCTCCATTACGGCTAGCACCAGTGTTTGGTTTAAAAGATTTTGCAGCATTGCTATAGATTGAAAAGTCATCACGAGCTTTAAAAACCAAACCTAAACGTGGAATAAATGCATTATGACTGGTATTCCAGTTTACCATATTCGGTAATAGGTTTTTGTAATCATGTTCGTAGTGCTCAAAACGTAAGCCGAATAGTGCACTTAAACGTTCATTTAAATCGATTTGGTCTTGTACAAAAAGGGCAGTTGTTTTTAAATTTTCGCGGTCATGGGTCGTAATATTTTTAAGCTCAGGTAGAGGTTGTCCTAAAACTGGATCATAAATATTGATCGGGTAATTATTTGACTTAGCATCTGAACGAATAATATATGACTTATAATCATATTTTTCATATTCAAGCCCAGTCACTAAAGTATGAGCTAGACCTAAAAGTTGGAAATTACCTGCTAGATTAATTTGGGCATCGGTATCTTGCCATTTTAATTCGCGATAATTGTAATTTCGGTTTAAAGTTTGGCCGTCATTTTGAATACCATTTGCCTCTACCGCATAGCCATACAATTTGCCGTTTAAATATTGCACACCAGCATTCAGCTTCCATTCATTTCCAAGGTCGTGCTCGACTCGTAATTGAGTCATATCGTTATCATTGTAAAGCCGGTTGTTGTATTTACCCGTTTCCCACAAATAAGTGTCTGGTGAGCTATTAAAAGATTTCTGTGTTAGATAGCGTGTATGACCACGATCAAGCGGATGCTGGTTTCTTAAAATATCGGCTTCAAAAGTAACTTTGGTTGCATCGGAAGCTTGCCATTGAATGACTGGTGCAATGCCATAACGTTTAGACTCGACATGATCACGATAACTATCGCCACCTTCTGCAATCACATTTAGACGATAACCAATGTTCTCTGCATTAGGTACAGTTCCTGTCGTGTCTACCGTGGTGCGGTATAAACCTTCACTGTTAAGCTGTGCGCCCAAAGTGGTTTGTTGCTCAGACTTTGGTGTTTTAGAAATTAAGTTAAACGTACCACCCGGGTCACCACGGCCATACAAGCTAGAAGAGGGACCACGTAAAACGTCTACGCGTTCAATCGTGTTGCTATCTGGAGCGTTCGGATAACCACGGTTAATTGGGAATCCATTACGGTAAAACTCACCGCTAGTGAAACCACGAAGGTTAAACCCTGTTAAGCCTTGACCCCCAAAGTTATTAGCACGAGTAACGCCGCCAGCTAAATCAAGCGCTTCGATTAAACGTGTTGCTCCAATATCTTCAATTACTTTTTGAGTCACCACACTGACAGATTGCGGTGTATCTTTTAATGCAACTTCACTACGTGTTGCACTACTTGAACTATCAACTTTGTAGGTTTGGTCAGCTGTCTGTTGGGCTTTAATTTTAATGGTAGCAAGCGTAGTTGAAGATTGATCTGTTTCTGCGAAAGCTGTTGAAATACAACAGAGTTGAGCAATGCTCAGGGAGAGGAGGCGAAGCTTAAGATCCATTTAAAACCTTGTTGATAATAAATATCAATATAAAAATAAGAATTATTATATTGTAAATCTATGTAAAGAAAATACTGGATCAGTGATATTTAAATATAAATGTATTTTATTTAGAAATAAGAGAGGTTAAAGCAATAAATAGAATGTTAAGAAAATAAAAAAGAAATTTTATAAGAATAGAATAATGGCGTCCCTACGGGGATTCGAACCCCGGTTACCGCCGTGAAAGGGCGATGTCCTAGGCCTCTAGACGATAGGGACGTTGAGGATGGCGGTATCTTAAGAAGCCGCCACCAAACTGTCAAGTAGGTAAGGAGACAGTTTGTTCAAAATATAGCAAAACAGTTCAGCAGTCTTCTGAGTATCGTATAAAGCAGAGTGTGCTTCTTTACCATCGAACTCAATTCCAGCTTGAATGCAGGCTTTAGCAAGGACGGTTTGTCCAAACATAACAGCACTTAAAGTAACTGTATCCATGACTGAAAAACTATGAAAAGGGTTCTGGTTTTTTGTGCTTGTACGTGCAATTGCAGCTTGAACAAAACCAAGATCAAAGTGAGCGTTATGACCGACCAATACTGCATGCGTACAGTGTTGCTGTTTGCGAACTTCATTGACTGATTTAAAAATACGGCGTAATGCAGTCCGTTCATCTTCAGCCATTGCTATACGCATTGGATTGAATGGATCAATACCAATAAAGTCTAGCGAACGACGGTCGAGGTTAGCCCCTTCAAACGGGTTAATGTGCGCATGAAATGCTGGACCAGGGACAAATTGTCCCTGAGCATCATACACAATTGGAATGCACGCAATTTCTAGCAATGCATCTGTCTGGGCATTAAAACCTGCCGTTTCAACGTCAACAACAACAGGTAAGAAGCCACGAAAACGTTGGCCAATGACCGGGACAGAGGTTTCTTGTGTCACACTTTTCTCCATTGCAGCGTTTTCCCGGCATGCAGCGGGATAATTTTTTGATCATCTAAATAATCAAAAGATTCTGGGACAAGGTTATCTTCTTTTACCAATGTAATGGTAGAAGTATTACGTGGTAGACCGTAGAAGTCTGCGCCAAAATGGCTAGCAAAACCTTCTAAGCGCTCTAGTTTACCCACTTGGTCAAATGCTTGGGCATAAAGCTCAATTGCATTAGGTGCACTATAACAGCCCGCACAGCCACACGCATTTTCTTTTGCATTTTGTGAGTGAGGAGCGCTATCTGTACCCAAGAAAAATTTAGGGTTACCACTCGTTGCAACTTCAAGCAAAGTTGTTTGATGTGTTTGGCGCTTTAAAATTGGCAAACAGTAAAAATGCGGTTTAATACCACCAACCAACATATCATTACGGTTAAATAATAAATGCTGAGGAGTGATTGTTGCCGCAACATTACGATCATGCTCTAAAACAAAATGAGCCGCATCGCTTGTTGTAATGTGTTCAAGTACCACTTTAAGTTTTGGAAACTGTTTTAAGAGTGGGTTGAGTACTTCGTCAAGGAAACGTTTTTCACGGTCAAAAATATCGACATGGTTATGAGTTACTTCACCATGAAGTAATAATGGAACTTGATGTTCTTCTAATTGTTCAATAACTGCATAAACCTTACGGATATCACTCACACCATTATCAGAATTGGTGGTTGCGCCCGCTGGGTAAAGTTTAATTGCATTTACATGTCCAGATTCTTTAATTTTACGAACTTCATCTGGTGAGGTGAAGTCAGTAAAATAAAGCACCATACGCGGGTCAAAATTGAGACCTTCTGGAACATGAGCAAGAATACGTTCACGGTAAGCCAGTGCTTCTTCCACAGTTTTTACAGGTGGAACAAGGTTTGGCATACAGATCGCACGAGCAAACTGTTTAGCCAAATCAGGTACAGTACGTTTTAATGCTAAACCATCACGTAAATGTGCATGCCAGTCATCTGGCTGGAGCAGGGTAATAGAGTCCAAGGCAGTTCAAACTTCGAAATAAAACAAATGATAATCGATAAAGTGTGAAAATGGTAACGAGAATTACGGACAAATGGCAAAATAAAGCGCAAGAGGCCTCAAAAAATAATGTTATATTTTGTTAATGTGTAAGAGGTAGGAATCGGGTAGTGGTAAATAGGGGAAATGTACAGGAATTACTCAAAGCAAAAGAAGAAATAGAATATCTGGTAACTTTACATACCCATCGTTATGCCAATACACCTTTGCCTCATCAATTAGAAAAAAAGTTCTGGTGTTTAAATCTTGAACGAACTAAACAAAATATCTCCAAATTTTTAGCAAGTGGCGTTCTCACCTACCTCATTTTTATTTTATTAGCGCTCCCTACAGACTACTTAGTGATTGGCGTACCTTACATTACTTGGGACTTTATTTACTGCTTACTGAGTGCAATTAATATTGCTTGTGCGCTACTGCTATTTTGGGTTTTTGCCAAGTTTAAAAAACTCACTGAATATTTTTATATTGCTGCGTGCGGGATTGTATTTTTTACCATTATTTTCAATGCAATGTTGCTGCTGAGTGTAGGAAATATCGCTCTAAAAAATCAGTCAATGTTGCTACTTTCTTTTTTATATATGCTCGGTTTTATTTTGAGCGGTATAAAGCCTCTACATATGCTTTATGTGGGTTTAACAGCAGCAATTTTTGTTTTTTCTTCATTGATTTTATTGCAAGCGAACTGTGACTATATTGCTTTGGGGCGCGCATTGTTTGGTAGCTGTATTTTAGGTTTTTCAATTAGTACGATGCTTACGTCTAGAGAAAGAAGTCTTTTTTTAAATAATCAGCTTGCTGAGCTTAATGAAAAGATTTTGCGTATTGAGGCATCTGAGTTGCTTCATTTAAGTCAGCAAGATGCACTCACTAAAATTTCTAATCGACGTACTTTCGATGAGATGTTCGACTTTTTTTACTATCGGGCAAAACAAGAGCAACGCCCATTGGCCGTTTTATTTATTGATATCGATTTTTTTAAGAACTATAACGATTTTTATGGGCACCAGATGGGGGACAAGGTCATCTCGTCTATTGCCTCTGCAATTAAGAATTCGATTCGTCATGTGGATTTTGTTGCCCGATATGGCGGAGAAGAGTTTGTGGTTCTTTTGCCAAAAACACCTGCTCAAGGTGCTTATGCTGTGGCTGCCAATATTTATAAAGCGATTGAGCGCCAAGCGATTCCTCATGCTGCATCTTTGGTCTCTACGCATGTAACGATTAGTTTGGGTTTTACTGTCTATACAGAAGGCTTAAAAGTCACACAGGAAAATTTAATTCATGCTGCCGATCAAGCTTTATATCGGGCTAAGCAGCTTGGGCGTAACCAGATTTATTATCAGCCTTTACAAGTCGCCGAAATTGCCTAAATAAATTATTAAAAATAAAAAGGCCACCTTAATAGGTGGCCTTTTTTTGACGCTATAAGAAAATTATTTTTTCTTACTGTCTAATTGAGGAATAGCAGAACCTTGACCGATTGAAAGTAAACCAGCATCTGTATAGATACCAAGTTTTGCACGTGTATCGGTAATGTCGAGGTTACGCATAGTCAACTGACCAATACGGTCCATAGGCGAGAACATTGAATCGCCTTTTTCCATTGTTAAGCGTTCAGCTTCGTACGTTAAGTTTGGAGATTCAGTGTTCATGATGGTGTAGTCATTACCACGACGAAGTTCAAGTGTAACTTCACCTGTAACAGCTTTAGCAACCCAACGCTGAGCCGTTTCACGCAACATAAGCGCTTGAGAGTCGAACCAACGACCTTGGTAAAGTAAACGACCTAAACGTAAACCGTTAATGCGGTATTGTTCGATTGTATCTTCGTTATGAATACCAGTAACCAAACGCTCGTAAGCAATATGAAGAAGAGCCATACCCGGTGCTTCATAAATACCACGAGATTTCGCTTCGATAATACGGTTTTCGATTTGGTCAGACATACCTAAACCATGACGACCACCAATACGGTTTGCTTCAAGAATAAGCTCAACTGGATTGTTAAAAGTTTGACCGTTTAACGCAACAGGTACACCTTCTTCAAAACGTACAGTTACTTCTTCTGGTTTGATTTCAACTTCTTCTTTCCAGAAAGCAACGCCCATAATTGGGTCAACGATTTTGATACCAGCATTTAAGTATTCAAGATCTTTTGCTTCGTGAGTTGCACCCAACATGTTTGAGTCAGTTGAATACGCTTTTTCTTTTGACATTTTATAGTCAAAACCGTTGTCGATCAGGAACTGTGACATTTCTGCACGACCACCGAGTTCATCGATGAAGTTTTGATCTAACCAAGGCTTATAAATTTTAAGATTCGGGTTGGTCAACAAACCATAACGATAGAAACGTTCAATATCGTTACCTTTATAAGTTGAACCGTCACCCCAGATGTTTACGTCATCTTCTTTCATTGCAGTAACTAACATTGTACCTGTTACTGCACGACCTAATGGAGTCGTATTGAAATAAGGAATACCACCTGTACTGATATGGAACGCACCACACTGAATTGCAGCAATACCTTCAAGCGCAAGTTGTAAGCGGCAGTCAATTAAGCGAGCTTTTACAGCGCCGTATTGTTCTGCTTTCTTTGGAATTGCATCGTAGTCATCTTCATCAGGCTGGCCTAAGTTTGCAGTATATGCATAAGGCTCTGCACCCTTTTGTTTCATCCATAATAAAGCAGCTGAAGTGTCTAGGCCTCCGGAGAAGGCAATCCCAACTTTTTTGCCTACTGGTACATGCTGCAAGATAGTTGCATTATCAGTCATTGCTAATCCTAACATTTATAAAAAAGACCCCGTTGAGGTGGTCTCGAGAATTCTGAATGGCGGCTATTGTAGCACTATTCATGGTGCTTTTTTTGGCAAAAAAATCATTAATTCACTTGTTCTGATTGGTATTTATTATTTGAAGAAAATATGGGATTGTCTTCTTTATATATAGATTGACCATAATCTCGAATAAAAAATAATTCTGGGTCATCCAAAATTATCAAAAAAGTATTAAAGTACTATGCAACAAGTTGCAAAAAATTATTGGGACGCAGCATGACAAGTTACGCCAATTTATTAAAACCATTACATTTAGGCTTTACCACCATTAAAAACCGTGTGGTGATGGGATCCATGCATACGGGACTTGAAGACCGTTTTTTTAACTACCCAAAACTGGCAGCTTATTTTGAAGAGCGTGCAAAAGGTGGGGTTGGCCTGATTGTGACAGGTGGTATTTCTCCGAACCGTCAGGGATGGTTGGCACCTGCGGGTGGAACCATGAACAGTCTCTTTGATGTTCCTCAGCACCGTTTGGTAACCCATGCTGTTCATAAACATGGCTCTAAAATCTTAATGCAGATTTTGCACGCTGGCCGATATGGTTACCAACCATTTGTTGTGTCTTCAACGGCAATTAAATCTCCAATTTCACCATTTAAACCGCGTCAGCTTTCTGAAAAAAATATTCTCAGCACAATAGAAGATTACGCTCAGTGCGCTGACATTGCCAAAAAAGCAGGTTATGACGGTGTCGAAATTATGGGCTCGGAAGGTTATTTAATTAACCAGTTTTTAAGTAGCCACGTTAACCAGCGTACTGACCGTTGGGGTGGTGAAATTGAAAACCGGATGCGTTTTCCAGTCGAGATTGTGAAAGCGATTCGTGCCAAAGTTGGTGAGAAGTTTATTATTTGTTTCCGCTTGTCTCTACTCGACCTTGTGCATGATGGGAACACCATGCAAGAAGTAGTTACTGTTGCAAAAGCTTTAGAAAAGGCAGGTGTGACTTTATTAAATACTGGCATTGGCTGGCATGAAGCGCGTGTACCGACCATTGTAACATCTGTGCCTCGAGCCGCTTTTGTCGATTACACGGCACATGTAAAACAACATATTTCTATTCCAATTATTGCGTCAAACCGTATTAACATGCCTGAAACTGCCGAAGAGATTTTGGCAACTGGCAAAGCTGATATGGTTCAAATGGCACGCCCTTTATTGGCCGATGCATTTTGGGTAAATAAGACTGCGACTAACCGTGTTGATGAAATTAATACCTGTATTGCTTGTAACCAAGCCTGTTTAGACCATGCTTTTAAAAATAAGCGCGTGTCTTGTTTAGTGAACCCACGTGCAGGCCATGAAACAGAACTGGTTTATTTAAAAACTAAGCAACCTAAACGTATTGCTGTTGTAGGCGGTGGTGTAGCAGGTATGTCCGCGGCAACTGTTGCGGCAAGCCGTGGCCATGCAGTAACGCTATTTGAAGCAACTTCAGATGTAGGTGGTCAATTTAACTTTGCCAAAGTTGTACCAGGTAAAGAAGAATTCCACGAAACGATTCGCTACTTCAAAGTACAACTCGAAAAAACAGGAGTGGATGTACGTTTAAATACTCGCGTGAATCGCGAGCAGCTTGAACGTGAAGGTTTTGATGAAGTAATTGTTGCAACAGGTGTAATCCCTCGCGCATTAAAAATTGAAGGAAGCAATGCGCCACAAGTTCTTTCTTATGCTCAAGTTTTAAAAGGTGCAGAAGTTGGGCAAAAAGTAGCAGTGATTGGTGCAGGCGGTATTGGTTTTGATGTATCTGAGTTTTTACTTAAACCTCCACATCAACCACAGCCTCAACCTTTAGCGGAGTGGCAACGTGAATGGGGTGTAGACCCAGATCCGAATTATGTTTCTGAAGGTGGTATGCAGCCACCAGTGGTTGAACCAGCAATACGCGAGATTTATTTACTACAACGTAAAACTACACCTCTCGGTATTGGCCTTGGCAAGACTTCAGGTTGGGTACACCGCGCACAGCTTAAAAAGCATGGCGTGCGTATGTTACGTGGTGTGCAATATAAAGCAGTCACTGATGAAGGGCTTTGGATTGAGCACAATGGTCAAGACCAGCTTTTACGCGTAGACACTGTTGTAGTGTGTGCAGGTCAAGAGTCGGTAAAAGACTTAATGCCAAAAGAAGGTGAATCGACTATAGCGAACTACCATATTATTGGTGGAGCAAAGCTCGCAGCAGAGCTAGATGCGAAGCGTGCGATCAAAGAAGGAGCAGAATTAGCTGCTCGATTGTAAAATTGATGAAACAATATGCACTTGAACACAAAGCGATGATATTTTTCTTGAATAAAATGAATAAGCTTTGTATTCTTACGCACATGGAAGCGTGGCAGAGCGGTTTAATGCACCGGTCTTGAAAACCGACGAGGGTGTGAGTCCTCCGTGAGTTCGAATCTCACCGCTTCCGCCAAATTCGAAAAGCCCCTGTTAAAAGCAGGGGCTTTTTTTATGTCTATATTTTCAATATTGATTAAATATAAATTGGTCAATATAAAACTTGAATATGACTCTCTTCAGCAAATAGTTCTCTTTAATGAATCTGTAATTGTTAGAAGAAAGATCGAAAGAAAACCTTCTTCTACCTATGAGTGATTCACTAGATTATTTTGAACAATGAAATTATCTATATGTAGTTAATGTAAGAGAAGAAGGGCTAATGATGGATTAATGAATAATCGGATAATTTGTAATCTTTTTATTATGAAAAAATTAATATTATAAATAACTGCATTCATCATATTTTTAGCAAAATTTTTTAGTTTTATTTAATGATTTTGTGATTTTAAGTGTATGAGTATCGAAGAAATTTTTAAAATTGATAATGTAAATTTTATTTATTAGCAAAAAAAATTATAAAAGTTAGCTAAATTTTATTTTTTTCGAATTATAAAATATGCAGCGATTTGCCAATGCTACCAATAAAATCTAAATGTTATATTTATTTTAGACTCTAGATCATTTGGTTTCTAAATTTTCCTTTATTTATTAGAATTTTGAACTATGAAGATATATTAATTTTTATTAAAAATCTGCTTTATAACTTTTATAGACTTATTTAATACTTAATGTTGTGAAGTTTTTACCTCCATGATCTAAAAGAGTTTTTAGAAGCAATATTATCTCCAAAATGGTTATTTTTGTTAAGTTTACGCAATAGCCATTTACCTGCCAAAAATATGTAAGTAATAGGATAAAAATGTTAGAAACTGATGTTTTAATTGTTGGAAGTGGTCCAGCTGGTTCTTCTGCTGCACTTATGTTAAGTAGTTATGGAATTAGAAATATCATAATAACTAAATATAGATGGCTGGCAAACAGCCCTCGTGCTCATTATATCAGTCAAAGAACTATGGAAATTGTTCGAGATTTAGGAATATCTGATGAAGTAATAGCAAAAGCAGCACCAAAAGAAGTTATGGGAGATGTTGTTTATTGCACATCTTTAACGGGTGATGAAATTGGACGCTTTCCTTATGGAATGAATCATCCAGAAAGAATGTCAGAGTATGCTAAAGCGAGCCCCTGTGAACAGTGTGATCTTCCTCAACAACTATTTGAACCTATTTTACTTTCAAATGCAGCATCACGAGGGAGTCATCCAAGATTTGATACGGAATACTTATCTCATGTACAAGATGAGAACGGCGTAACAGTCACTGTTTTAGACAGATTAACTAAACAAACATATTTAATCCGATGTAAGTATTTAATCGGAGCTGATGGTGCAAGTAGCCAAGTCGTAAAAGATTTAGATTTACCTATGGCAGGTAAAATGGGGAAAAGTGGCAGTATCAGCATTATTTTTAAAGCTGATTTAACCAAATACGTTTCACATCGACCTGGTTACCTCTGGTGGATTATACAACCTGGAGCAAACATTGGTGGGATCGGGTTAGGGTTGTTGCGTATGGTCAGACCTTGGAATGAATGGCAGATTGTTTGGGGGTATGACATTGAAAAAGAAGAACCCTCTCTTACCGATGATGAGGCAATTGCAATTTGCAAACAGCTTATTGGCGATAACGACATTGAAATAAACATAAGTAGTAAGTCGTTATGGACAGTAAATGAAATGTATGCAGAACAATACTCGAAAGGTCGAGTTTTCTGTATTGGCGATGCTGTCCATCGTCATCCTCCTTCGAATGGATTAGGTTCAAACTCATCTATACAAGACGCTTATAACTTATGTTGGAAATTAGCATTTGTATTAAATGGCAAAGCCGGTAGTGGTTTATTAGACAGTTTTAATGAAGAAAGAGCACCTGTTGGTGAGCGAATTGTTAAACGAGCAAATCAAAGTGTTAGAGAGTTCTCTACAATATTTTCTGCTTTAGAGTTAGATGGAAAGTACAGTACAGAGACGATGCAGGGAAGCATAAATGCCTTAAGCGAAGGTAATGAAAAAGGTGCTGTTAAACGCCGTGATTTAAGATCTGCAATTGAATATAAAGCTTATGAATTTGCTGCCTTAGGCGTAGAAACTAACGTAAGGTATCATTCATCTGCAATTGTTGGAGCAGAGTCTGCTATTGAAAATAAAATAGATTCTAGTAGAGATGAAGATCTTCATTATTATCCCTCATTTACCTCTGGTCATAAACTTCCTCATATATGGCTAGTCAAAAATTATAAAAAAATATCAACCTTAGACTTAATCGGAAATGGAAAGTTTACGCTTTTCTGTTGGCTACAAGGCGATAAATGGAAACTTGCTGTAGACAACCTGAATAAACAGCTCAACTTGGATATTAACGTTATACAGGTAGGTCCAAAAAGAGACGTTGAAGACTCTTATGGAGAACTGTCTCGCTCTTGGGGTAATGATGAAAATGCTTGCATCATGATCAGACCAGACGGCTATATTGCTTGGCAAAGCAACAAAATTGAATCGGCGGACAATGAGTTGCACAAAGCTATGTCATCAATACTTAGTTTGAATTAGGATTTCACCGATTCACCAAATTCGAAAAGCCTCTGTTAAAAGCAGGGGCTTTTTTTATGTGAATGTTTTAATGCTTAGAAACCTATATAAAAATTTGGGTTGAGTTGAGCAGATTTTGATTTCAGTTTAATTTTATATTTTGTAGTTAATCGCATCCTCATAATGGTCAATATCTTGTCATTGTTTGAAGAATTCTTTCGAGTCAACTATTGCTGCTATATGTATAATTATAGGCGGAATAGCTCCTTATAATATAAACCCCTTTGCATCACTAACTTGTAAAGTAAAATCGCCTGTTATGTACCAAATTTAAATTAAGAGATATGGATAATTCATGAATTTAATAAAACCTAGTAGTAAGTTCTTTCTTGCAATTTTTCTTATGATGAATCTTTCAAATACATATGCAGCAAAAATACAGGCTGTAGATGCTGAAGTACAAGAGAGTGCTGTAGATGTAATGGAAGCTGCTGGAGCAGAAGCTGTAGGTGGGCAAGAGGATATGTGCCGTTGCATCTGCTGTTTCTGAGGATGAAATGTACGGTGGGATTCAACAAGAATATGTCGTAAAAGGTTGTAAGGTAACAATCTACAACGATGGGCCTGTGAAAATGGTCAATGTAAAGACGGATCAACCATGTGATGCTCCACTTCCTAAAGACCATAAATTTTCTAGATAGACTCTGTGAGCCTATAAATTATTTTGAGTACCTTTAAAAAAGTTTTAGTACTTAGCAACTCATATGGAAATTTGGATTGAGTTAAGCAGATTGAGATTTCAGCTTAACTTTATATTTCATCGTGTCTTGGGACTGAATCCTCGTTTTCTACTATTTAATCTTTAGCATGTTGTTTTTTCTCAAAATCGTGAACCATTCGAATACGCTCTTCTGTTGCAGGATGAGAGGATAAAGTATCAAGCACAGCTGTAGATAGTTTATTCGCTGAAGATTCTTCTTGAGAAGTTGATGGGTTGGACTGATTTTTTTTATCGATACCTTCTTCTGTTGTATCGCTTAAGCGTTGTAAGAAATTTGCGAAGTGAGAGACTTCTATATGCTTCCTATCCATCAGTTGTAAAGCATATAAATCGGCTTCGGACTCAAATTTACGTGAGTAATTTGCACCTATCATAGCCGCAGGTAATGACGTAAATAAGTCTGAATTATCTCCGGTCATTGCAATGTATAATATACTTAGGCCTAAACTAGTTAACCCTTGTTGCAAACTATGGCGATAAACCAAATGGCCTTGTTCATGGGCTAATACGCCTAAAACTTCCTGATTAGTATGGGCCATTTTGATCAGTTCATCTGTGACGATAATTGTATTATTGGGTAGCGCTACAGCATTAGCCCCTAATTGATCGCCTTGACGGAAGACTAATTTGGCTGGTCTGTTTTCAGCAATAGTATTCAAATATTGTTTAGTAATTTGGTCTTTTTGAGTTTGTGTTAATTGGCTGGGTGTAGTCCAATTATTTAATACATAATTCTCGGCTTCATCACCTAGTTTCTTTAAAGTATTCTCAGGTAATTGAAAAGCAAGATAATGGGATGTAGCTGGAACACCCCATTTCACTAGACTGATCGCGAAAGTGATCACAAAAATTACACTAAAAAGAATAAGAGCTGGAGAACGTTCAAATTTCCAGATCGAATGTTGAACCTTTTTAGTTGTGTAATTAAACCATTCAGGTAATGCACTATGAAATTCAATCCGTGCATCATCAGATAATTCAATCACTGAGTGTAACTGTCCCAGCGCACCAATCAATTTCATATCAGTATATTGATAATGACGTTGTTGTTCTAATTGCTCGCCATACCGAATGAGAACTTCAGATTTAGATTGAGCTGAAATCTGAGCACGGTGAGGTTTAGACACTATGCCATCATAGAAAATGATATCTACTGCTTGGGACATAAATTATTAAACTCAGATTATTATAGAGAGATGTCAATATCAAAAATATCACTGATTTCTTCAGCTAAAGCACTTTGTTCTTGCTGAGCGAGATTCATCATTTGATCTGGATCATCTAATAAAATTAAACTCATCGATTCAATCTGATATTTGTGAATACGAACCGCAGCCCAAGCAGACATTAAGCCTATGGTTAAGATTTTTACAATCCAGTTTGAAGCTACAATCCATGCAAAATGCCATTGATTACAGTCTGTTTTAAATTGACTGTTTCCAACTGTAGTATTGTTCCATGTCGTAATAAAAAGACGTGCAGCAATTAATGGATAAATAAATAATCCAATAAATGCATATACTATAAATATTCCGAAGATTAAGGCGTTCGGTGAGAACCCAGCAATTGTTCCGATAAGTGCAAAGTAAATGATTGAAAAAATAGCAATTATACCAATTGCAATAAAAACTGGTATATAAACTGCAGCCATATAGGCAGACCATTTCGCGTTTAATTTAAAATTTAATTGTCCAGCATATAAGTTGTTAAGATAATATTTTTTATATAGCCAAATAGCTACAGGTGTAAAGATTCCTAAAGTGAAAATATATACCAATATACTCAAAAGAAAGACTTTATAAGATTCTTTTATCGTTCCACCAAAATAAAAACGTGTGTTGCCGAACTTACTATTTCTTGCCGTAAAACGCAAAGTAGCGCGAATTAGCCAAGGTACTGCTGTATATAGTGCAACTAGTCCAACCACAGTCGCAATTATTGAATACTGTGATGAAATTGCAAATACTGCGTAAATTCCTAATGCAATTAAACGTCCAATCAAAATCTTGGTTGGAATGCCAGTAAAATCAAAGCGGCGTTCAAAAAATTCAGTATTGCCATAGAAATAGCGTAAGCGACGAACTTTAGCCCATGGTGCATATAAGCTTAAAGTAATAATAGTCAAAAGAATATTAACGATCCAGATTCCAAAATATTCTGAAGCTTTACCATGAAACTTAAAATGATAAATTCCTGATTGAGAAATTGGTGGTGACGTAATATTTTGATCCTCATTCAAATCTTGAGGAGATGAGGGTAAAGCTTGTTCTTGCATTTTATTCTCTTTATTGAAACTAAATGATCTTGATTGAAAGTAATAGATAATTAGAAAACTATTGAGAATATTATATATTTTTTATAAATTGAAAGAAATAGAATGAAAAGCAAACAACTATTTTTACCATTATATTCTTATTGAGTTGTTCTGAGTAAAAGCTTATCGCGTGAAGCATGCTTATCCGGTTTGAAGTGATATCGGTCCTTTATTGTGGTTTTAGGTTTTAAATTTAGTAGTAAATCTAATTTAAACTAAAATTTTTCTGAATCATTCATTTCATGCTATTCACTCTACTTAGTAGAATATACCTGATACAAACGGTCTTTCATAAATAGGCTATTAAAAAAAATTCTTAGCAAAAATTTATTGATTCCAATAAGTATTAAATGTTTCTTTAATGCCAATGTCATCCTCTATGTACTTATCAGGAGATATCTTTAATCCAACACCACTTAAATATATTACCGCTTTCCAAAGAAGCTCCTCTTTAATCGGAGGATCAAAAATTAAGTCTCGGTTATCCAGTGCATTCATTCTTATTCTTGCCCATTCTTCAGCATCCTCTCGGCTGATTTTATGATTTAATAGATCATTGAATACTTTTTGTACATCTAATAAAGATATTTTCATTTTATCATTTACCATTTTTTATATTCTAATTTTACCTGTTGAAACTAATATCTCTATATAAATTTCAATTTCGTTATAAATCCCAAATTAACAATAAATTTTAATTATTTATCCTTACTTTTTAATGGTCTATTTTAAAGCAAATGTCGTTTAGTGTGCTTGACTGCCAAAGGGTAGAGCACTATCCTTTGCCTGCTGGCCACATTGCCAGTCGGTTGTCGCAGACCGGGAAAACAAAGTCGATATGCAAAACTCTTGTTTTGTGTGTCGGGAACTCGTTCGCCCCCTTTTTCTCTACGGTAGGGCGGAAGGGGGACACCTTCGGGTGTGCTGGTTCCTTTGTTTCCAGTCTGCGAACCCCCTTTCGTTCTGCCACCATAATTTTAATGTTTTGGCAGAACTCCCAATAAAAAGGAGTTGGCTTTGCACATTCATTATTTCTTGGCAGCCTTTGCCAAAAGCTATAACGACACAACTTAAACTTTTAGAGCAGTTTGAAAGTCACTAGGCTTTTCGGACTTTAAATCTTTATCACTTAAAACTTAATCAACAATAAAACTTGAGATGTGCCAAGCACAGTCTTTATGGGCTTTACTATGCCTTTTTTCTCCCAAAAAGGCAGCGGCATTTTTATCTCATTTATATACAACAAGAATTTATTTTATAACGGTAAAACTATGCCACATTCAGATCTCCCATCTCGTGCTTTAAGTGTGCTTCACACTTCCAGATATCTGTTTAACAACTATGGCTTTCACAATGTCGGGGTTGACCGAATTATTGAGTCAGCAAAAGTTCCCAAAGCCACTTTTTATAATTACTTTCACTCAAAAGAAAGGCTAATTGAAATGAGCCTGACTTTCCAAAAAGATGGTCTTAAACAAGAAGTGCTTTCAATCATTCATGTTCAAAAAGACTTAACGCTGCTTGAGAAGCTTCGCAAAATTTACTTTTTACATGCCGATTTAGAAGGGCTTTATCATTTGCCATTTAAAGCTATTTTTGAGATTGCAAAAACACATCCCAAGGCATATCAGGTAGTCGTTGATTATCGAAACTGGTTCATTAATGAAATCTATAATTTGCTTTTAGCAACCCATGCAAATGCTTCAAAACCTGATGCCCATATGTTCTTGTTTGTGATTGATGGGGCAATGGTTCAGCTTTTAGATCCAAACAAGCCAGATGAAAGAGAGAAGTTGTTGGATTATTTTTTAAACTGTTTGCCTAGTATGAATGAATAACTTATATGGCAAAATGAATAGATTACTTGGATTAAGGATATTACCTATAAATCTTAAGCACAATATTAAAAGCCGAAGTTAAATTTTATTTAAATTTCTTAAGTTATTGATTTGTTGTGTGTTAACAGGTTGAAAGATTATAGAATTATATATGTTTATAGTGTTATTTAATCTTATAGTTAGTGAAAATATACAATCTCAATGATTTATTTTATGAGTTTTAATAACTATAATTTAAAAAATTTATTTAATAGCAATGATATCATTATGTCAAAATTAGAAGTAAAGGCTGAAAACCATAAAATTTTTGTTTTTAAAAAAATATTTGAGTTTGATTCAGCAAAGCAACAAGCTGAAAAGAAGAAGGTTAATGCTTTTGGAATGTTAGCAAAATTTAATTTTTTAAAACGTCCTACGGAAGAAACAGTACACTTAAAAAATCATATATTACGTTATGAACCATTTTGGTTTGTCTCAAGCGAACGTAACCTTAATTACGATTGTGTTGTGACTTATTCTATTCCTGTACATAATCCACATGCGAAGCAAATTCAGGTTTATGAAGACCCTGAACAAAAAAATTATCCTGTTACACGCCAGCAGGATAAAGGAAAAGTAGAATTACAAATGAAGGAAGTCTGTAGCCGAAAAATAGAGTTTTCAAATTATTTTGATGGTCTACAGCGTGAACTCAAATCATCTCATTTAGCTGAATATATTAAAAAATTTGAACTTTCCGAAGTAGATAAAGTCGAATTTGAGAATGTACTTCAACCATTACTTTCTCTTGATTCTATTACTAGCATTGTCAGATCGGAACTACAAAATCAAAAAGTTCATGCGACTAATATTATTGAAGATTCAGAGGAAATAACCCAACTGTACCTATATTTTCGTCCAGTTTATGCATTTGAATATATTTGGTCTAATGCAGATAAAATTGGTGTTATTGAAGTTGATGGGCTTACTGGAGAAGTTATTGAACAAGGAAGTTGGTTCCGGAATACTTTTGATCAAGCTTTTACTAAAGAAAATTTAGTAGAACTTTCGGCGGAGTTAGCTAGTACGGTTGTTCCTGGTGGAGGTACTTTGGTAAAAGTCGCTTCCAAGGCTATTCCTCTTTAATATAGTTTATAGCCGTCCGATTCTTCTAGCCAAACTTATAGTTTGGCTTTCTATTTTTAGAATTTAACTTCGATTTATTGGGATTCATCTAAATCGCGTTCGCGGCATGATAATTCATAGTAATTACCTTTGGGTAATAAAGTGATTTTAAATCCATAGTAAGTTCTATCTTGTTCTATAGGAGAGATTTTGCATTGATTGGTTTTTGCAAATTGTTTAATCAATTTCAAATTAGAGGTTTGTTTAAATACTGCTCCCCAACCTTCACTAACACAGCAGCCCACATATTCAGACATGTATTCATCTGAGATTAATACAACATTTTGCCCCATAAATTGATAAGGCTTTTTCAGTTTGTATATATCATTATAATCAGCTCTTGAAATATTTGCTTTTTTTGCTATAAAGCCTTGTTTTTTTAGTATTTCAAACTTTAAAAAGTCATTAGTGCCAGTGCCAAGTCCACGGTAAATTGAACTATTGTCTTCAGCAAAACTATATGAGCTAAGAATACTTACTAAACTTAAAAATAATATTTTTTTCATTTTAACTTTCAGATGTTATATGAGGTAGCAATTTTTTCATGTCCTCTTGATAATGTAAAGTAAGTTACTGTTTTTGAGTGCTTCTCTTCACTAAAGTTAGTTGTAAATATTTTGTTGTTAAAATTTAAGGTCAGTTTTAGATTTAAATAAAGCAAGTGAGAAGATACTAATATAAACAAAACATGAAATACCTTAAATTGAGACAGACTTGTCATTCTGTTAGACTTGTTTAATTAATAATAAGGTTTGCATCATAATGTTGAACAATATCTTTAGTATTTTGGAAAAAATAGGATTTGGCGCTCAAAAACGTGCGATTAGTATCCAGTTTTCAAATACTGAGCTTAATTCACAGATTATGTTGCAACGTATTGATGGTTATCATGGTATTAATGATGGACTATCGGCAGAGCTTATTTGCTTATCTACAAATCCATATATTGAATTAAAACAGTTTATTGGATGTCAGGTTGCAGTTGATCAAGTAACAGATTCAGGTCAGCTTTTTAGAACTACAGGTATTGTCACTGGTGCTAGCCAAGGTCAAAGCGATGGTGCTTTTAGTTTATATCGCTTGACTATGCAGGACGCTACTAGCTTATGGCATAAACGACGTAACAGTCGTGTGTTTATGAATAAAAGCGTTGTGGATATTATCGAAGTCATCTTTAAGGAATGGCAGAATAAAAGTCCGTTATTTGCGTCAAGTTTACAGTTAGATACGAGTGGTTTAACTAAAACGTATGATGTACGTCCATTTTCTATGCAGTCGAATGAAAGTGATTATGCATATTTAACTCGAATAATGCGTGAAGAATCGATTAATTGGCTTGTGGATGAGGCGAGTTATCTTGTAGCAAGTAATAGCCAGAGCATTGAGGCACAAAAACTACGTTTAATTGATGATAATGGTCAGTTTCAATCGCTCGAACGCAGATCCATTCGTTATCACCGTTCAAATGCGACTGAACAATATGACAGCATCACTAGTTTTATTGCTCAGCGACAGTTACAACCAACTGCTATCCATGTACAACGTTGGCAAGCTGATAGTCTAAGTCAAGAAGATGCTAGTGGTTCAGTGGTCAGCTCACATCAACACAGTGCTCAGCGAGAAAATGAAAGCTTAAGTTTAGAACAGGCGTGGAATATATCTCCTGCTTGGATAAGCGATCTTAAAGGAGAGGATCAAGCCACCGCTTCAAGTAATTCTCAGTTAGAAAAACTGAATATGCACTTAAACCAATATCAGGCATTACAAGCCAAGTATTTTACTGCGCATAGTAGTGTACGAGATACTCAAGTCGGTTATTGGTTCCAATTGATTGACTATCCAGAGTTAGAAAAAAATCATAGTCAGCAAGATAGGGAGTTTTTGATCCTTAATAAGTACTTTTATAATCAAAATAACCTACCTAAAGATATTCAAGACCAAGTAGAGAAACTATTGACCTTAAGTCACTGGCAAAACAGTAAAGACAGTGAACAAGAGCGTCAGGCCAATGAATTTGTAGTTGTTCGTAGAAATATTAACGTTGTCCCTGAATATGATCCATTGAAGCATCGCCCTGTTGCCTATGTCCAACGTGCCAAGGTAGTCAGTGATGGTGAAGAAATTCATGTGGATGAATGGGGGCGAATAAAAGTCAGATTCCTATTTACGCGTACAGATGACCATGCCCATGATGGTGGTGCGGGGGCTAATAATAGTGATACAGATTCGGCTTGGGTAGACGTCCTCACTCCTTGGGCTGGTGAAGGTTACGGAGCACGTTTTTTACCTCGTAAAGATGAAATCGTAGTAATTGATTTCTTTGATGGCAACATTGATCGACCATTTGTAACGGGACGCATCCATGAGGCGCAGCGTTCTCCAACGAAGTTCGATATTAAAGGACAATTACCTGACACAAAAAAACTGAGTGGTATTCGTTCGAAAGAAGTCGGAGGTATGGGCTATAACCAACTTCGCTTTGACGACACAACTGGCCAAATTAGTGCTCAGCTACATAGTAGTCATGGTACTACACAGCTTAACTTGGGAAATTTAAGTTATCCTAAAGAAACTGCGACGAGTGAGGGGCGTGGTGAAGGATTTGAATTAAGAACAGATCGTGCAGGTGCAATTCGAAGTAAAGGATTGTATATCTCAACATTTGTTCAGAGTAATGCAACGGATATACATTTAGAGGCAAAAGAAGCGGTTCAAAACTTCACGGAAAGTTTAGAAAGTATGAAAGCTTTATCTGAGTATGCCGTGAAACAGAAAGCAGAAGCTGCTGACATGCTTGAAAATATTGATCAGTATATTAAAACGATTGAATCTCAGTGGTCTGACCTAAAAGCGACTAAAGAAGCTTTGATGTTACTTGCCTCTCCAGATAGTATTTCTTTAGTTTCTGGAAAGAATATACATATTAATGCTCTGGATAGCGTAACAGTTGGCAGTGGGCAATCCATTAATGTCAGTACTGATGAACATCTAATTTTAAATGCTAAGAAAAAAGTAAGCCTGTTTGCAGGTGAGGAAGATTTAAAAATTTATGCAGCAAAAGGGAAGTTTGATCTGCAATCGCAAGATAATGTATTAGATGTTTCTGCAAGACTCGATGTAAAAATAACATCCTCTGAAGGTAAAGTAGAAATCCATAGTCCAACGGAAATTGTATTTAAAGCAAAAGATAGTGCTCTAAAAATTAATGGTGATGGCGTCACGGTCATTACACCAAATAAGTTTACTGCGAAAGCAGGTCAACATCTCTTTACAACAGGTGCAAGTGAAAGCCCAACGCTTCCGATCTTTCCAAATAATATTTGTTGGGAATGTCTTGCTCGACGCGCAGCACAACGTGGAGCTTTCATCAATAAAGGAGATGGAATGTAAATGATAGATAATCAAAGTCTCCAGTACTTATTTAAAACGTTTGAAAGATATCCGCTTGATCAAATTGGATTAAATATTTATGCAATCGCTGATGCAGCCCAAGATAAAAAGTTTTTAAAGGTTTTAGAGCATTTACGTCAAAAATGTCTACTTAAAGAAGCTAGTGGTGAAAAAGCTAAAGAGATTTCTCCACATTTAATTCAGCTACCTAAAAATTTTACATCACTTGAATGGGAGTGGATTGAAAGTAATATTGCTGGCACACCCAAAATGACAATTATTATTACGCCTTTAACTTTTGATTATCTATATAAGCACTTAAGAAATTTTTTAGATGTTGAATTTGACGGTGGTCTAGAAATGATGTTGGCATTTTGGGATCCCGCTATCTTAGCGACATTAGTTGGGCACAAAGCTGATAAAACTTTATATGTACAAGGCCCTGTATTTAATCCTCAGCAAATTGAAGCTTTACTAAAACCTATTCAAAGCTGGTGGTATTGGGATCGATTAAGCAATCTGCAAAGTATATTTGGATTAAATGAGCGTGTTGAAGTACTGCCATCAATCGAAAAGCCTTTACATTTCACGGTGGAACAAGAAGAAATGATGGTCGAGGCTACTTTTCCTGACAATCTAATTTATTACCTTAAACTCAATAACTCATTTTTGGTTGATAAAATTGATGATGAGTCATTATATGAATTTGTAATTGAAAGCATCCCTGAAGCAAGAGATCACTATTTATCTGGTACTCGCGATATTTTAAATTTTATCTGCCTAAAATTGATGTACGGAGTCCAGTTTGAGTCAGATGATAACCTACAGCATTTGTTAAATAATTTGAAAGATAGAAAGCTAACAATGGATCAGATTATGAATAGTTTGATGTCTAAAGCTGGGTAATCAATTTTTTTAATTATGATTAATATGGCTTTAGTGAGAGTAAGTCAATATGAATTTAAAATGGAGAGAAATAATGAAATATAAAATGCTATTTATTTTACTTGTTATACCAGTAATTTTAACAGGTTGTAATTGGATGTATGGACAAATTTAAGTGATGGGAGTGAGCTTATGAATATTCATTTGTATATTTGTAGCCTGTTTATACATTAGAAACTACCACATCTAATAATTGAGTAAGTTCAGCTATAAAAGGTCCAAGATAGCAAGGAGAAATGAGGAAATACCATGAGTCTTAAAAAGTTTTTACTCTTACCAATAAGTTTAGCATTTAGTGCTGCAGGTTGTGCTGGTATTGGCCCAAACGCAACATATTATATGGGCACCACATCATTCAACTATGATCCAACTTATTCTGATTATATGTTGAAATTGAATGGTCAGGAAATTGGAGGCGGTTTTGGAGGTGCTATGTCGACTAACTCAATTAAAACTGGTGCTCAAGTCATTACATGGAAAGATGCAAAAACTGGTGAACCTCACTCTGCAAAAAATCAAGTGATTATTACTAAAGAGCAATTAAAAGGTATGAAATATTTAGCTGCACATTTATATCCAGATGATACGGTAGAAATTACGACATCTAATAATTGGCCTGAACCAACTGAAAAAGGTATTAAATGGTTAAATCAACTAAAAAATAATAAAAAGTGAGATTAGTTCATGTTTAAAAAAACAATTATAAAACGGACTATAGAAACAAATAGTGATGTTTCTAATACTCCTCCATCTGCAAAACAGGATTGTTCAGATGTAGTCCATATTTCAGTTTTTTTTGACGGTACCGGTAACAATAAAGATGCTGATGAGGAGCAAAAGAAATGGTCGAATCCTGCCCGATTATGGCGGAATGCCAGAGCTCTTATTGATGATCATAAGAAAGAAGGAAAAGATAGCTCAAATTATGCGATCTATGTATCAGGTGTAGGAACGCGTTTTAATGGTCAGTTAAATATTTTCCAACGAGCACTTGCTATGATCCAAGATCATAGTGGTTTGGGACTTGGTGTAGGATCAGGCGGTACTCGGCGGCTCGATTATGGAGAAGATCAACTTAATGATGCATTAAAACAAGTCATGATTCTGAATGCGAAAAAAGCAGAAATAGATACAAGTAAATATGCAAACGAAAAAAAGGTTTATAGTTTTGCTGAAGTAGAGAAAAGTTTAAGTCAACATCGTCTCATCAAAAAAATTAATATTTCCACTTTTGGCTTTTCTCGGGGCGCTGCTTTAGCACGTGCTTTTAGCAATCAGTTTATGTGGCAATGCGAATCTGATTGTAATGGTTTAACTTATGGTACTGGAAAATATCCTATCGAATTTAAATTTATGGGGATATTCGATACTGTCGCCTCTTTTGGCTTACCTGCGACTAACTTAAATAATAATTTAACTTTTGAAGGCCGTGATATGGTCATTGATGAACGGGTCAAAATGTGTGTTCATCATATTGCAGGAAATGAACAGCGTTTTGCCTTTCCTGTTGATTTAATACATAAAGAAAATGGTGAAATTTCGAATCCTAACTGGAAGGAAATTGTTTACCCAGGTATGCATTCGGATGTTGGGGGAGGTTATACTCCGGGAAGTCAAAATGTAAATGATAACTATGCTCGTATTCCACTGAAGGATATGTTGGAGGAAGCGGTAAATGCAGGTGTGCGAATGTTTGACTATAATCAATTAAAAGAAAAATATGGGGTTCTATTTGCTGAGCAATTTGAAATACAGGATAAAACCCTACATTTATATAATGCTGTGAAAGCAGAAATGCAGTCTAGCGGTAAAATTCAAGATCAAATTATTGCCACAATGAAAGTCTATTATGCAGCTTACGGGGCTTTAGCTGAAAAGAAAATTCTCTCTGTAAGTCAGCAAGCGCGTAACGACAATAAAATTCGTGAGTATATTCCGATAGGTCCATCAGATATGGCAACCGAAATTAGTCGTTTAGAAAAATTGCAAAATCTCACTGCTCCAAATACAACAGGGGGAATTAATATTTTTAGATTATTATCACCTGTTTCGAAAGCTTATGAGTTTTACTTGGGTATTGATGATTGGGAGTTTGCAAGCTGGAGAAAAGGAGCAAGCCCAGAAATTATGGACTTTTATCAGAATTATATACATGACTCCAAATATGGTTTTATTAGTAATGCGGAACCATTTAGTTACTTCCGACAAAGAACAGTTTACGAATCCCGTCGTAGTGGAAAAGGGAAAGAGGTAGATCAAAAAGTCTCTGAAGATAAAGCTGTATGCAGTGTAGGTAGTCAAGATGTTAAGCAAGAACAGCTTTTTGATGAATACCAAAAAGCCCAGCAGGACTTTAAAGCAGCCAGTTAACTCAATAAGAGTCAGATTGCAGTCGAAAACTTTCTCATCCTTGAAAAATTAAGGCTTATATTTGTAGAGTCTTGATGATGTTTATGGTGGTAGGAGAGCTAGAGCAACTAGTTCTCCTACTTAATTGGTTTTACTTCTTTTGCTTAAAGCGATATTTACATTTTAGACAGCGATAATCCTGAAAAATATTTTTATCGATCATTACGCCTGCTTTTTTACCAAAAATATTGCCAACCACACCGCCAGTAATACCTGCGCTAATTGCACCGACAAAAGTCCCTACAGTTCCGCCAACAATCACACCTAAAGGGCCAGCAATCGTACCAATCGCTGCACCAACAGAAGCTCCAGTTGCAGCACCACCTACAGTGCCTGCCGTTGTACCAGCAGCTGTCAGTAAAACACCGCCAGTTGTTCTAAGTAATTTGTCATGGTCACGTGCTTCAATTTCTGTAGAACCACACTTAGGACATTGCAGAGCTTTTTCCATAAAATTTCCTGTCTTTCATCATTGAGTGACACAGTTGACGGCGCTAAATCAGTACAGTGGGTAAAGAGCCTGTCTTGCGATGGAGTATCTTTTGCCTATTGAGTGATCGTAACGATAACTGGTCTGCTTTGATTTTAGCTGAACATTGACACAAATATTTATAGATCATGTAAACACTTGTACTTTAATAATTATCTCATTAAATACCGATGTTTAGAATGACTAAGGCTTACATATCAATGTGTCTAGCAGCGAAAAATTTAATAATGATGAATAAAATGTGAATGGTTTTTTTGAGTAGATTTTTTGAAGTTATTTAAGAGGACAAGCTATTTAATGATAAAAGGCTTATCCTGTTTGAATAAGCCTTTTTTGAAGATTAGAGTGATTTTTTCCAACTCAAAAATTTATATAATCCAAACATGAATGCAATCCAAATAGGAATTAAAATAACTGATTTTTCAAAGCCTTGAGTCCACATGATATATAAAATCATGCCAATAAAAATCAAAACGATATAGTTACTTAAAGGTGAAAATAGTGCAGGGAATTTGACAACTTTACCTTCAAGTTTCATGGCACGTTTAAACTTCAAATGAGTAAAGCTAATGATTGCCCAGTTTAAAACTAAAGCTGCTACAGCCATGTACATGAGATAGCTTAAAGCTTCTTCTGGGATAAAATAGTTCAGTAACACGCAACCAAAAATCAGAATAGAAGAGAAAATAACAGCAGGTGTAGGAACCCCTTGTTTGCTGACTTTTGTAAAAACTTTAGATGCGTGGCCTTGTACTGCTAAGCCGTACAACATGCGACTGTTTGCGTACATACCGCTGTTATAAACAGACAGTGCAGCCGTTAAAATAATAAAGTTAAGCAAATGCGCTGCCCAGCCAATCCCAAGCTGACTAAAAATCATCACAAATGGACTTTTATCTAAACCACCAAGGTCAAGCTGATTCCACGGAATGAGCGACATGATGATGGCAAGCGAAGCTACATAGAAAACCAAGATTCGAAAGATGACTTGGTTAATGGCTTGTGGAATGCTTTTTTCTGGATTTTCGGCTTCAGCAGCAGTCATCCCAATCAGTTCAATACCGCCAAAAGCAAACATTAAGAAGGCAAGCATATAAAACAGGCCAGAGAATCCATGCGGGAAAAATCCGCCATGCTGCCATAGGTTTGAAAAGGTAGCGATAGAATCGCTACCTGCGGTGAGCAATAAATATAAGCCAAACACGATCATGGCAATGACTGCCGCGACTTTAATAATGGCTAACCAAAACTCAGATTCACCGTAAAATTTAACGTTGCCTAAGTTCAAACATGTAACCAAAACAAAGAAAAATAAGGCTGATATCCAAGCAGGAATATGAGGCCACCAGTAATGCACATATTTAGCAACTGCTGTCAGCTCGGTCATTGCGACCAGAATGTAAACCACCCAATAGTTCCAGCCCGATAAAAAACCAGGGAATCTTCCCCAGTATTTTTGTGCAAAGTAACTAAAGGAACCGACCACAGGTTCTTCTACGATCATTTCACCCATTTGGCGCATAATTAAAAATGCGACCAAACCGACAATGGCATAACCTAAAATAATAGAAGGGCCAGCAGACTGGATGACTTGTGCAGAGCCTAAAAATAAACCTGTCCCGACAGCACCACCCATAGCGATTAGCTGGATGTGGCGATTTTTAAGTCCGCGTTTTAATTGGGAAGATGAGTTGCTCAAAATATATGCGCTGAATAAAAAAGCTGATGCTATTGTAATGGATTGCGCATCATTAGCCTAATCAGAAAAATGGTGATGAATTGCAAATATAGGAAACTACGAATATTTGAAATGATTAAAGACAATTATTAGATATACAAATAAAATAGAAGTTGATGAGTGAAAAGACAAAGTTCTACTTAAGTCTTTTAAGAGAGTAACGGTGTAAAAATGAGTGTTAAAACTGAATATACTTTTATCTATGAAGTTTGGTGAGATAGTGTATTTCTAAAAGTATTAACAAGAGAAATTTATATTTCGTAAAAGAATAAAGTTGAATAAGGGAATAAAGGTTGTAGAAAATTAATTATAAAGAACTATATAAATATTAACACCTTATAAATTCTGATTGTACCAAACTCATAATTGGTGAAATTTTGGGTATTATATTCCTTTTATTTGGTATTTTTATATTGGGGCTGCTCCTTTTGAATCAGATAAGTGGGCAATAGATTTATTTGGTATTAATATGTCATTGTATTATTTATATCCTGTTTCTATAGGTGTGTTGGGACTATTTTATTTATTTGGAAAATTTTTTAAGTATTATCGTTATACTATTTTTAGATTCTATTTCAGAAAAGATTATTTGATATTGAAAGTTTGTGGGATAAAAACTGTTAAATTTAATAAGTTTAATATTATTGCTGATCAATATTGTATTGGTCACTGGAATGGTTTTAAAAAGGAGTATTTTAATTGTATAGGTATTGCTAGTGACAGAAAAGTATATCTCATTCCAGTAGCTGACGGTAAGCAAGATGAGCTTATAGAAGTATTAATGAATCATGTGGATAAACAAGTTGAACCCTAAATAAACCTATTCCTATTTAACTAAGCCTAATTAATACCTAAAAAGGATCCGTACAAAGCTATACGAATCCTTTTTTGAAAATTAGTGGTTCTATAAATTAGAAAGACACCATTTTGCCCGGGTTAATCATTGCGCCGATGCCATACATACTTTTTGCGAGTGGAATAACAACGGGAGCAAGGGTACGACCAAACATAATATTTTGATGGTCAATTTTAGATAACATTTCAAAGTCATTAGATTGCCCAATAAAGTCATTTGCAATCGCTTTACCAATGCGTACCGTCTGTGCAACGCCGTGACCACTCCAGCCGTGAACAGCATAAATCGGGAATTTATTGCCAAACTTACGGCTATCGACTGCACCATTTACAGTTAAATCAGTCGTTCCACTCCAGACAAAATCCATCTCTAGATTTTTAATTTGAGGGAAAACCGTATGAATTCGATGTTCTAGATAATTTAAAGTTTTCTCTGGTCCCCAACATGTTCCTGTGCCTTGGCCACCAAACAGTAAACGGTTGTTAAACACAGGACGGTAGTAATCAATTTGGAACTGAGTGTCATAAACGGGATGCCCAAATGGCAAAAGCTCTTTTGTATCAAGCTCTAGTGGGGCAGTCGTCGCAACATAGGTATAAAACGGAATAGTAGTATTGCTTTGCTCTGATAAAAGTTTAAATGAAGCATGGTGTACTGCTAACACCACAGACTTTTTAGCTTTTACGACAGCATTTGCTGTTTGAACATAAATACCATCTGCTTTTTCTTCTATTGAAATGACTTCTGTTTCTTCATAAACAGTACCGCCATTTTGGCAAAAGCCATAAATTAAGCCACGGTTTAAAGCTAAAGGATGAATTTGTCCCCCTAACTCATCAATTAAACCACCTGTATAGTAGTCCGACTTAATATAGTCCATGAGTTCGTGTTTACCTACAATGCGCGTATGGTCTTCACCTAAATATTTTCGGGCATCGGCGCCTTGTGTTAAACCAACTAAATGTCCTTCATGAACAGCGGCAGTAATGTGACCGTATTTTCGATCAAAGTTAAGTTGGTATTTTTCTGAGATGTCATCAATAAGTTGCATGGCTTCTGTAGAAGTAAAATGCCAGAGTTTTTTTGCATCTTCGTAGCTTAAGCGATCGGCCATTTCTTGAGCTTCCCAGCGAGCTAAACCAGGGGTAAGTTGTCCGCCATTTCTGCCGGAAGCTGCACTACCAATGCGATTTTTTTCTAATAAGACCGTATCTATGCCTTGTTCAGCTAAATGTAATGCACTTGATGAACCTAATAAACCACCGCCAATAACCACCACATCGCATTCAATATCAGCTTGTAAACTGTCAAATGTATGCCAATCAGAAAGCGAGCTTTCATAGTAGTTTGCTGGGTTATCTACCGATGTGCCTTCTACAGTGGTTGAGTCAAATTTTGCATGTTTTGGATTTAACCAGCTCCACTCTTTGCCCACTTGTAGAGATTTACTTGGTTTATATTGCACGTCTTTTAAAAGTTGAGGTTTAGAAATAATATTCATGACGAAGTTCCTTAAAAATTAATAAGCATTACTAATCGCAATACTTTGTTTTTTAATCGTTTTATAGATAAATAAAAGAATGCCTAACGATAACCAGAAACATCCGAAAGTGAGTGAAGATGAATCAAGGTTAAGCCACAGGCAAATAATGCTGATGACGGATAAAAGCGGTAAAAAGAGGTTTAGAAATTTATTTTTAAACCCTGAGCGCTGTTTATCTTTAATATAAAATTTCATAAAAACTGAGAAATTTACGGCTGTAAAAGCGACTAGCGCACCAAAGCTGATCAGGCTTACGACTTGTGCTAAATCTAGAAAAACCGCGGACATTGAAATAAGACCAACAAATAAAACCGAAAAAAATGGTGTACCTAAGGAGATGTGAATTGTCCCAAAATACTTTTTAGGGAAAATATTATCGGTGCCCATTATATACAGTAAACGCGAAGCGCTGGCATGAGAGGCAAGACCAGAGGCGACAGTGTTCATAATTTGTCCGCATAAGAATACGGATTGGAAGAATGCACCACCGACATAAAGCACAATTTCAGGTAGTGCTTCAGTAGGGTGCTGAAAGCGTAGATTATTTGGAAAATAAAGCTGAATAAACCAAGCGGCTGTAAAGAAAATAAGTCCGCCAGCGAGAGTTGTTAACATGACTGCTCGGGGAATATTTTTGGTGGGTTGTTTGGTTTCATTTGAGAGCGTGGTAACAGCATCAAAGCCTAAAAATGAAAAGCACAAAACTGAGGCACCCGCAACGAGTGGTAGTATAGATTGGTGCTCATGCCAGAGTGGGGCTAATGTAAGCACATGCTCATAACCTTGAGTAGAGCCAATACCCTGAATCACTAAATAAACAAAAATGACCATGAGAATGATGGGTGCAAATACAAACACGAGACTTAAATTAGCGAGTAACCGAATGCGGAAACAATTCACTAAAGTGACTAGACCTGCCGACACAAACACCCAAAACCAATAAGGCAAACTTGGAATAAGGGCTGTGAGATAAATTGCAGCTAGCAAAACATTAATGAGGGGTAATAACAGATAGTCGAGTAGGGAACACCAACCGACAAAAAAGCCACTTTTAGGACCTAAACTTTCAGCGGTATAGCTATAGGCCGAGCCTGATTTTTCTGAATTTTTGCTGAATCTTGCATAGCTCCAAGCGGTGAGTAACATGGCGCCAAGTGCGAGTAAATATGCGAGTGGCACATGTCCATTGGTAATGCCAGAGACAATACCGAAAGTATCAAACACCGTCATGGGAGTCATGTAGGCAATACCGATAATTGTGACTTGCCAAAGAGACAGTTTTTTTAAGGAAGACGTTTTATTTTCCATGTCATTTCAACCTCAAATTTCGTTGTTTTGCTTTTCATCCGGAAAAGCGATGCTATTTTTGAGCCAAAACTTCCCCTAGACCTGAATAAACACGTCTGTTTGAAGAAAGTTTGTACAAAAGCTAAGGGCTATTTCGCCTTGGTGATGCCCTAAAGCAAAGTCAAATATTTATATTTTTTGACTTCACTCTAGATCACGACCAGTTGAAAAGATTGACACGGTCGTGACAGAACCTGCTGTGGGCTTTGGCCTTTAAATAATGTGCCTGTTCTGATGGTGATGTCATTTGAAGTAATCACACGAGAGGAATCGTTGATCACGATTGCTTTTTGTTTGATATTTTTAAGTTTCGGCATCAGTAGTTTTTCGAGTGCTGAAACTAAAATGTCGGTGGCAATTACACCGATAAATTGATCACGAATCATGACCGGATGGGCAAGGGTGATGGTATATGCACCATTGCAGATATAGTCGACATATGGTCCATGGATGCACGGACTTTTATTTTGAGCAGGTTTATGGAACCATTCAAAAGAGCGAAAATCTAAAAAGCGCTGAGCATTTTGATAGTTTTCAAGTTTGGCTTGTTGTAACTGATCTTCTTTTTTATACCACCATTCGAGTGTCCAATAATCTTGTTCTTCTTGTGTTGCTGGGCTATAACTTGCAAAGCCGATACCTTGACTGTAATGGCTTTCCTGTAAGGCCTTTTTAATTTCCTTTTGCAAAGCTGAACGTTCTGAACCTGAAAGCTTAATGTCTTTTGTTTTTTCAGGTTCATGTTTGGATAGTATTTTGCTCGCTTTAGCTGCCAGTTTTTCTGTAATGGCTGTCGTTTCCTCAACCACCGTCTTTAACAAATTTTGAAGCTCTTCTATATCTAAATGTTGGGTCATTCCTATAACTCCTAAAATTCCGTATTTCTCACTCGATATTTGATAAGCGCTCTGTTTTATTATTTTTATTCGATAGATAACTTATATCGAAGCATTTGATCCGTTAGCATCGAAATAATTTTTCGTGCTTGAATAACAGCATCATCTTCATTGGCTTGAACAAAAGATGATAATAGTTGGTGGTATTGAGCGACGACCAGTTGATGAAATTGATCATCTTGGTAAAGCACAGCAATGAGCGGCGCCCATTCGGCTTGTATAGTCAACTCTTGATTTGCTAGACGAGCTGATTGAGCAAAAGAGGTGAGTGTTAACAAGCAACGTAAATCAAGTTGGGCACGTGTGTCTGCTTCAACGGCCTGTTCAAATTGTTCAATCAGCTCTTTGATTTTGTTCAGTTCATATTCAGTGGTTCTTTGTGCTGCCAAATATGCACCATGGCTTAAAATTGCACTATGAAACTCGCCTAAATCAGCTAGATATTCATTTGAAGCTTGACGTAGAGGATGCTTGTTTAAGAGTAAATCGGAAGGTAACTCACAAACAAAGCTTCCGCCGTTTCGTCCGCGTCGTGTATCAATCAGACCCTTTACGCGTAAAGTATTTAAAGCTTCACGAACGGTAATGGGTGACACTCCCATTAAGCGAGCTAGATCCGCCTCGTTAGGAAGTTGTTCATTGCTTTTGAGCAATCCAGAGATAATTGCATTTTCCAAGCGTTCAACAACTTGTTCCGAGCGAGTTGCCTGAGCGATAGGTGCAAAAATTATCGTATATGCTGACATGGCGAATTCTCTAAAAGCTAAGTCAGTGACTTAGCTTAATGAAACGGATAAATGATTAAAACACGCCATATTGATGGACGGCCTGTTCATCTTCAGGCACGGCTGGTATTGCATCCCAAAGTTCAACAATTTTGCCATTATCTACACGCCATAATTCAAAATAGGCATGTCGATTTCCGGCAATACTTCCTTCGGAATGTGTCAATACAAATTGACCATCAGCAATGGAGCGATGAGTTTTGGAGTATACCAAACCTTGTCCTTCATTACGGATATTGTTCAAAAAATCAATCACTGCCTTAACACCATCGCCAATGTCTGGGCTATGTTGAATGAACTGATCGTCGTGGGTGTATTCTTTAAATGCCTCGTAATTGCCATCAATTAATGACTTCTTAAAGAAAGAGGTCACAATCTCACGATTTTTCTCCGAATCATGGTGAGTCACGATTTCAGTTGGACCATCTAATTGGGTTCTACCACTCACATTTGGCGCTGCTTCAGTGACTAGCCCATCCCAATGTTCCACAATTTTGCCATCTTTCACTCGGTAAATATCAAAACCAACTAATGGGTTTTCATCTAATCCTTGAAAGCGGCCATGAATTGCAACCAAGTCACCATCTGCCAATACACGCACAGCTTCGTGTTGCATGTCAGGACAGTCTTCTACCAATTGGCGAAGGCCCGAAATGCCATTTGCAACGAGTGGTGAGTGCTCTATAAAGTCTTCAGAAAAATAACGATCCAGAGCAGTGGTGTCGTGCAAATTAAATAGCTCGTGATGGGCTTTAGTCACCAAGTCTTTCATTTCTTGTTTATTCATTTTGATCTCCTTTCAAAGTTCATTTTTATTATTCGTTTGAACTCATCACATGTTTAACGCGGGTATATTCTTCAAAACCGTAGCCAGATAAATCTTTACCATAACCTGACTTTTTGAAACCGCCGTGTGGCATTTCTGCGGTTAAAGGAATATGAGTGTTAATCCAAACTGTACCGAAATCGAGTTCACGTGACAGACGAGTTGCGCGGGCGTGATCTTTGGTCCAAACACTTGAAGCTAGGCCATATTCAACATCGTTGGCTTTTTCAATCGCATCATTTTCATCTGTAAATTTTTGAACGGTAATCACTGGTCCAAAAATTTCATTTTGAATGGCTTCATCGTGTTGTTTTAAACCACTAATAACAGTTGGTTCAAAATAGAAGCCTGGACGGTCTGCCTGTTTTCCGCCTGTTTCAACTTTGGCGTGAGCAGGTAAGTTGTCAATAAAGGCTTTAACATTCTTTAATTGATTAGAATTGTTGAGTGGACCATAAAGCGCATCTTGATCATCGGGTTCACCAAAACGGGTATTCTTTGCAGCTTCAACGAGTTTGCCTAAAAACTCATCATGAACAGCTTCAGACACAATCACACGTGTTGCCGCAGTACAGTCTTGGCCTGCGTTGAAATAGCCTGTTAAAGCAATCATTTCAACGGCTTTATCGATGTCGGCATCTTCAAAAACCACGACAGGTGCTTTACCACCAAGCTCAAGGTGAGCTTTTGCTAAATTTGCAGCGGCAGAAGCTGCAACCTGTAATCCAGCACGAACCGAACCTGTAATAGAAACAAGTGCTGGTGTTTTATGGGATACAACTTTTGAACCGACCTGCGCTTGGCCTAACACTACGTTAAATGCGCCTTTAGGGAAAAATGGTGCAGCAATTTCTGCCAGTAAAAGCGTACTTTCAGGAGTTGTATCACTTGGTTTAAGTACCACTGTGTTACCCGCAGCCAAAGCAGGAGCAATTTTCCAAACAGCCATCATGAGTGGATAGTTCCAAGGTGTAACTTGCCCAACTACACCGACAGGTTCGCGGCGAATAGAAGAGGTTAAACCTTCTAAATATTCACCTGAAGCAGTGCCATTGAGTAGGCGAGCAGCACCTGCAAAGAAACGAACCTGATCTGCTGATGCACCCACTTCTTCAGATGCAATTAAGTGTTTTAACTGACCCGTATTACGACTTTGTGCCTCAATTAAACGATCAGCATTTGCTTCAATAGCATCTGCCAAATTCAATAATGCTTTTTGACGAGTTGAAGGTGTGCTGCGTCCCCAAATTTTGAATGCTTCTTTTGCAGCAGCATAAGCTGCATCAACTTCGGCCTCGGTTGCATTCGGTGATTGTGCATAAACTTCACCAGTCACTGGGCTTACCAAGTCGAAATAATCATTTCCTTTGCTAGCAACATATTCGCCGTTAATAAAGTGTTGTAGTTGAGTTTTAGCCATTTTTTGTACCTTGTCCTTAGGTTTTAACATATAACATATAATACTATATGTATTATGTTTTAAATTTTCTGTCAAATGCTTTGATGAGGGGAGTGAGTGGAAAAAGTTGGAATTTACTTCAGATTGGATTTTAAGTTTTTGATTTGATTATTTAAAAAAAATTAAAAATTTGTGAAGATTTTTAGGAGAGGTTGATTATCGTCGTAGTTCAGTAGATTTGAGGAAAGATAAGAGCAGAATTTTTCTCATCGAGAGCAGCTTGATGAGCCAGACCTTGTGCTTAGCTCATCAATTTCGAGTTCTTATTTGTTGAAATTAAAGTGAATGATTAGGTCTTATGACTAGCAAGAAGAATGCTAGTTTCACTGTTATAAATACCTGAAATATTCCTGATTCTCTCTAAAACTTTGTCGAAGTTTTCTAAGGTGTCAGAGCGTAGCTCGACCAAAATATCCCATTTGCCATTGGTTTTATGCAAACATTCAACGGCACTTTCTAGGCGTAGTTCTTTAATCACAGATTGCGCTTTGGTCCCTTCAACCATAATGCTCATCCATGCACGGATGACGTTGCGTTCAGCATTGGGTTTAAACCGTACTGTATATCCAGTAATGATGCCCGAAGACTCCAAATATTCGATTCTCTTTTTTACCGTTGCTCTTGAAACGTGAACTTTTTCGGCTAACTCGGTAACAGACATCCGTGCGTTATCTTTAAGTAAACCTAAAATAATTTGATCAATGTTATCCATATTGTAATTGTCAATTATCAAATTGGTAAAAAATAATTCATTTTTTACTGAATTACAAATTTTGTGAATCAATTTGATTTTGAATAATAGGGTCATCAGCTAACCCTCATAATTTTAATTTAATGGACTAGATAAAATGAATAATTTTGCAGTTTCACGTAGTGACTTTAACGAGTGGATGGTTCCAGTTTTTGCACCGGCAAATTTCATTCCGGTACATGGCGAAGGTTCACGTATTTGGGATCAAGAAAATAAAGAATATATTGATTTTGCAGGCGGGATTGCAGTAAACGCATTAGGTCATGCGCATCGAGTGGCAGTAAATGCTTTAACAGAACAAGCAACAAAACTTTGGCATGTAGGTAACGGTTATACCAATGAACCCGTTCTACGCCTTGCAAAACAACTCACCGATAATACATTTGCAGACAAGGTTTTCTTCTGTAATTCAGGTGCTGAAGCGAACGAAGCTGCTTTAAAACTGGCTCGTAAAGTTGGTCTAGACAGCGGCGTTGCTGGCAAAAGTGGCATTGTGGCATTTAATAATGCTTTCCATGGCCGTACCTTATTTACCGTTTCAGCGGGTGGTCAACCTAAATATTCACAAGACTTTGCACCACTTCCAAACGGTATCAACCATGTTGCCTTTAATGATTTAGAAGCTGCAAAAGCGGTGATTAATGAGCAAACATGTGCAGTCATTGTTGAACCGATCCAAGGTGAAGGCGGCGTTATTCCTGCGGACATCGAATTTTTAAAAGGTTTACGTGCACTGTGTGATGAGTTTGGTGCCTTACTGATTTTTGATGAAGTACAAACTGGTGTAGGCCGTACAGGCGCACTGTATGCCTACATGAACTCTGGCGTTATTCCAGATGTGTTAACGACTGCAAAAGCGTTAGGCGGTGGTTTCCCTGTGGGTGCAATGCTAACAATTGATAAATTTGCTCCACATTTTTCAGTGGGTACACATGGTACGACTTATGGCGGTAACCCGTTAGCAAGTGCGGTTGCAGGTGCAGTATTTGAATTTATTAATACGCCTGAAGTGCTTGAAGGTGTGAAAGAACGTCATGATTACTATAAAAACGCTTTAAATCAATTAAATGAAAAATATGAAATCTTTGAAACGATTCGTGGTGAAGGGTTACTGATAGGTTGCGCGTTAAAAGAAGAGTTTGCTGGTAAAGCAAAAGACATTAATAACCTTGCAGGTGAAGAAGGTTTACTGAGTCTTATTGCAGGTCCGAATGTTGTACGTTTTACACCTTCTTTAATTATTCCATTTGCTGATATTGATGAAGGTCTAAAACGCTTTGAACGTGCGCTTGCTCGCTTTGTAGAAATTCAAAAGGATGTACAAGCAGCATGATGATTATCCGTTACATCGAACCTAAAGATGTTAATGACCTTTACCTGTTGGCGCAAAAAGCGGGTTTTGGTTTGACATCTTTGCAGCCCAATATGGAAAAACTTGCTGCTCGTATTGAGCGGGCGTGTAAGACAGTCGCAGGCGAACTTCCAAAGGCAGATCAGGTTTACTTATTTGTTCTAGAAGATACTGAACTCAATAAAGTTGTCGGCGTTTGCGGAATTGAAGTTGCACTTGGTTTAAAAGAGCCTTGGTACAACTTTCATGTAGGAACCCAAGTTCATGCATCTGAACCCTTAAGTGTTTATAACGCTTTACCTACTTTATATTTGAGTAATGACCATACTAACTGTAGTGAGCTTTGTACTTTATTTTTAGATCCTGACTATCGCTTAAATAAAAATGGCAAATTTTTATCTAAAGTTCGCTTCTTGTTTCTGTCAGCATTTCGCCAATATTTTGAAGAAACGATTGTTGCTGAAATGCGTGGATACTCTGATGCAAATGGACAATCACCATTTTGGAATGCGGTAGGTCATAAGTTTTTTAATATTGAATTTACCAAAGCCGATTATTTGAGTGGAGTCGGGCAAAAGGCTTTTATTGCTGAGCTAATGCCAAGACATCCACTCTATGTCGATATGTTACCTGATGATGCGAAAGCCGCGATTGGCATTGTTCACCCAAATACTCGACCAGCCTACAACCTCTTGCTTGAAGAGGGACTACGCTATAAAGGCTATGTCGATATTTTTGATGGTGGGGCGACATTGCAGGCCGATATCGAAAATTTACGGGCAATTAAAGAAAGTCAGTCTGTAGCGATCCAAATTGAACAACCTGAAAATATTGCGGTAGGTGATGACGCTTATATTGTGGCCAATGATGACTATGAAAATTATCGCTCGATTCTTGTCTATAGCAAACCGCATCAAAATATATTGCAGTTAACAAAAGAACAAGCAAAACAATTGAATGTTGAAAATGGCTCTTTAGTTCGGGTGCTAAGTGTTCAAGTTAAACAAGTTTCGAGTCCAGAAGTGGTCAATAAACTCAAAGCGACTGAAGATTTTCGAATGGCTGTTAATTAAACAGAAATTACTATACATTTCACCAAATTTAAGAAGGAATACTATATTATCGCTAGCGCAAGATGGGTATATGGATAAATACAATCTTGCTCACTGAGCTGGAATTAATTAGCCTGTTTTTCTATATAAAGAGTAAGTAAATAAAATATTTAATTAATTTATATATTTTAATTGTTTATTGAAATTATATTGAGAAAAGCAGGCTAATATAATAATGAAGGAAAGGATTGATGATTAATTTTTATTGTTATAGGTAATAGCTTTTAAAAAGGAATTTATAAGGTTTTAAGTGGTTTAATAATATTTTTAACATGATTTAATGGACTAAATTAATAATCATATAGTTTATTTATTATTAAAGCATTTACGACGGTTGCTATAAATTGGAGTAAATATTACATGAGTAAGAATAACGGAAAGCAGTTCCTGGAAGGAGATCTTCTTGGTAGTCAACATATGACTGAACAAGAAGAAGAGAAATTGCAGCGCTCATTAACCAATCGTCATATTCAGATGATCGCAATTGGTGGTGCAATTGGTACTGGATTATTTATGGGTTCCGGGAAAACATTAAGTGTTTCGGGTACTTCAATTGTTTTAACCTATTTAATCATTGGTTTCTTCTTTTTCTTCGTGATGCGGGCAATGGGTGAATTGTTGCTTGCGAACACTAATTTTAAAACATTCGCCGATTTTGCAACAGCTTATCTTGGTCCGTGGGCAGGGTTTTTCCTTGGTTGGTCCTACTGGTGTAACTGGATTATTACTGCGATTGCAGACGTGATTGTGATCGGAGGGTACATGCAGTTTTGGTATCCTGATTTACCCGTTTGGATTCCTGCATTTACTTCATTGGCCGTCTTAACCATACTCAACTTTGTGGCTGTGCGATTGTTCGGTGAACTTGAGTTTTGGTTCTCACTCATCAAAATTACTGCAATTATTCTGTTTATTTTGGCTGGTATTTATTTAATTAGTACCGGATTTACTTCACCAAATGGGGTTAAGGCCTCAATGAGCCATTTGTTTGAAACACAATCCATGTTTCCTTATGGTGTAACAGGTTTCTTAGCTGGTTTCCAAATTGCCATATTTGCGTTTGTTGGTATTGAGCTGGTTGGTACAACAGCTGCTGAAACCAAAGACCCGCATACCTCACTTCCAAAAGCAATTAACTCTATTCCTTTACGTATTTTATTATTTTATGTGGGCGCATTGGTTTGTATTATTGCGGTCACATCTTGGGCTAAGGTTTCACCAGAAAAAAGCCCATTTGTAGAAATGTTTACATTGGTAGGGTTACCAATTGCGGCAGGTTTAATCAACTTTGTTGTTGCGACTTCGGCGCTATCTTCTGCAAATAGTGGAATATTTGCGACCAGTCGTATGTTATATGGCTTAGCATTAGACAACGATGCGCCTAAAAGCTTTAGTAAGCTGTCTAAAAGAAAGGTTCCAATTAGAGGCCTCGTATTTTCAATGGCCTGTGTAACGCTTGGAACATCCATTTTGTTTATTGTTCCAAATGTTATGACGGCATTTACGATTATTTCAGCACTTACTTCAATTTTATGTATTTTTACATTCATGCTGATTGTGCTTTCGTATATTTATTATCGTAAGAAAAGTCCTGAATTACATATCCAGTCAAAATATAAAATGCCAGGTGGTTTATTCATGGCATGGATGACGATGTTGTTTTTAGTCTTCACTATTGTAATTTTAGCTTTAGATCATGATACGCTGATTGCTTTAGAGTTTTCACCAGTATGGTTTATAGGTTTATTTGTTGCCTATAAATATAAAAAGAAAAAGATGTTGCAGCTTGATATTTTAAAAGCACAAAAGGTTGATTATATTTAAGTCGAGTATAGTTATTTTTATATTAAAGCTAGGTGAGTGCCTAGCTTTTTTTATTCTCTTAAATATTGAGATATATATTGTGTTTATGTAAAATAGTGTGACTATACGTACAATTCTGTATATGAGATGTTAACTAGAAATTTTATAACTACTTCCCTTATTCTTTTTGCGGGTTTTCATCAATATGTCTATGCGATTGAAGATGTTTCTTTACCGAGTCAGGTGCTTCAAGATCAGCGTTTAAAAGAGCTTAACCAACAAATACAAGACCAGCTTGCTCAGCAAACTCCTTACCAAAACACCAAGCCATTACAGGATTTTAAGCATCTGGTTGTTGAAGAGAGTCCATGTATAACGGTTAAAAAAATTAGTCTTATTCCTTTAAATGACCAGTCAGAGTCTGAACTACAGCAATTTAACTTTGTGGTTAAGGCTATAAAAAAACACCCACAGAATGTTTTGGGTAAATGTATTGGAACCCAAAGTTTACATAACATCGTGAACTATGCCCAAAACGAACTTTTAAAAAAGGGTTTTATTACCAGTCAAATTGTCGTGAGTCCGCAAGACTTAAATCAGGGTAATTTAAACCTGAGTGTGCAAATCGGCCGCCTGAATAAAATCATAATTCAGGAAGGTAAAATTTCTTCATTACAACTTAAGACAGGCTTGCCATTTAAAGCAGGTGACATTGTAAATCTAAAAAGGCTCGATCAGGGGTTGGAAAATCTCAAACGTGTCTATGCGGTAGATATGCAAATTGCGCCTGCAAGTGCTCAAGATAAAGAATTAACGGGCTATAGCGATTTAATACTCAAACTTCAGCCACTACAAAAAGTTAATTTCAATTTAAGTGTAGATGATTCGGGTAATCAGGATACTGGTACCTATATGGGAAACATCGGGTTAGGCGTCAATAACCCGTTTCATTTAAATGATATTTTATCGTTAAACGTGAGTCACTCATTAGATGACTTTCATGAAGACTTAAACCGAAGTTATTTTGTTAGTTATCAATTACCTGTTGGTTATTATGATTTAGGTCTTAGCTACAATGACTATCAATATAAGCAAACAGTCTTAGGTGCGAATGGTCCACTGCTTTATCATGGTAACAGCCAACAAGCCAACCTGAATTTGTCTCGTGTGATTAGCCGTAGCGGGCAGCATAAAACTAGTCTGTATGGAAAACTTTATCATAAGGAAAGCCAAAGTTTTATTGATGATGTTGAGATTAATGTCTTACACCGTAGGACTTCAGGCTGGAATTTAGGGTTTCAGCATCGTCAATATTTAGGAAATGCAATATTAGACGGCAGCATCGATTACCGTCGTGGGATGGGAGTAGGTGCCCGAACTGCACCAGAAGAAAATATTACCAATATTGAGGGAAAACATCTTCCTGTTGAAGGTTACTCCCGTGCGCCACTTTTAAGTGCCGATTTACGTTTTAGCACACCATTCCTTTTGCTCGAAAAACCGGCTCAATATCGCCTTAACTGGCGTGGACAATATGCACCGAAAATTCTAGTACCGAATGACCGCTTTTATATTGGTGGTCGCTATAGCGTGCGTGGTTTTGATGGTGAGCTCATGCTTTCTGGCGATAACGGGCAGTATGTACAGCAAGAAATCAGCTTGAATACACCAATTCCAAATACCCAGTTTTACATGGCGGTCGATCAAGGCTGGGTCAATGGGCGCAATAGCATACCCGGTCAGCGTTATTTACTCGGCAGTGTTTTAGGGCTACGCACCTATCAAGATAGTTTTTATCTGGATGCCTTTACAGGTCGGGGGCTAATTGCACCTGACAGCATAAAAAAAGACTGGGTTACCGGTTTTAGTATCAACCTTTCTTATTAATTTACTTTAGAAAAGACTTAATTCATGAACAAGAATAGTTATCGCATTATTTATAGCAAAGCACGTCAAATGTTTGTGGTGGTGGCCGAAAATGTACGAAGCCAAACCAAGGCATCAGGCCAAAGTGAAGCAAGTAGCCAGAGCAATATTAATAACACTGAATCTCAGGCATTTCACCAACTCTGGCAAGTGAAAGCATTGGTTGCCAGTATAAGTTTGTGGATGCCTTTAGCACCTGTCTATGCGGGTATTGTGGCGGATAGTGCAGCAAATGCTGCGAATAGAGCAGTGATTGGTGCTGGTAAGAACTCGGCTGGTACAGTCGTTCCTGTCGTCAATATTCAAACTCCCAAAAATGGGATATCCCATAATATTTATAAACAGTTTGATGTACTGGCTGAAGGTGCCGTCCTGAATAACAGCCGCCAAGGGGCTACGACACAAACAGTAGGAAACGTTGCAGCCAACCCGTTTTTAGCTACAGGTGAAGCACGAGTTATTTTAAATGAAGTCAATTCATCAGCCGCTTCACGCTTTGAAGGGAACTTGGAAGTTGCAGGGCAAATGGCAGATGTGATTATTGCCAACCCGTCTGGTATTAGTATTAAAGGTGGCGGCTTTATTAATGCCAACAAGGCAATTTTCACCACAGGTAAACCTCAGTTAAATGCTGATGGCAGTATCAAGCAGTTTACGGTTGACCAAGGAAAAATTACGGTCTCAGCAAACCCGAATTCTAAATTTGGCTTAGGGGGAAATAATAACGATGCAAATTATGTAGACCTCTATGCGCGTGCATTAGAACTCAGTGCTGAACTACGTGCTAAAAATGATATTCAGGTCATTGCCGGGGCGAATAATGTCAGTGCAGACCTACAGGATGTTACTGCTAAAACAGGTACTGGAACCGCACCGACATTGGCGGTAGATGTTAAAGCGCTGGGTGGGATGTATGCCAATAATATTTACTTGATGGGAACTGAAAAAGGTTTGGGCGTGACTAACGCAGGGACAATTCAGGCAGTAAACAATCTGGTGATTACCAGTGCCGGAAAAATTGAGCACAGTGGCACAATCAGTTCGACCAGTAAAACTCAAGGTTTAGTGAACATACAAACAACGGGTACTGGTGCAGCGGGTGATATTAATAATAGTGGAACAATCTCTGGTAAGGGGATAATTAATTTAGATTCAGCTAATGATTTAAATATTACTGCAAAAGAAGTTAAAATTGATGAGGGTAATAATACGGCATTAATTTTAGCTGCAAATGGAAATATTAACTTAAAAAATGAAATACAATTAAAAAATTCAGCGGTAGATGGTGGAATTTACTTAAATGCTAATAATGTTAATTTAGAAGGTAATGCAACAGTTGATGGGAAAGCTGATGTTAATATTGTAGGTAAGGAAAGTATTTTAATTAAAAAAAACAACAATATTAAATCAGGGAAAAGTATAAGTATATTAGGTAGTGGTTTAAGTTTAGAGGGAAGTGAATTGACCTCTGGTCAAAATATTAATCTTCAAAATGGTAGTGTAAATAAAAAATTATTAATTAGTGATTCTATTGTTAAAGCAGAAGGAGATTATAATTTTTATAGTCATGGAGATCTATCTATTAATAAAATTGATTTTTCACAAAGTAAAGATAATTTGAAAAAACAAAATATTAAAGTTGGATCAGGTGGAAGTTTGGAATTAGGTGAAAATTTTACCTTTAACTCAAAAGGAGGTGCCAATTTTGAATCAAAAGGTAATATTAATCTTGGAGAAGGTCTTAAGTTAAATTTGGATGGTGATGTTGGTATTATTTCAACTGGTGGTGATGTTAAGGCAAATACGCTAAATTTAACATCAAATCTAGGAGGGATTTATTTAAAATCTAATGGAAATATTAAAATTGATTCAAAGGTAATGGAAAAAAAAATTTTGGATTCAAAAGGAGTGGATATAGGGTTATTTAATGAGGAGGTGAGTGAAAATCATATTAATACTTATAGGGATTTAAATATTTATTCTAACCATGATGTTTATTTAAATGGAGTTGATTTTAAGTCAAGTTTTGGTGGTATTTTTGTTGGGGGAGAAAATATAGATGTTGATGTTTATAGGTATTATAATGTTTATGAATATTATGGTGGTGGGTATAGTGGTGGGTATGGTGCAGGGGGAGGTAACCGTAAATTAAGTAATAATATAAATAAATTTGAGGCTAATAATATATTAATGCTTTCTGGAAATACGTTGAAAGTAAGTGCTGGTAATTATAATACAAAAAATAATATAAATTTATTTTCTAATGGTAGTGTTTATTTTAATGCAGGTAAAATAAACTCTGGTGGACATGTAAACATTCAAGCTAAAGATAAGTTGATTGTTAAAAGTGGTTATAGCTGGATAGGATTTGATGATAGCTATATATCTGGATTTAATGGCTTTAAATCTGAGGGTTTAATTTCACTTTTGGGTAATAATGTTGAGCTTAATGGGCTTTTAAAAGTTCAAGGAGGGGCTATTTTAATAAATGCACTAAAGGGATATGATGAAAAACAAATAGATTTATATTTAATTTCAAGTAAAACTAGTTTTATGGATGGAGATAATGTATTGAAAAAATACAATGGAACTATTGACATCCAATCTAAAGATAACTTGAATTTTGGTTTGAATTATATTAAGGCTTATGGTGATATAAATTTATATTCAAGTGGTGGTTTAGTGCTCAACAAGAGGCATGATTATGATCTGGATGAGGGGAAGAATAATAAAGAAATTGTTTCTGAAAATGGAGCTATTAATCTTTCAGCAGACTATATTGATTTAAATGCGGCAAGGTTAAAGTCAAAAAATGGAATTTCAATCTTGGCTAATAAGGGAGATATTAGTCTTAATTCTAAAAATGAAAGTGTAAGTGATTTTAATATAAAGGCTATGGAGAAATTTACTGAGAGTTATGGTGATCCCTATAGTGAATTTGAGTTATTTAAAAAAAATAATCCAGAATATGAAAAAAAACTGAATAACTTAAGAGGTTATATCTATTCGACTAAACATGCATTCTCAGGTAAAGGAGCTGGGCAAAAGCGTATTGATTATGCTAATAATGAAATTAATAATGCAGAAAAAGAAATAATTAATCTTAATAATGTATATGGTGTGACAAATCTTTACAATAGATATAACCTTTTATTTTCTGAATATGCAGTTATTTTAGGTAAAAAAAGATTTAATTATTATTTTGAAGATTTTAAACAAGTTAATGAGATTATAGATTATTCTGGTTTAAATTTTTCAGGATATCTACATAGAGGGGTTGATTTACAATCCGATGGAAATATTAATTTAATTTCAAATAATGGTATAATTATAAACTCTGCAAAAGTAAACACGCTTGGTGATTTTACTGTATACGCTAAAGGTAAATTAGATAAGAAAAAAACAGCTGAGTTAGTGGAAAACCAGTTAGATTCTTCGATTGTATTTGCAAATGTAAAAGATCAATATGAACTTGGTAAAGAAAATGAAAATTATTATCAAAAAATAGATATTACTAAGCCAAATAATATTAATGCGAAAAATATTAATTTAATTGCTAATGATCAAAGTGGGTTAAATTTAATACTACAAGGCACAGATATTAAGGCAGCTGATACAGTTAATATTGTTGGAAGTGGAAATATAGATTTTCGCCATAATGTGGATAATATCTATACAAAGACTCAACAAACTACAACAAAAGAATCGATATGGGGATTAAAAAAATCTACTAGAACCGAAACGAGTATACTAGAGGGAGTTATTGGTAAAAGTGATGTACTGAAAGCAAATAAAATAAATATTGAGTCTCTGGGAGGGAATATATCATTATATGGTACACAAATTCAGGCGCCTAAAGATCAGGTGAAATTAAAAGCAGCTAAAGATATTTATATGGTCACTTTTCAAGATCAGATAAATGAAGTAAGTACTATTAAAAAAGATGCTGGGTTTTTAGGAGTTGAATATAGAGATTCAAATTCTGTTGGTTCAAAGATTGTTAATAATCAAATACCCACTGTAATAACAGGGCATTATATTGCTTCTTCATCTGGTGGAAGCACATATTTAGAAGGTACACAGTTTAACTTTACTGAAGGAGTTTCAATTAAGGTGGGTGATGGTCCTAATCCTTCTCCCGATGCAAAATTGGTTATTACTTCAGCTAAGGGCTTATATTCGAATATTCAGGATAATAGTAAAAAGAATACTTTCTGGCAAAGTATGGAAAGTAAGGGTACAGTTGAAGAACTTGCGAATTTACCTAAATTTAATGGTCCAGTTAATAATATTAAAATTGAAGGAAGTTTATCTGTACAGGTTCCTATTAAACAAGGAGAAAACTCAGAAGTTGTCGATATTATTAATACTTTATCAAAAGAAAAAGGATATGAGTATTTAAAGACTTTAATTGATAATAAAGATAAAAATGTAAACTGGATGGCTGTTGAATTAACGAAAAAAAATTGGGACTATAAGCAGCAAGGCTTAACACCAGCCGGTGCTGCAATATTAACTATTATTGTAACCGCTTTAACAGCTGGTGCAGGATCTTCTGCCGCAGGAGCACTTGGTTTCTCAACCACTGGAGTGGCTGCCTCAATGGCTCAAGCTGCAATTACTTCACTTTCTACTCAGGCAAGTATCAGCTTAATCAATAATGGAGGAAATGTTGCTGCCACGTTAAAAGAATTGGGTAGTGACCAATCAATACGTAATTTAGTTGCTTCTATTGCTACAGCGGGCGCGTTAAAAAGTATATCTGTACAATTTAACTTACCGGAAACTAGTACCGCATTTAATGACCGTTTATATGTAGCATTTGTTAATAGTACTAGCTCATCTATTATTAATTCCGCAATCAATGGGGGTAGCCTGAGTGATAATCTTGAAGCATCACTTTTAGCGGGTCTTAGTAATAGCTTACAGGCTGAATTTGCTCAGAATATTGGATTAAGTTTAGATATAAAAGACCCTACAGTTATAGATTCTCTGTTACATAAGATTGCTCATATTGCATCAGGTTGCTTAACTGGAGCTATTCAAAAACAATGCGAAGCTGGAGCAATTGGTGCTGGTGTTGGTGAGATTGTTGCAGGAATGATAGAGCAACCAAATAAAGATGCAACTGCAGAGGAAATAAATAAATATCAAGAAAAAGTCATTAACACTTCTAAATTAATATCAGGCAGTTTAGCTAGTTTAGCTGGTTATGACGCAGGTTATGCTGCATCATCAGCTTCTTTAGCAGTCAGTAATAATTACTTAACTTCAAAAAATTATAGAGATTTAAAAACAAATTATGATGGCTGTATTAAAGGTGGGGGAAGTGTGGGTAAATGTAGTGGTGCAATGATAGCTGCTGCAGAAACTATTAGTAAAACAAATGACACACGTCTAAGAGCTGACTGTGCAAATGCTACAAGCAATGCCTGCATTAATGGCATAAAAGATCTTTTTGAAGGTGAACGAACTCGAAATGAACTAAATAAAGTAAATAAAATTTTTTATAATTCTGAGTATAGTAAATTTAATAGTTGGCCTAAATTTAATAGCCTTTCAAAAGCAGATGCCAATATCCGTGATCTTGGTAGTTTATATTCAACTTTCGAAAAAATAGATTTTTGGCAAAAAACAAATTGTAATAGTATTTCAACCGCAGCCTGCCAAACTAAATATAAACAATATTTAGATGCAAATGAGGCTACTCGTGTTCAAATAGCGGGAGGCTTGGATAGAGTCAAATCAATGCCAGTGATTGGAAATACAGTGACTGTTGGTGACGCGGTCATTACTTTAATCACAGGCACAAGCTTGAGTACGAATGATCCAAGCCGTTTAGTTGCTCTGGCTGAAATCGCTTCTGTTGGTATTACACGTTATATTCCACAAGTTGGACCTGTTGTTCATGTTGCACAACCTAAATATGCTGGACAGCGTTATACATCTAAATTACTCAATGATAATAAAGATCAATCGCTTAATCCAGACTCTATCAGAAATGCAATAGCAAATAATCCAGCTTGGCTAAAAAGTAAGGTTAAATCAGATGCAATATCAATAGCTATTGCAAAGGTTCAAACTGCACAAGGGATTCAGAATATAATAGCTGTTAGTGGAACATCTTGGAATGGAAATGCTCCTACGAATATATCGGTTAATGGAGTTAAATATCAAGTTATTACACAGGATTCGCGTAGTGTTGCTGCTATACAAATAGGATTTAATAATAGTGGAAATCCGAAAACAAATTATAACCATGCAGAAATGAAACTTTTTAGTTATATTAAAGATAATTACTCTGCTACCCCAACTAAAGTTACAATGACTGTTCAAAATACTGCTAATACACAGGAAAATCCAGCTGGATTATGCCATGCTTGTGTATTCTCAAGTTCTAGTGGATTTACAAAAGATATGCCTTTAGTAAATTTAACATTATTTCATGGATCTACTAAAAAATAGTTTTTTAGTTTTTTTATAATTGTAGGTATCATATTATGGTTGATTTTGTACAAGAATTATCGAGCTGTAGAGCTAATTATACAAAAATTCCTTTTTTCCCTGAGAAAGTACAAGGTTATTCGGAAAGTGAAATAGGAGAAATTTCAAGAAGGTATAACTTAAATATTCATGGACAATTTAAAGATTTTTTATTGCAAATGGGGAAATGTTCAGGAGGGTTGCTTTGGGGAAGTAATTTTCCTATGTATAGTTCATCTTGGTCTATTAAAGATTTCGAATTATTCCAAGTTAATGAAAAAGCTGATCAAGATTATATGTCTTGTCCTGGAGCAAAAGATCCTATTGAAGAAAAAATATTTTATTTGCACTCTGAGAATGATTTAACTTTATTTTATTATTTATTTACTAGTCAGGAAGATGATTATGTTTGGGGGTATTATGAAGATGAGGACAGAAAAGTTGAAAAAACAGAGAGTACCTTATTAGACCAATTAAGATACTATGTTTCGATGACTACAGAAATTGGAAAATATATTGATTTTAATATGGATGAAGATGAAATTAAAAAAAATATAATAGGGCGTTTGTTGTAAAAAATAGTGACTATTTTTTTAATTATGTCCCATTTTGTTAATTACTATAATAGGAACAGTATAGCTATTATTCATACTAGATCTTGGTTCTAAAAAAATTGAATTAGTTTATAAGTAATGGGTTTGCTCGCCATAACTCTATTCCATCAATCAATTCTTTGATTATATAAAAAAGCCTCATAACGAGGCTTTTCTATACTCTTTATTTAATATTGGGATCGCCTTTTTTCAAGAAAAAGCGAATCGCTAGTTTTTGTAGGAATGTTCCATAAGGAGGGTGGAAAAGCTGAGTCGGGAAAAACCGATGGCGTATAAATACAGTTTTTGCATGTGACAGTTCACGGAAACCTTCTTCGCCATGATATGACCCCATACCTGAGTTGCCGATACCACCGAAAGGAGCATCATGGTTAACTACATGCCAGCCCCAATCATTGATGGTCACACCGCCCGAATGAGTTTCACGTAAAATACGATCACGTTCTACCGAGCTATGTGTAAAGCAATAAAGTGCTAAAGGTCGCTCGTCCGATTTCACATAGGTAATCGCATCATCTAAAGAATCATAAGCCATCACAGGTAAAATAGGACCAAAGAGTTCTTCTTTCATAATCCGCATGTCTGACGTGCAATTCAGCACAATTTGTACAGGCATTCTACGGCCTTGTTGGTCGAAGCTATAAGTGTCACAAGGAATAACGCGTGCACCTTTTTCTTGTGCATCGATCAAAATATCTTGAATACGTTTTAAATGACGGTCATTTACAATCGATGTGTAATTCTCATTGGTTGTAATGTTTTGACCAAACATTTTTATAAAGCTAGATTTTGCTGCATCCACAAACTCATCAATACTTTCTTTTGGAACCAACGCATAGTCAGGTGCTACACAGATTTGACCACTATTTGTTGCTTTACCATGCGTAATACGTTTTGCAGCGTCAGCAAGCGGGTAGTTGCGGCTTACAATAGCTGGTGATTTACCCCCTAACTCTAGTGTAACAGGCGTTAGATTTTCAGCAGCAGCTCGCATGACGACTTTGCCAATCGCAGGAGAGCCAGTAAATACAATATGGTTAAATGGCAAAGAGGTAAATCTTGCTGGGTCTGTAATTTCTTCACCAAACACGGCTACTTCATCTTCGTTAAAGACTTCGGCAAGCATGCGTCGAAGCATCGCATTGGTATTCGGGGTAATTTCAGGCAGCTTAATCATGACTCGATTGCCCGCAGCCAAAGCAGCAATTAGTGGGCCAAGTGCTAAATAAACGGGGAAGTTCCAAGGAACAATCACACCAACCACGCCTTTAGGTTGGTATTGCACACTTAAACGGTTCGATAAAAATAAAAGCTCGGTACGGCGTTTACTTGGACGCATCCAGCGGCGTAAATGATGAATCGCATGATCGGCTTCTAACACAGAGCCAAGCAAATCGAGTAATTTGGATTCATCAAGTGATCTTGAGCTAAAATCAGCATTAATCGCAGCAGCCAAAGCATCTTGATAACGAATAATTTGTTTTTTGAGTTGATGTAGCTTTGTGCGGCGTGCCTCAAGACTCGGGTAGGGATCTGCCTCAAAATTGGCACGTTGTTTGGAAAAAATAAGTTCCATATATTCAGTGGCAGAGCCGCTATGTTCTTTTAAGGTGGACTGTTCCATTATTATTCCTTCCATACTTTTGCTTATCATACTTTATGCTTGAAGCGTCGTATGGTCGATGTTAAATTGAGACAACAAGAGGTAGTTTAGTGCCATTATGCACGTCACTCTAGGGATGGTGTGAGTTAAATGCCTAAAAATCTTTATAAAAATGCAAATAGTGTTATTGAAGGAAATTATGATAATACATCCTTAGGTTCGAATACATATTTGCTAGGTTTGACCAGTTTATTCGATGAAATGGGTTCGCAAGGCCATTCAATATCAGAAGTTCTGTCTGGTACAAATATTTCGCTAGATACGATGAATCAAACCTCTTTATATATTTCTCAAGTCCAAAAAATTCAGTTATTTCAAAATATTCAAAAACTATCTCACGATCCCTTAATTGGTTTGCGTGCAGGGCAAAAGCAGCGGCTGTCAGATTTTGGGGTGTATGGTTACGCACTTTACTCTTCGCGTAATTTTAGACAAGCGGTAGAGCTTGGCATTCGACACATTAAGCTTGCAGGGCCTATTTTAAAGAAATCTTTTTATATTCGAGATGATGTTGCGATTTTTGAAGGGCAGGATATTATTGCACTTGGTAAGCTTTTGCCTTTGGTGTGCGAGTTTTGGTTTAGCTCTATGCAAACCTTAATTGAACGGGTGCTTGAAGGCCCATTTCAAGCCAAGAAGCTTTTGTTGCCCTATCCAGCGCCTGACTATGCAGAAGAATATGAAAAAGTGTTTCATTGCCCAGTTCAGTTTAATGCTGGGGTAATGCAATGGCACTTTGATTTAAAGTGGCTCGATGTACCTTGCCCAAATGCCAACCCGATTACTGCGGACATGTGTAAGTCCTTTTGTGAACGGATGCTTGGTGCAACTGAACTTGAAGAGCCTGAGTTGGTGAAAACGATTCGTTTAATATTATTGGATGGAACAGAACTTTTCCCATCAGCTCAAGAAATGGCTGAACGGTTACATATGTCAAAGCGTACCTTACATCGGCGTTTGGCAAGTTTTAGTCTGACTTATCAGGAGTTATTAGATGAAACTCGGCGCCGTCTTGCGGATGAATATTTGCGAGAAACAACTTTAACCGTAGACGAAATTGCTGAAAGAATTGGCTTTTCAGATACCTCTAATTTTAGAAAAGCCTATCGTCACTGGACAGGCATTTCACCAAATGAGTATCGAATACAGTACCTAAATTAGATTAAGGTTTGTTTGTTATTTAAAGCGAGAGAGTAACTTTTTCTGCAAAAATGGATTACAGAGCAAAATGGCAAATAAAATAATAAATATGCCGATAATGCTGAATAGATCCGGTAATTCATGCCAAAAAACAAATCCCCAAATTCCTGCAAAAATAATAGCAATGTAGTTCATGGGACCAATTTGGCCTGCTGGCGCTAAGCTGTAGGCATAAGACATAAATAGTTGGCTAATATTAGCTAAAAGTCCCGCAGCAATGAGCAGTACTAATTCATGCCAAGTGAAAATACGCCAATGCCAGAACATCGGAATAGAGGAAATTAAACTACCAAAAATACAGAAATAAAAAACAATACGTTCAGGCGGTTCTGTACTGGTTAAAGCTCTTACTGTTACAAAAGCCATCGCTGATAAAAAACATGCACCCAAGCCAATAAAAGACAGGGCGTTAAATAGACCTTGGTCGGGTTTAGCAACAAATAAAACCCCAACGAGTCCAATCACAGCGGCAAAAATCATCGATTTGGTAATTTTTTCTTTTAAGAAAAGCCATGCAATCAGTGGAATAAAGATAGGGGACGAATAACTAAAAACCATAGCATTTGATAGTTTTAAGTTCGCAATCGCATAGAAAAAGCCATACATGGCAGCAAGACCGACTAGACTTCGCCACGTGTGCATCCAGAGTTTATCGGTTTTAACGAAGTCTAAGCCCTGCTTTAAAAGCATAGGAATAAAAATAAATAAACCTACTGCATTTCTAAAAAATACGACGGTAGCATTGTCTACCGTTTGTGAAGCAAAACGAATGCACACTCCCATAATGGAAAATAATAATGCCGATGTCATAAGACAAAGCAGTGCTTTTCCAAGTTGAGTTGAGGGGAGATTTGGAGCAGTCTGATTTTGCATAGAGAAATGAGTTTTTAGTTTTCGGTGTTATCTTAGCAGTGATGCAGGCATTGAATGAAATATCATTTGATAATGATTCAATAGTGATATTTATTAAAATAAAAAAAGAGAGCCTGGGTCAGCTCTCTTTTTATCTTATTAGATGTTATTTACAACTAAAGTTTTCAGCTTTTTCGCTATCACCTTGACCATTGTAACGGGCAATCAGTGGGTAAGGGCAAAGTGGGCGGGTGCGGTCTGGTGCCCAATCTTGTGGAAGCTCAGTATTTACCTGATCACTTGGGTTACCTGCGCCGCGTGCGGTCGCAATGATTTTTTCAGGTGATTGACCATATTCAACCCAGTTAACTAAAGCAGTCAATGCATCAAATTGGTCGGTCGCAATCCCATCACGGGTATGGTTCATGCCCGGAACTCTAAAGAAACGTGCAAATTCAGGTGCTGTACCTTTTGCATCATTTTTATAGTGTTGGAGTAGTTGATCGTACCAATTTTGGGTGTCATCCACAGAGAAAACACCATCGGCTGTGCCTTGTACCACAATCATTTTTCCACCGTGATTACGGAGTTTATCTAGATTAAGTTCATCGGGTGGCATCATGAATGACATCGAACTTTCTGTGTACACATTATTGGTTGCCGAGAGTTTTGGATAGTCGGTATCGAAGTTAAAATTAAAGGCAAATTGTCTAGAGTTTCGAGTCACGGTTGGGTCAGGTGGGACTTGAAAAAGAATGCCTACTGCAACTGGGTCACGCGCTGTTCCCACCGAAGATTCGAATTTCCAGCTTGCCCAGTTGCTTCCCACTAAGCCAGGATCGAAAGGCTGGGTTGCATAGAGGGCTTGCCCAGCAGAAGTTACAGGACCGCGGTAAATATTGGCTAATACATCAATTTGTTGGGTACTTAGGCATGTACCATCTCTTGTGCTTGAGCAAACGGGTACATCTTTGTGAATATCAAAAGCAGTACGGCAAGCTTCGACATCTTGCACCAAGCCATCTGCAACACCGTCTAAAGCATCGCATCGATCTAAAATCGCTTTTGCTAATACTTTACGCTCTGAAAGAGTAAGTGCGGTGCTTAGATCATTTTCATCTGTTGCGACACGGCGAAGCTGTTGTGCTGTGTAGAGTTGAGCCGCGGCTGCACGAGGTAGGTGAAAACCTGGTGTACTTGCTAAAATTCCATCATATTGGTCGCCCAAACGGGTTGCAGCAATCATGGCATGACGCCCACCGTTAGATGTGCCGCCTGCATAGGAGCGGTCTGGCAATTTACCATATGCGGCTTTAATTAGGTTTTTTGCCATAGGCGTGAGTTTGGTAATCGCACCGTAGCCATAGTTGATTCTGGCTTGAGGGTCTAAACCAAACATTGGATTTTGTGAAGCATTATGTCCAGCATCGGAGGAAATAACCGCAAAACCATCATGTAGAGCATTGGTGAGTGGTCCACCGCTACCAACCTGACCTGTTGCAGGGACTAAATTACCATCGGTTCCACCATTGCCTTGATAGAGAAAACGGCCATTCCAGTCTATTGGTAAGCGCATTTCAAAACCAATTTGATAGGTTTGTCCATCGACAGGGCTTATGCGTTGATCCATATAACCTTTAACCAAACAATGAGCGCCAATCGGTTTATTGGCGACAGTCAAGGTGCCTGCCTCTTGAAGAGTGGAGGAGCTAATGACCGTATTGTTGTATTGAAATCCGAGTAAGTCCGTACAGCTTCCTGTCATTTTTAAACCCACAGCAGGAGATAACTGCGGTGGTTTGGTTGTTGAGGGAACCGTTGTGTCATCATTATCACTTCCACAGCCTGCCAAAGCACCAAGCATGGCAAGCACTAAAGCGGAGTGGGTCAAAATTCGTTTATTGTTGGTGTAATTCATTATTCATATCCTTATTGAATGAATGGTCGCAATTAATCTAAAACCAGAAAATTAGCTGTGCTTCGTGCAATCATTTTGTTGTTTTGCCAAGCTTCACTTTCGAGATTCAGTACAGTTTTGCCTTGTTTAATGAATCGGCATTTCGTAATGACTTCTCCCACAACACAGGGCCTCAAAAAATCCATCGTTAAGTTAATGGTGGTAGCGGGTTTATGGTCATTGGCGAGAAAGGCAAAAAGTCCCATCACATCGTCAAGCATGGCGCAGATCATGCCGCCTTCAACGGTGCCGCGTGGATTGGTAAAGCTTTCTAGCGCCGTGTAGTGGATGGTGAGTTCAGTGTTCTTGTCATTCCAATGGATATTATGTCCACCCAAATGGTGATGAATGGGGGGTAAGTGTTCTAAATTTTTTTGATCCATAGTTAAGGGTCCATCCTTTTTGTTGGTGTTATAAAAATTATTATTTCAGGGTATAGGCATCATAAATAACCGCTTTGCCCAAACGCATTGCACTACCTACCGCAACGGTCTGGTTAAGCCATGAGTATTTAGGTGAGCTGGTTTCAAACTGCATGGTAATTTTGAAATAGTAATTTTTCGGGTCGACATCTTTACCTTGAGCAAGCTGTTTTAGTGTTTCTGCCGAGCCATGTCGGTAACCTTTGGTTTGAAGATAAATGAGTGCACCGTCATCGGTTTCTAACAAATATCGTGTATCAATAATGGCCAGCCCTTTACTGTCGACGATTTGCCAATCTGCGCCATTATTTAAAATGCGGCCCTTAAGTGATTTCCCTTCAAATGTCCCACCTGTAATGGGAATAATTCGGCGTTTACCTGCGTCACTGGTTGTGCCTAATTCCCAAACAGGCGCATTTAAATCAACACTGAATTTTGCTAAAGGTTCAAGCTGAATAGGTGGCGGGCTATATTGTGTTTCGGCATGAGTCAGGCTAATGAGACAAATTCCGCAGAGTAGCGTTACAACTTTCTTCATGATGAATTTTCCGAAATAAAAAGAGGTTCTATGTGTGACAGAACCTCTTGTTTTGAATTATTTAAATTTCCATGTGTAGTCGATGTTGATGCGGGTTTCGTTGACAGGTTTGATGTTGGCTGTAGAGAGCATGTTGTTGTCATAAATGGCATAGCGCGCGCGTAGCCCTAGATTTTTTAACCAGCCACTTTGAATGGTGTAGCCTAAATCAAAGTCTGTTTCGCGTTCTTTTAAATTGTTTCCGCCTAAGTTAGGTGCATAAATATTGTGACCTGTGGTGTAACGAGTCATAAAACGTAAACCCGGTACATAATCTTTAAAGTCATATTCATAACGGAAGCTATAGGCTTTTTCTTTTGGGTTTAAAAACTCACCTGGCCATGTGTCAATGAGAAGCCCAGTTTCACCTCCAGTCAAATAAGGAAATGCGGTGTCGCCGTGATGTTGGAAGGTTCCAAAAATAAATTTATGGTTTTGATGTTTGAGTTCGAAATGCGCATGATAAAGGTCATTATCGACTAAGCCTGCTTTTGCTTGTCCATCATCTCGGCTGCGGTAGTAACGTAATTGAGAGCTAAGATTGGTGGTGTCATTAATTTTATGTTGGTGTAAGGCACCCACCATGGTTTGGTTATAAAGATCATCGACATCCATATAAAAAGCGGTGAGCTTGAGTGCGGGATTAAACTGATAGTTTCCACCTAAATAATAGAGTCCATCCGTTTCAGCACTTTTAAAGCGTCCATTTACGCCTGAAATTTTAATTTTTTCATAGTTGGTCGAATCACGATGATTCACTTTATCGAGGTAGGCTGCCTGTAAATCAAAATCTTTAATATCTTTACTGGTCAGTGAAATTCCTCGATAGGTTTGAGGAAGCAAACGAGCAGGTGAAGCTACTAAAACTGGGTTCATCGGCATTAGCGTACCAATACGTAGCTCAGTCTGGCTCATTTTCGCTTTTGCTGTGACCCCAATTTCCCCATAAGAGTCAGCAGGTTCATTGGTACGCGTGTCTCTAGGTAAGTTTCCTGTACCGCCATGCTCTGCGTCGGCATCGAGTTTAAAACCCGCCGTTGCAAGTACATCCAGTCCAAAACCAACAGTCCCTTCGGTATAACCTGAATTGGCTTTAAGAATAAAACCTTGTGTCCAGTCCTTGGCAGCAGGGTAAGCAGATTGCTCTCGATAGTCGCGGTCAAAATAGAAATTTCGTGTGGTGAGTTCTACTGAACTGTTGTCAATAAAATTGCCAGCCCACACTGAACCAGAGAGCATGAGGGTAGAGTACATCCATAATTTCGACATAGCATTTCTTCCTGAAATAACATTTTTTTGTTTTAAACAAGACATAGTTGTTGTGTCTGTCTTGTTTGGTTTTAAATCGAATTATTTTCCGAGCAGTTCTCGGGCCACGATTTCTTTCATAATTTCATTGGTTCCCCCATAAATTTTTTGTACCCGTGCATCCACAAAAAAGCGTGAAATCGGGTATTCCTGCATGTAACCGTAGCCACCAAAAAGCTGAAGTAATTGATCAATCACTTCACATTGGACATCGGTAATAAAGTACTTCAGTGCGGCAACTTGAGTGACGCTTAACAGGTGTTGTTGATACAGCGCTGCACATTGATCTACAAAGGCTTGTGCGGCTTTTGCTTTGATTTGAGCGTTTGCGAGCACAAAGCGTGTGTTTTGCATTCGACTTAACGGTTGTCCGAAAGCTTTACGTTCCAAAACATAGTCTTTAGTAATTTCAATGGCGCCTAAAATTGACCCCAATGCCATCATTGAAATGCTTAAACGTTCGCGAGGTAACTCTTGCATTAAATAAGCAAAGCCTTGTCCTTCTTTACCTAAACGCTGAGTTGTAGGTACATAAACATCATCAAAAAATAGTTCGGCTGTATCTTGAGCATGTAGCCCGATTTTTTGTAATGAACGGCCTTTTTTAACGCCATCTAAAGCGGCATCGACTAGTAAAATCGAAATGCCTTTTGCTTTAGCTTGAGGATCAGTTTTCGCTACTAAAACGATCAGGTCTGCATGCAAGCCATTTGAAATAAACGTTTTTGAACCATTCACACGATATTGGTCATTTTCTAAAATTGCCTGAGTGCGTATAGCCTGTAAGTCTGAACCAGCATTGGCCTCTGTCATGGCAATTGCAGTGACGACTTCACCTGTCACCATTTTCGGCAACCAATAACGTTTTTGCTCTTCGGATCCAATATTTTGCAGGTAAGGAGAGACCAACTCATTTTGCCCGCCAATGGCAACCGCTAAAGATGCAAAACCAGCTTGAGCAGTTTCTTGAACCAACATGAGTGAGTAGTGCACAGGAGCGCCATAGCCGCCATATTCTTCGGGTACATCGACGCACAAAAAGCCATTCTCCCCAAGACGAAGCCATAGATCACGTGGGATAAGGCCATCGTGTTCCCACTGTTCATAATACGGGGCAACCTGTTCTTTTAAGAACCTGCGATAGCTATCCCGAAATAGTTCAAATTCTGTATCATGTGGCATGTTGAACCTTTTTTAGGCAAAAGTGAGGCTGTAGCTCAAACCGAAATTTGAGCTTTCTTTTCTATTTCAATTACTTATTGCTTTAAGGTGGGCACCCGAATAATCAGCGGGTTATCAGTCTGCTTTTGATAAAGTTCATCAATTAAAGCTGCACGACGCTTGGTAATACTGCTTTGATTGAGGTTGCCTTTATCGGTCACTTCGCCTGCATCGAGTTGAGGTGGTTCGATCATTAAATAAAGCATTGAGACTGTATTTGAGCTGCCAGTCGCATCTTTATTAAAGGTCGTTAAAAATTGGCGGAACCATTGCTGGACTTTAGGATGTTGTAGTATCTCTGTTGCAGAATGTTCACCAAGCTTAAGACCTGCATATTGAGCACACGCTTCTAATTTTGGAAAAATCAGAAAACCAACAGCATTCAGGTTTGAACCTGTAATACAAACATCTTGAATGAGTAAATTACCTTGAATGAGCACTTTGTTGCGTAATGTGCCAACATTCACAAAAGTGCCTGTATTGAGTTTAAAGTCTTCAGCAATTCGTCCATCGTACATCAGTCCTTTGGTTGGATCATTGATGTCGACTAAACGAACGGCATCGCCTGTATGGAAAAAGCCTTCATCATCGAAAATAGTACTTTGTTGGTCTGCCTTTAAACGCCAATAGCCTTTCATGACATGTTTGCCACGAACACAAAACTCAAGTTTGTCACCGCATGGAACCAACTTGATTTCGCATCCGGGAGCAGGGTATCCAATAAAGCCAGCCATCACACGTGGGCCAGTGGTAAAAGCGCAAGATGGGGCAGTTTCAGTCATGCCCAATCCGCTCATAATGCGAATTTTTTCTCCGCAATGTTGCTGAGCAATTTTATCGAGTCTGTTCCAGCCCGCTTCTGAAAGTGCTGCACCTGCAAAGAATAAAATTTTAACTTTGGCAAAAAAGCGGTCTCTTAATTCTTCATCTTTTTCTAAAGCTTCGGTGAGTTCTTCCCAACCTTTTGGCACATTTAAATAAACTGTTGGAGAAATTTCTTTGAGATTACGAATGGTTTCGTCAAATTTTCCTGCAACGGGTTTGCCATCATCAATGTAAATCGTACCGCCGTTATAGAGTGCGATGCCGACATTGTGACTGCCGCCAAATGTGTGGTGCCAAGACAGCCAGTCGAGTAGGACAGGCGGCGTTTCTTCAAACTCAGGGAAAGTCTGCAATAGCATTTGCTGATTAACACACAACATTAAATGTGTGGTCGGTACAGCTTTAGGCAATTTAGTTGAACCTGATGTAAATAAGAATTTGGCAATCTGGTTTTCATCAAGGGTTTGGTAAAATTCTTGAACATTTGAAACTGGTGTATCTAACAGCGACTGAAATGATGTGCAAATCTGATCGCCCACAATTCCTTTATTGGTCACCACTTCAATATCAGGTGTAATACATGCTTGAATGGCTTTAGCAAAGGCTTGTCCATCGCTGGCATAGACCATGCCTGGGGTAAGTACTTCAAACACATGTTTGAGTTTGCCAAAGTCTTGAGAAATAAGAGAGTAGGCAGGGGAAATAGCAGAGAAAGGCACACCCGCCAGCATGGCACCCATAGAGAGTGTTAAATGTTCGAGATCATTACCACTTAAAATGATGAGTGGTCGTTCTTGGCTTAAATTACGGTCATGCAAAGCCTGAGCAATGTGCCATGCACGTTGTAAAACTTCTGCATAACTCAGTTTGACCCATTCACCTTGAGCATTGCGTTTTGCTACAAAAATATGGTCTGGTTTGGTTTGTGCAAAATGAATTAACCGATCTGTCAGTTTTTGTGGATACGGTTTTAATTGCTCTTTTGGGCTGATATAGAGCGTGTCATCTTTATGGTGATAATGAATATCATGTTGCCCTAATTTTACGAACCGTTCGCGGTCTTGTGATTGAGTGGCATTCATTTGCATTTCTTTCACTCCATGGAAAGCGCCTCACTGCGCTTTATTTTTTGCATCATGCAATTTTTATTTAATATGTTGTTGTCCGCATTACCCTGACTAAATCGGGTAATGACGTGATTGTGTTTGAATGGTAATCCAGCGTAGTTCGGTAAATTCTGCAACAGAGACTTTACTACCAAAACGTCCGTAACCACTCGATTTTGTTCCACCAAATGGCATTTGAGCTTCGTCATGTACGGTTGCGCCGTTAATGTGACAAATACCCGAATCAATTTGTTGAGCCACTTCCAGTGCTTGCGAAATATTTTGACTAAACACTGCCGAAGAAAGGCCGAACTCGCTGTCATTTGCCAGTGCTATGCCTTCTTCAATGCTTGAAAAGCGTTGAACTGTGCATACAGGTCCAAATGATTCTTCGCGGTAAAGCAGCATGTCAGGTTTAATATTGAGTACCAGCGTCGGTTGCATGGTGGTGTCTTCAATATGAATACCTAAAGGTAAGTCAGCACCTTTGTTTTGAGCATCTTCCAGCAAATGCTGAATACGCTTTGCAGCACGTCGACTTTCTAAAACACCGAGTACATTGTCTTTTGAGGTTGGATTACCTGCCCGAATAGAGCGGGTTTTTTCAATCAGTTTTTCAATAAATTGGTCGGCAATATTGTCTTGAACCAAAACACGTTCGGTCGACATACAGATTTGACCCTGATTAAAGAACGCTCCAAAAGCGACTGCATTTACGGCTTCATTAATGTCAGCTTCATTTAAAACCACGACAGGGGCCTTACCACCCAATTCAAGTAAAACAGGTTTTAAATATTTAGCAGCAGTCTCTGCAATAATTTTCCCGACTTTGGTTGAACCCGTAAAATTAATGCGTTTAACGGCTGGATGAGACACTAAGCGCTCCACGATTTGTGGTGCATCTTCAGCGGCATGCGTAATTACATTCACCACACCTTCGCCAAGACCTGCTTCATGTAACACTTCACCAATGAGACGATGTGTTGCTGGGCAGGCTTCCGATGCTTTTAACACTACCGTGTTACCACAAGCCAAAGGCATGGCAAGCGCACGTGTTGCCAAAATGACAGGGGCGTTCCAAGGTGCAATCCCTACAATCACACCGCAAGGAACTCGTACACCCATCGCAAGATTGCCAGGCACATCTGACGGAATGAGGCTTCCGTCAATTTGTGTGGTCATTGCGGCTGCCTCACGTAACATGTTGGCAGCAAGATGAACGTTAAACCCATACCATGTTGCAGTTGAACCTGTTTCTTGCATTCCAGTTTCAATGAATTGCTCGGTCTTTTGGTCCATTAAATCGGCTGCTTTTAACAAACGTAAACGGCGTTCGGTAGGCGAGAGTTTCGACCATACTTTAAAAGCTTGTTGTGCCGAATCGATTGCATGATCAACATCTTCTAATGTTGCAGCAGCAGCTTTAGTTGCCACTGATCCATCAATAGGACTGATACGCTCAAAAGTTGCCTGATTTGATGCATCAACAGATTGACCGTGAATAAGTAACTGTACATTTTGCATGGGTTGTGTCCTTACATTGCCATTAGAGAATCAAAAGTTAACCAGTACGTTTATAGCTCTGTAAACCCGGTTTAATTGATTTTTCATCTAAAAATTGTTTCAAACCTTCTTGGCGACCATTTTCTGTATCGCGGTGGATACATTGATCAAGTTTGGCGTATAAGTAGTCTTCGTTTTGATCCCAAGTCAGTTCACGACAACGCTTAAATCCATTTTTAGCGGTACGAAGAACCACAGGGTTTTTCTCAAGTAGACAGTTTGCAAGCTCAGTCACTTCTGCTTTTAATTGTTCAAGCGGTACGCTTTTATTTACAAGGCCCATAGTTTCAGCTTCTTTACCACTAAAGGTTTTACCCGTCATGATGTAGTACAAAGAGGCACGGTGACCAACAGTGTCTGCCATTGCTTTGCTTACAAGGTTACCCGGTGGGATACCCCAGTTAATTTCAGATAAACCGAAAGTTGCTTCATCTGCTGCAATTGCGAGGTCACAAGCCACTAAAGGTGAGAAACCGCCTCCAAAGCACCAGCCGTTGACCATAGCAATCGTTGGTTTTGAATACATGCGAAGAAGTTGCCACTGCCAACGGCATGAGTCACGGCGAATACGTTCTTGATAAATTTCTGGCTGAGTATCGACTTCACGGAAATATTCCTTTAAGTCCATGCCTGCTGTCCAAGAATCGCCTGCACCTGTCAACACAAGCACACGTGCATTTTGATCAAGTTCTATCGCTTCAAGTACATCAATCATTTCACGGTTGAGTGTTGGGCTCATGGCATTTTTCTTTTCTGGGCGGTTTAGTGTTACCCATGCAATTCCATCTTCAACTTTAACATCTACTGTTTCCCAGCGGTTTTCATAACTCATCTTCATACTCCTTGAATGATTTTTAGCTGTTCTGGGATTTAATTTAATATCAGTTAAACTTACATTCAAGTCTTTTTTATAAAATTTCATAAATATTTTATAATTCATTGTATTTTAAATATTAATTAATTTTATTGTTGATTTAATATAAAAATATGTTGATTTTTTAGTAAGTTTAACTGATATTTTTGGTGTGTTTAAACAATAATACACAAAGGGCTAAATGGAACGACTAGTCAATAAGGGATAACACAATGGAAAAGATATTAGGACAGTCTGCAAGGGCAAAAATCACGTTGCTATTATGCTTTGCAATAGCAATTTTTGAAGGTTTTGATCTTCAGTCAATGGGGGTAGCCGCTCCAAGAATGCGGGCTGAGTTTATGTTGGACAATGGACAGATGGCGTGGGCATTTAGTGCTGCAATTTTAGGAACACTACCAGGTGCCATATTGGGTGGTAGGTTTGCTGATATTGTCGGGCGTAAGAAAATTCTGATTTTTAGTATTTTACTTTTTGGAATTATGTCTTTGCTAACGGCTTATGCTGCTAACTTTAGTTTGCTGTTACTCATTCGTTTTTGTACTGGTTTAGGAATGGGTGGGGCACTTCCGATGATGATTACACTGGCATCTGAAGCTGTACCTGATAAATACAAAGGGACCGCAGTGAGCATTATGTATAGCGGCATTCCTTTTGGCGGATTACTCACTTCTGTGGTTGCTATGTCGTTGGCAGGCGATGCAGAGTGGCGTCATATTTTCTATATTGGTGGTATCGCGCCAATTTTACTCATTCCACTGATTATGCGCTTTTTACCCGAGTCAAATGATTATCTACAACGTAAAAGTCAAGCGCAAAAAACAACGCCATTCTTGGAAGTTTTATTTGCAAAAGAACGTCGTATGTCGACGATTCAGCTTTGGGTAAGTTTTTTCTGTACGCTCGTTGTACTGTATTTCTTGTTGAACTGGTTGCCGTTGCTAATGGGCGCGCAAGGCTTATCGAAACTTCAGGCAAACTATGTACAGATGGGCTACAACGTTGGTGGAATTTTAGGTTCAATCCTGATGGGTGTATTGCTTGATAAATTACGCATGAGCTTTGTAATTAAACTAATTTATCTCGGCATTTTATTTTCGCTTTGTTGTTTAGCAATATCCCCAACCGTTGCTTTACTTGCACTTTCGGCAGTAGGTTGTGGTTTATTCATTGTGGGCGGACAATCGGCGTTGTACGGTTTGGCTGCCATGTATTATCCAACCGAAATGCGTGGAACAGGTGTAGGTTCAGCGGTTGCGATCGGGCGTATTGGTTCTTTTGCAGGACCTTTAATGGCTGGTTTTTTACTCTCGCTTGGACAAAGCTCGACCATTGTGATTGGTTCAAGTATTCCAGTGATTTTAATTGCAGCGATCTCTGCATTACTTCTTGTCAAAAAACCTAAACAGCCTGTACATTTAGTACAAAGCTCAGGTGCTCGCTAAGTTTTAACGAAAGTATGGGGGTAGTGCCTCATACTTTCACTACAGATTTTCTTATGATGATTGAAAGGTTATGGTACGTTCGAATTCAGTTCAAAAAAAAGTAGAAGATGAGTCTAAGTTAAGTTACATGATTGCTCGTGTTGACCGAATTATTAGTAAACATTTAACAGAACATTTAAAAGAGCTTGAGATTACCTTGCCGCAATTTACTGCGCTTTCTGTTTTAGCTTCAAAAAGTAATGTATCCAATGCTAAGCTCGCTGAGCGGTCTTTCATTAAGCCGCAATCGGCCAACAAAATTTTGCAAGATTTACTGGTCAATGGCTGGATTGAGAAAAAACCAGATCCAACACATGGCCGCCGTATTTTAATTACCCTGACTGAAAGCGGTATTGAAAAGCTAAATAAATGTAATGAAGTGGTTTTAAAAGTCGAAGAAAAAATGCTTGAAGGCATTGATATTAACTTGGCTTATTTAATCCGTAATAATCTCGATATTATGGTCAATAATCTTAAAAACCTTTGATGAAAGGTAGTTTGTAAATTAATTTATTAAAAACTACAGAAATGCTTAAGCACTGATTCACACAGAAAATTTATTTCATTTTGCAAATGAACTTGCTAGCATCGAAGTGACGTTTTTGGTGATGTGTGGCAGCGAATGTCTTCAGGACAACAAGTTTTACTTAAACTAAGAAAAATGATTATTTCAGGGGAACTTGAAGGCGGTGCCAGAATTGCCGAAATTCCGACTGCCGAGTTACTTGGTGTTTCAAGGCAGCCTGTTCGTATTGCCTTTCGCTTGCTCGAGCAAGAAGGCCTCCTCATTAAAAACCCAACTCGTGGTTACACGGTTCGTGAAATTTCAGAACAACTTGTTCATGATGCGCTTGAAGTGCGTGGTGTGCTCGAAGGGTTGGCTGCGAAAACTTTGGCAGAACAAGGCTTAAGCGAAGAGCAGAAAAAGACGCTGCAACATTGCATTCAAGAAACTGAAAAACTATTTAATGATAAAGACGAGTTTGGCGATGCTGAACTAGAACGTTATCACCATTTTAACGTCATCTTTCATGACACGATTATTGAGGGCGCACAAAACGTTGCCCTCATACAAGCCTTAGCGAAAAACAATCAATTACCAATGGCTTCTGCCCAAGCCATTACCTATGACCAGAACCAAGCTTTGTCAGAATATCGCCGTTTGCACTATGCACATTTGCAGCATTGTTCGATTTTCGATGCGTTGGTACATCGTCAGGCAGGGCGTGCTGAGACTTTAATGCGTGAGCACAGTAGCGTGGTGATTTTGGGTGAAACGCTAAGAAATGTTCTCAGCGCTTAAGGTGAAATGTTCCTTTATTTCTGAATAAAGGAACTCAAGAATTAAAGCTCAATCACAAGATTTTTAGTTTTTGCACGAGAACAGCAGGGTGTAAATTGGTCGTTCAAAGCATGTTCCTCATCGGTCATAAACATATCTCGATGATCAGGCGTGCCTTCTACTACGCGGGTAATACAGGTCCCGCAAATACCTTGTTCACACGAAACAGGAATATCAAAACCATTTGCAATTAATGCCTCAGTAGCAGTCTGCTCTGGTAATACTTCAATTCGACGGCCCGTACCTTTAACTTCAATGGTAAAAGCTTCATCGTTGGACTTATCTATCTTTTGAGCGACAAAATGCTCTTGATGTAACTGTTCGCTATGCCAATCTGTTTGTTCAGCCGAGCTCATGACAAACTGCATAAACCCTGTTGGTCCACATACATATAAGTGTTTATCAGGTGAAGCTTGGCCTAAAACCTCTGCCATATTACATTCGGTATCTGGCTGATCTTGAATATGAAAATGAACTTGGTCACCAAAGTGCTCGGTTAAGTTGCCATAGAAAGCAATCATTTCATGACTACGAACAAAGTAGTGCAATTCGAAAGGAATATTGGCCGACTTAAGTCGATACGCCATCGATAAAATAGGGGTAATACCAATACCACCTGCAAATAAAACTGCCTGTTTTGTCTGAGGGTGAATCTCAAATAAATTACGTGGTTCACCAATCTTTAAATGATCGCCTTCACGATATTCAGTGTGGATGCAACGTGAACCACCGCGTGAATTGGCATCATGTAAAACACCAATCACATAGCGATGCTTTTCAGTGCAGCAGTTTGAAAGTGAATATTGGCGGGTGAGACCGTTTTTAAGATGCACATCAATATGTGCACCTGCCTCAAAATTCGGTAGCGCTGTGCCATTTGCCGCGACCAACTCAAAAGCACGAATGGTTGGGGTGAGCTGGTGAATTTTCTGAATAATAACGTCCATGTTTATACTCCTTTAAATAATCCGAATGTTTGGGAACTTCTGAGCGGACGTTTCAGGAGGTGTTTTATTTTCTTCGGCAAGTAGTCGCTCAATCACCTTACGAGACTGTACACCGCCTGCGTCGATGTTGAGCATGAGTAACTTGCGATGTGGATTGTTTAAAATATTTTGCTGCTGTTGCTCAAGCATTTCTAAATCTTCAGTAAAGATTTTGCCTTGGCCTTCACGAATTTGATCGGTGAGTTCAGCATTGTCAGGTTGGAAGTTACGTGCCATTCCCCAGAAATACCAGTGCGAGGTTTCGGTTTCTGGCGTAATAAAATCGACCACGATTGAGGAAACTTTTTTGTCTTTTGGTGCGTGATAACCACCATGTCCAGCATGCGCTACACCTACTTCAATGTGGACATTACTTGGCGCAAAGAAGTGGCAACGTTGCCAACGGTCAACAGGTACATTATCCGCCAAGTGATTACCGCGAAGCGCCATTTGCCAAAATGGAGGTGCAATCACATTTTCCATGTAGCGTTCGGTAATGACATGATCACCATCAACTTTAGTGACTGGTAATGATTCATCAATTTCTTTTTGCCCAATACTGCTTGAGTGAACATAGGTTTCGTGGGTTAAATCCATTAGGTTGTCGATCATTAGGCGATAGTCGCACTGAATGTGAAACAAGCCTCCGCCATAGCTCCATTCAGGATGATCTGCCCATTCTAAAGTTGGCAGTTTTGCTTCATCTGCTAAAGCTTTCTCGCCTGGCCATATCCAAATAAAACCGAACTTTTCGACAACTGCATATGCTTTGTTGCAAGGGAAACCGTTTACACGTTGAGCTGGCATTGAGACGGTCTTTCCGTCACAGCCCATAACTAAGCCATGATAGCCACACACAAGGTTGCCATCTTCTACATAGCCAAGTGAAAGCGGGGCACCGCGATGGGGACAAAAATCTTCAACGGCTGCAACTTGATTTTCTTTGCCACGGTAAAAAACAATTTTTTCACCACAGATGGTGCGACCTAATGGTTTGTCTTGGATTTCTTCTGGACGGCAGGCAACATACCAAGCATTTTTAATAAACATTGTGACGACTCCTTATCACTTATTGGATCCAATTTATAATAAATAAAAATATTGGTCAATTGATAAGCAGTATATTTTTTAAAAAATATTGATCTTTAGGTTTGGTTTTTTGTAGATTTTTAATTGCTATTAAAGACTTTTGTATTTACTTTGAATTTTAGAGGCTAAATTTTCATTCATCTTAATTTGGATCCATAATGGCCGTGGTTAAGCCATTATGGAGAGTGAGAGTTAGAAATTAACCGTGTAGTGAAGCATCATGCGCTGTTCATCTAGACTTTTGCCATGTTTGGTATCGTAATTAATATTTAAGAACAGAAACTTAAGATTTTTAATCCAAGCATTTAGGTCGTACTGAATCAACACATCACTTTCTTGCTCAAAATCATTTTGATTCATGGTTTGAAATGAATCGCCATAAATATATTTATAGGTCACTTTTAGACCCTTGATATAGTCTTTAAAGTCATACGAGGCAACGAAATGATACGACTTTTCATCTGCTTTGGTAAACGCACCTAAGGTCCAGTTCACCATATGGGGGATGGGCATATTGTCGAGTTTTGGAATACCATCTTTGCCAAAGTTTTCTTGATAGCCAATTCCAGTTGTAAAGTTGCCATGTTTGATAAAATGCATAGCGCCTACGGATGTATTGTCATATTCTCCAAGTTTTGATTTGCCGACATCATCGTGGCGAAACACACGTAATTTTGTAGTGTGCTGTTTTGTCCATTGATAATCAAAAGCAAAGTAACTTTGATTGATGAGATCTGTTAAATAACCATTATAAAATTTCCAATGATATTGAGGCGTTTTCCCATCCCACTGGAAAAAGTAAAGCCCATCAGATTCATGTTTTGAGATGGCAAGTTTGTGGTAGTCCTCCTCATTTTTTGGCGAATAACGGTTAATCAAACCTAGCTCGAAATTTTGTTGTGGTGTCTTATATTTTAATTCCAAGCCTTTATAGTTCACCCGTAATTGATGTGTATCCACTTGTGGTGTAAGTGGTGAATCGGGAGTGATTTCACCTACATTCATGCGAAAGTTTTGATATTCAACTCCAGCACCTAATCCATATTTAACTTGGTCTTGCGCTTGTTTCTTGGTGTTAGGGTCAAAGGGTATGACCATATCATTGGTGTGTTGGTCGTTACTTAGGCGATAAGCATATTGGATGCTTGGATTGAGGTGTAGTTGAACCTCATTAAGTTTGGTTGACCAGTCGCCACGATAAATTAAGCCTTGGCTCAAGCTATGAGTATCGGGGCTAATGCCATTTTCATATTGTCTGTCGAAGTTAAATGTTTTGAGTGTGAGTGTATTTTGAAAATTAACATCTGCTTCACTATGAGCTAAACAGCAGGCAAGGGGTATCCCTGAGAAGAAAATCCCATAAATAAAAATATGCTTCATTTTTAAATCCGTTTAAAAGCGTTTTACTGTTCTAAATCCGACATGGCTAGTTGCAAGGTCGAGTTCCTGTGGATGCCTCGCGGCAGCACGATAACGCGCGCAATAGTTGGTAGCGCATAAATAAGACCCACCTTTAATCGTGTATTGCAAAATCTGTTCGTGACTTTGCCGATATTTCGATGGATCTCCCATATGATGATCTCTTGGTCCTGTGTAGGGTGTTTGCGTCCATTCCCATACATTGCCAATCAAGTCGTATAAGCCAAATGGGTTTTTACTAAAACAACCAACAGGGGCAACATCCTTAAAACCATCTTCCTGAATGTTTTTATAAGGAAATTCGCCTTGCCAGAAATTGGCTACAATATGGCCTTCGTGGGTCGGGCCAATATCGGAATTTTGTTGAAAACCTTTGGCTGCATATTCCCACTCAAGCTCAGTCGGTAAGTCATGACCTAGCCAGTTCGCATAAGCATAGGCATCATTCCATGTCACCATGCGAACAGGCTCATGAGGCGCAGGTTGTTTAGGGTTGTTTGGGCCCCATGGATGTTTCCAATTGGCCCCTTTTTCAAACTTCCACCACTGTAATTCTTCAACTGGATGATCTGGCTGTACAAACATAGCTGCGCCGCCTTGCTTCTCTGCATCGGTGACATAACCCGTTTGTTTAACAAACTCTTGAAATTGAGCGTTGGTGACTTCAGTTGCATCAATTAAAAAAGCGGGAACTGAAGTTGCCTGTAAGTTTAATGGGCGTTCATCTTCATAACCTTGTGTGGTGCCTAAAACAATTTTTCCTTGCGAAAGCTTGACCATGCCTGCTTCTTTATTGTTAGGCCATCCCGAAGGAAGGCCTGAATAGGAAGAACATTTAGCTTTAGTGCCTAGGTCGGGCAAAGGATTTTGTTCTAGTCGAGGTGTAGTTTTTTGGCATGCACAAAGTAAGAGGAAAGATGAAAGAATTATGATTTGTTTCATCTGGTTTTCTCTACTTTTTGTTGTATTGCTCAAAATCCACAACGCCGTTTTCATCGGCATATCTTAAATATTTGTCATTTAAGACTTTGACTATTTCAGGATGTTCTGCATAAACATTATGTTGCTCATTAAAATCTGTTTTTAAATTGTAGAGTTCCCAGCCATGACTCTTAAATTTAGAAGGTGAGTTTTCAACAAGTTTCCATTCGTCAGTTTTAGCGTAGCGGCTGCCATGTAGTTCTTTAAAGTCATAATAATTAACAGGACGAATACGGGCAGTATTATCTTTAAACGCAGGGATCAGACTAAAACCAGATGGTTTAATTTTGGTGCTTGAAGTTGGATAAACCTGATTATTTTGAATACCAGCTAGCTCCATCACAGTTGGGAATATATCTCTGACTGTCGCAAAGTTATTGTTAATTCCATGTTGTTTAGAAACTTGCACAGGTGATTTAACAATGAATGGAACTCGAACTCCACCTTCTGAGGCGGCTGATTTCCAGTAAGTGAATGGCGTACTGCTGACTTCGGCCCATCGTGGTCCCATATAAACATATGAGCTGGCGTTGCCTATATTTTCATAGCGATTGTCGGCATCACCCATTGGGAAATTATGATCACCACCCTCAGCGCCGTTATCTGACATAAACACAATCAAAGTATTGTCATATAAATGATGCTTTTTAAGATATTGAATGACATCACCCACGCGGTCGTCTAACTGGGTAACCATGCCCGCATAAACTTCCATTTTGCGCGCTTCGTATTTGCGCTCTTGTGGTGTAAGTTCATTCCAGCTTTTGGTGCCTAAAGCTTGATTGCCACGTTCGACTGGGTATTCTGCATTTGCAGGAATTAATCCTAGTTGCTTTTGTCTCTCAAAGCGTTGCTTACGAATTGCATCGTAGCCTTGATCGTATTTACCTTTATATAAGTCTCTGTAATGAGCGGGTGCCTGTATCGGCCAATGTGGAGCGGTATAGGCTAAGTAAGCAAAAAATGGTTTTTGCGCTTTATTTTTGTCTAAGTACTCAAACGCTTTTTGTGTAAAAAAGTCGGTCGAGTAGTAGTTGTCAGGTAAAGTGGTCTTTTGACCATTTTCAGTGTATTGGGTGTTGCGCGGATAGTTTTTAGGTTGGTCTTTAAAGTGTAAATCGAAGCCATTGAGTAGAGCAAAAGATTGATCAAAACCACGAGCTTTAGGGTTTTGGTCGGGAGCATAGCCTAAGTGCCATTTACCGACCATGAAAGTGTAATAATCTTTAGTCTTTAAAATCTCTGCGAGTGTATACGCATTTTGAGTTAAGTGACCTGAATATCCATCAATTTTGAGTAGTGCGCGCGGACTATCGGCGCCAACCAATTTTTCTTGTCGTTTTGACGTTTCATACATGGCACCTAAACCTACCAAGTGGTTATCTGCACCTGTCATAAGCTGTGCACGAGTAGGTGAACACATTGATGAAGCATGAAAATTAAAAAGCATTTTTCCTTGCTTTAACAAACTATCAATATGAGGAGTTTTAATTTCGCCACCATAAGCACCAATATCTGAAAATCCAAGATCATCGGCCAAAATAATCATGATATTAGGTGGTTGTTGATTTTTTGGAGGTGCTGCTTGCGTTGTGTAAAACAATTGGCTGGCAAAAAAAAGTCCCAATGTAAGCTGGCTTACTCTTTTGAGTTTCATAACAACAATCCTTTGATGTTTTAAAAATGCATCTTGCATTTCCTGGAAATAAACTGAGCTTTTTTTGGCTAAAAAATGCTCCGGAATCGATCATAATAGATTTTTTAATATGGATCCATAAAAATATTCAAGCATCCTAATTTTATGTTTTTAATAATTTTATACTTATATAATTTATGTGTTTATATACTTTTTAATAATCCGTTTATAATTTTAGTTGATTTTTTGGATCCAAATATTCAGTATAGAAAAAGAGCAGGATGCTCAAAAAACAAATATTCCTCTAGGTCATTATGGATACGGATGTGCATAACCACCCAATCGCTCATATCAGCAATGTCGTGTGTATGTCTTATCCAAGGGAGATACACAAATGGAAAGAGACGTTCTAAGTGAGATCAATCAAAACAACATGAGCCGTTACCAATGGTTCGTCATTTTGATCTGTATTTGTCTAAATATTATTGATGGCTTTGACGTGATGGTAATGGCATTTACCGCTCCATCTGTTTCGGCAGAATGGTCACTTTCAGGCGCACAAATTGGTTTGTTACTCAGTTCAGGTCTTTTTGGAATGGCTGCCGGTTCAATTTTTCTTGCACCTTTAGCCGATAAAATCGGTCGACGTTTACTCATCTTAGTTTGTCTTGTTATTGCAGGTCTTAGCATGCTGGGCTGTGCTTTTGTACAAAGCCACGGCATGTTAGCCGCACTTCGGTTTATTACTGGAATTGGGGTGGGTGGCATCCTTGCGAGTAGTAATGTATTGGCGAGTGAATATGCCAATGCTCGCTGGCGCAGTCTTGCTGTGAGCTTAATGTCTACCGGTTATGGAATTGGCGCGACACTGGGCGGGGTACTATCACTGGCATTGATTGAGCACTTAGGTTGGCGCTCAATCTTTTTAGCAGGTGGGATTACAACCATTGGAATGCTGCTAATTAGCGCATGGTTATTACCAGAATCTTTAGATTACTTACTCGCGAAGCGACCAAAACAGGCACTAGAACGAATTAATGCAACTGTAAGTCGTATGGGACTAAACGAATTACCAGTTATGCCGCGTTATGAAAAAATCAGCACGCAAAATGGCAGTGAACTGGGCAAATTATTTGCTGGACAACTTGGATTTCAAACGTTTTGTTTGTGGTTTGCATTCTTTTTGGTGATGTTTGGCTTTTACTTTGTGATGAGCTGGACACCAAAAATTCTTATTTCAATGGGGATGTCGCCACACCAAGGTGTAAGTACTGGCATTTTAATTAGTATTGGCGGGATTTTCGGGGCAGCCATTATTGGTTTATTAGCATCACGCATGAAAATTTTCTATGCCTTAAGTCTATTTTTAGGGCTAACCTCGGCATGTGTTTTCCTATTTGTCGCAGTCTCCGCTCAAGTCAGTGTTGCACTCATGGTTGGGTTATTACTTGGCACACTCATCAATGGCTGTGTAGCAGGTTTATATTCTATTTCTCCAACAATTTACGATGCTGAAATTCGTAGTCGCGGCGTGGGCTATGCAATTGGTTTTGGACGAATTGGGGCAATTTTATCGCCAACGGTCGCAGGCATTTTTCTGGATAAAGGTATAGCACCCGCAACACTGTATGCCTATTACGGTGTGGTCTTTATTTTGGCTATTTTCCTGATTTTAAGTTTGGGCAATGCTTTTTACCGCAGTCAAAAAGAGCAAAACTACTCTCTTAAAACAGCACCTTAATCCATTAAAAATTAAATAGTTGAGATAAAAAATGAAAAAGACACCATTATGGGTGGGGGTATGCTTGTGCCCATTATTTAGTCAAGTTGTGCATGCTGAGTTTATTGCAGACAGTAAAGCTGAGCTGACACTGCGTAATTTTTACTTTGACCGAGACTATAAAAAAGACCCATATCCCTATACAGCAGCCAGAGATTGGGCGCAGGGTTTAATTTTTAAAGGACAGTCTGGTTATACTGAAGGTGCGGTTGGGTTCGGTGTTGATGTACTGGCAATGGCAGGTTTTAACCTGATGGGAAGCCGTGCTGATGACTATACGCGTAGTGGCTTATTACCAGTGAATACCGATAACTCACGTGATGATTATTATGGAAAAATCGGCATTACAGGGAAGGCTAAATTTAGAAAAAATGAGCTTTTTGTGGGGGATCTGGTTCCACAATTACCGACCATATTTTCATCGCCAGCGCGTTTGTTCCCTCAGACTTATCGCGGTATCCGCTTTGTTTCAAATGAAATTCCAAACCTTCAACTCGAATGGTTTTATGTCGACGAAGTGCGTCAACGTGACTCAATCCGTTATACCGATGTTGGAACAGACAATATCAACCATCGTTTTGACAAAGCGGCAACTACTGATTCTTTTTATACATTAGGTGGAAGCTATCAGTTAAAGGATTATCGTCTACGGGCTTATCATGCTGAACTGAAAGACATTTACCAACAACAGTTTTTAGGTTTTAACGGCAAACAACCTTTAAATGATCAGCTTAATTTTTTAAGCGACGTGCGTTTTTTTAATAGCGAAGAAACTGGAAGCAAAAAAATTGGAGAAGTTGATAACCGACATATTAGTGGCTTATTTGGTTTGAACTATCAAAACCATACAGTTTCTTTGGGCTACATGCAGTCGTTTGGCTCGACTGGTCTGCCATTTTTGTCGGGAACTGAAAGTCCAGTCGTGCTTGATTTTATGAGTTCGGACTACTCAAATAAAGACGAAAAAGTCTATTCGATTCGTTATGAATATGACTTTAAAAATGCGCGGGTAGGTGATGTTTCATTAAACGGACTGCGTTTTATGACTCGCTATGCAAAAGGTGAAGACATTGATTTATTGCAATATGGCGATCAGCGTTTTAAAGAGGAGTCGATGGAATTTGATTTGGGCTATAAAATTCCTGAAGGTAAGCTAAAAGGATTGGGAATGCGAGCCCGTTTTTCTCACTACCGCAACGATATGCCAAGTAATATGACATTTCATTCGACAAATGAAACGCGGTTAAATGTCGATTACACCTTTAAATTTTAATGTTCAATATTTATTAAATTAAAGACAAGTTAAAACATTGTGAGCAGCAATGTTTTAACTTTAGTTATCAACTGCACAAAATCCCTCTATAATACCGCCAATCTTATTAAAGCCAATTGAGTCTCTCATTAAACACATGGCTTTAATCTCTCATTTTTTTAAGTCAATTTCTTCGCTGTGATTCGGCTTATTTTTCAATATTTAGAATTTTATGTGTCTGTGCTGACACATAAAAATATTTAGGTGCCAGCATGGAAATCAAGGTTAATTATCTCGACAATCTTCGACAGGAAGCTAAGTTCGATGACTTTACGGTAATTGCCGATCAACCAATTCGCTACAAGGGTGACGGTTCGGCACCGGGCCCATTTGACTATTTTTTAGCATCGTCAGCATTGTGTGCAGCGTACTTTGTAAAAGTGTATTGTGCAGCTCGAGATATCCCAACCGATAATATTCGTTTATCGCAAAATAATATTGTTGATCCTGAAAACCGCTATAAGCAAACCTTTAAAATTCAAATTGAATTACCAGCCGATATTTCAGAGAAAGATCGCCAAGGGATTTTACGTTCGATTGACCGTTGTACTGTTAAAAAAGTCATTCAGACTGGTCCCGAATTTATTATTGAAGAAGTGGAAAGCATCGATGCAGATGCGCAAGCATTGTTATTGCCAAGCTTAACTTCAGAAAGTCATACCTATATTCAAGGTAAAGACCTGCCATTAGAAGAAACGATTGCCAATATGTCTGCTATTTTGGCAAATTTGGGCATGAAGATCGAAATCGCGTCTTGGCGTAATATCGTGCCAAATGTATGGTCGTTACACATTCGTGATGCACAGTCTCCGATGTGTTTTACCAATGGTAAAGGTGCAACTAAAGAAAGTGCTTTAGCGTCTGCATTAGGCGAGTTTATTGAGCGTTTAAACTGTAACTTCTTCTATAACGACCAGTTCTGGGGTGAAGAAATTGCCAATGCTGAATTTGTGCATTATCCAGATGAAAAATGGTTTAAACCGGGTCCAAATGGCGAATTACCTAAAGAAATCTTAGATGAATACTGTCTGGAGATTTACAACCCAGATGATGAGCTACTGGGCACACATTTATATGACACCAACTCAGGTAACGTAGAGCGTGGCATTTGCTCGTTACCTTTTGTACGTCAGTCTGACGATGAAGTTGTATATTTCCCATCCAATTTAATTGAAAACTTGTACTTAAGTAATGGTATGAGTGCGGGCAACACTTTGGCAGAAGCCCAAGTTCAATGCTTGTCAGAAATTTTTGAACGTGCTGTAAAACGTGAAATTTTAGAAGGTGAAATTGCACTTCCGGATGTTCCTGAAGAAGTATTAGCAAAATACCCAAGTATTGTTGCTGGTATTAAAGGCTTAGAAGAGCAAGGTTTCCCTGTATTAGTTAAAGATGCATCGTTAGGCGGTCAGTTCCCTGTAATGTGTGTGACTTTAATGAACCCGCGCACGGGTGGTGTGTTTGCATCTTTCGGTGCGCATCCAAGTTTTGAAGTTGCGTTAGAACGTAGTCTGACTGAATTACTTCAAGGCCGTAGTTTTGAAGGCTTAAATGATTTACCACAACCGACTTTCCAAAGTAATGCGGTCACTGAACCAAACAACTTTGTTGAGCACTTTATTGACTCGAGCGGTTTGGTTTCTTGGCGCTTCTTTAGTTCTAAATCTGACTATGACTTTGTTGAATGGGATTTTTCTGGCGAAGGCGAAGAGTCGAATGCAGAAGAAGCTGCAACATTGTTCGGCATTCTCGAAGAGATGGGCAAAGAAGTATATATGGCAGTGTACGAGCACTTAGGTGCGACTGCTTGCCGTATTTTAGTACCAGATTATTCGGAAATTTATCTCGTTGAAGATTTGATTTGGGACAACACCAATAAAGCACTTTCATTCCGTGAAGATATTTTAAATCTGCATCGTTTAGATGATGAACAGCTTGAGGCATTGGTTGAGCGTTTAGAAGAATGCGAGTTAGACGATTACACAGAAATCACCACACTCATTGGCATCGAGTTTGATGACAATACAGTTTGGGGACAGCTCACAATCTTAGAGTTGAAATTGCTGATTTATGTTGCTTTACAACAGTTTGAAGAAGCAAAAGAGCTTGTCGAAACTTACTTGCAATATAACACCAACACCGTTGAGCGCGGATTGTTCTATCAGTGCATGAACGTGGTGCTTGAAGTGATGCTAGATGAAGAACTAGAGCTTGAAGACTATCTGACTAACTTCCGTCGTATGTTTGGTGATACACGAATGGATGCGGTATTAGGTTCTGTCGATGGTAGCGTTCGTTTCTATGGTTTAACACCAACAAGCATGAAACTAGAAGGACTTGATCGCCATTTACGTCTGATCGAGAGCTATAAAAAATTGCATGCAGCTCGTGCTAAAGCCGTGGCGATGTAATTTAAAAAGCGAAATAAAAAAAGCCTATTTTTAAATAGGCTTTTTTTTATAAAACAACTTGCTGGTTTAAGCAGAAGCTTTGGTGATCTCTATGGTTTCTGCATCTACTGTATCATCTTGCTGTTCATCCAAAGTATGTTTAGCCGGAATATACGACATTGCGCGTTCTGCTAGAGCTGTAATGGTAAGACTTGGGTTAACGCCCAAATTTGCACCTAACATTGAACCATCTACAACATATAAGTTTTTATAGTTAAAGACACGGTTTTGTCCATCCACTACGCCGCGTTCTGCACTTGAAGCGATTGCACAACCACCCATACAGTGGGCTGTAAAAGGCACGTTAAACAAAATTTCGGTAATAGTCGTCATGGGGTGCCCATTAAACATTTTGGCAACTTTTTCGGTAAAAGCATTGGCCTGTGGAATATACACAGGTAGCTTTTTACCTTCGCTCGATAACACCTTACCAAAAGGCCAGAACCAATTACGTTTCAAGCGCATGTTAATTGAGGCATCAGCTGTTTGCATCACCAAGAAAATTAAGGTTTGACGTGCAAAACTTACAGGGTTACTCATGCGAAGGAAAATAAATGGATGGCAAATGAGTGCCCATAACCAAAAGAAAATACGCGTCCAACCTGGTTTGCCTTTAGCCATGTAAGTACACATAAGGCCCATGGCATCTGAACCAGTTTGGTAACGAGTCGCTTCAATGTGAGTGTCATGGTCAAGGTAAATACTTGAACCAATGGCAACACCTTTACTCATGTCGACATCTTTACCAAAAAAACGAACGCCTAAAATCGACTCGGCATTGGTACGTACCCGATTGCCCAAATCATCAGAAATATTTGGCAGAGAACCAGACTGTTTTAAACGGAACAGCATCTCTTGGGTACCCAAAGACGATGCCGAAAAAATCACATTTCGAACACGCCATGTACGGCGTTGTTTATTAAACCATGAGCTTGAACATTCAGTCGTAACTTCATAGCCATCGCTGCCATCGGCTTTACCATTGAGTGGTTTAACATCAACGACTTTGGTTTCTTCGTAAACCTTGGCGCCATTTTTTTCGGCAAAGTACAAATAGTTTTTATCTAAGGTATTTTTTGCGTTGTGTTTACAACCCGTCATACAGCCGCCACATGCCGTACAAGTTCCGCGGTCTGGACCTTCACCGTTAAAGTACGGGTCAGGGTAGGTCTTGCCGCCTTGTTCACCTTCGGGTGGAAAAAACGTTGCAACGCGCGTCGGCTTAAATGTATGCCCAACACCAACTGCATCGCCCATTTTTTTTAGCATGTGGTCGGCAGGACCGAAAATTTTATTATCCGTCACCCCAAGCATACGTTCTGCTTCAGCATAGTGCTGTGGCATTTCTTTTTTCCAGTCCGCTGCATCTGCCCATGTGCCTTCATCCCAAATATGTTCAGGTGGAACAAGTAAGGTATTGGCATAGGTGATTGAGCCACCGCCTACAGCATTACCGCAAATAATGGTGACATGGCGAAAAAAACGCATATTGAAATAACCGAAAAGTTTCATGCCCGGGCGCCAAATCCAACGACGGGTATTCCAGTTATTTTTAGCAAAATCTTTAGCTTCCCAGCGTCGCCCCATTTCCATTACAGCAACTGAGTAGCCCTTTTCGGTTAGACGGCAGGCAGAAACACTACCACCAAAGCCTGAACCAATAATGAGGTAATCATAGTCATAATTGTTTGTTGTCATGCCGAGGGCTCCTCTCTGGCGATATTTTTATATTGACTGTGTATGTTTATCAATGAATTGCCCAATGCGCTCAATCGAGTCATTAGATTCTTTTAGTATACCCGCGTGGAACTGAAAAACATGCCCGACTCGGTCATAAACCTTCAAGTTCGTCGGAATACCATACTTTTCGGTTTGTTTAGCAAGGCGTTTTGCATCGTCTAATAAGACTTCTTCTGTACCTACATGAATCAAAATAGGCGGTATTCCAGTTAAGTCTGAATAGAGTGGGGAACAGGTTGGATCGGTTGCCGATTTTTGTCCGCAATAGTTTTTTGCACACCAAGCTAACCAGTTTTCAGAGAGCATCGCATCTTGAGCAGCATGAGTTTTCATCGTGCTTCCAGAGAGGCTTAAGTCAACCCAAGGTGAAAGTAAAACTAATGCCCCTGGTAACGGTAACCCTGCATTTCGTATTGCAATTGCAGTACTTAAACTCAGTCCGCCACCAGCTGAGTCACCCGCAATCACGAGTTTTTTCGGGTCTTGTCCTTGAGCAAGTAAAGCTTTATAAACTGCAATGATATCTTCAATAGCAGCAGGGTTTGTGTGCTCTGGGGCTAGGCGATATTCAGGTAACCAGACTTTTGCTTGAGCTGCATGTCCAATTTGAGCAGCAAGCTTAGTGTGACTTTTTGAGCTACCCACCACATAGCCACCGCCATGTAAATACAAGATACCAAGCCCTGATTGAGTTGTTTTGGGCTGAATATGAACTGTCGGTACTTGAGCAATTGTTTGCTTTTTTGTTTTATAGCCACGTGGCCCAAGCACAATTGCACTGGCTGCATCACTACAAAAACGTTGTAGCTTTAGTGGTGTTTTAGGGGATAAAGCTGGACGTAGCGTGGTACGAATAGTCCATGCAAGAAGCTGCTTCATAATAAGGACTCATAATAAGCATTTAATGTCAGTCAGCATCTCTTAAAATGAAGAGTATGCTGACCACTATTTTTATTTTGCTGATTTGTTGAGTAGGCGAGTTTGCAAGGCAGTCGCAGTTGCAAAAATCTTTTGGTAACCCTGCGGAAGAATACGTTGAATCACATCAACGGCTTTCGCATCGGCTCCAATGAGTAAGCGGCGCCGGTCTTTACGAACAGCTTCTAAAATTTGTTGAGCTGCCTCATCCGCAGGGGTGCGAAGTAATTTATCGAAAGCATCCTGACTTTTTAAAGGATCCATTCCTAAAGACTGGACGCTATTATTCATACGCGCAGCTTTGGCAATATTGGTACGGATACCACCCGGATGCACACAGGTCGCACTCACTCCAGCATTTTGTAGATCGAGTTCTTGGCGTAGGGATTCAGTGAAGCCACGAACGGCAAATTTACTAGCGTTATAAGCACTTTGAGTTGGTTGAGCTGTTAAGCCAAACATACTGGAAATATTAATAATATGCCCGTCACCACTTTGTTTTAAGTAAGGTAAAAACTCTTTGGTACCATAGACCACGCCCCAAAAATTAATACCAATCAGCCATTCAAGATCTTCATAGCTCACACCTTCAGCCGTACTACCTATTGCGACACCAGCATTATTAAAAATCAGGTTAACTTGGCCATGTTCATCTACAACTGCCTTTGCCCAAGTTGCAACTTCATCACGCTTAGCCACATCGACTTTTTGTGTAGTTACTTTGACTGAATAAGGCGTTAACAGCTCGACTGTTTTAGCTAATCCAGCTTCACTAATATCGGAAAGTGCCAGATGGCAACCTTGTTTTGCGAGTGCTATAGCAATTGCTTGTCCAATACCAGAGCCAGCACCTGTCACAGCTGCGACTTTATTTTTAAAAGACTTCATAAAATTCTCCGTTTTTTTTTCTCATTTCCTATGGTGAAGCTTGTTTAAGAAATAGCCGAAACCTGAGTGTAGTTTTCAACATCGAAGCAACGTGTACGTTGACGATATTCAAGAGTAAAACCCGGCCAGTTATTGGTATTCTTGCCATCAGCAGTTTGATACCAACTCGTACAACCTTGCGCCCAGACAGTTTTTTTCATTTTTTCTTGAATGCTTTGATTAAACTCATGTTGAACTTCTGCACGAACATTGGTGAACAGAAGTTTGTTTTGTAGGGTTGTTTGAATGGCATCTAAAATATAATTCACCTGACTTTCAATCATATAAACAATTGAGTTGTGCCCAAGATTGGTGTTTGGACCATAAAGCATAAAGAAGTTTGGAAAGCCGCTCACAGTTAAACCGAGATAAGCTTCTGCACCATCTTTCCATGTGTCTTTTAAGGTACGACCATCAAGACCTGTGATCTGCATTGGTGCCATAAACTCCGTTGCGGCAAAGCCTGTACCATAAATAATGGTATCGATTTCACGCAGATTTCCTTCCGTATCTAAAATACCGTTTTCAGTAATTTCTTGAATGCCAGTATTAATGACATCGACATGAGGTTGAGTCAGCGTTTCATACCAGTGGTTAGAGATTAAAATACGTTTACAACCAATTGGATAATCCGGCATTAAACGGTGGCGTAATTTCCCATCTTTAACGACTTTACGAATGTGGCGCTGGAATAAATATTCCACCAAAGGCATTTCATTGAGTGAGGTTGTAAAGGCCAGTAAACGAATTTCATGGTGTCCATATTGCAAGGCACGGTCCAGACTTTGCAAGATCGGCAGTTTACGGAAAGCTTTTTTCTCTAAGGGTTGGTAAACCCGATCTGGTTTAGGAATAACATACGGTGCCGAGCGTTGATAAACGTCTAGATGTGTTACTTGTTTTGCAATTTCAGGTACGAACTGAATTGCGCTTGCACCTGTACCAATCACAGCAACACGTTTGCCAGTTAAGTCATAATCATGATCCCAACGTGCTGAGTGAAATGCCTTGCCTTTAAAGTTTTCAATGCCTTTAAGTTTTGGATAGGCAGGGCGGTTGAGTTGGCCTACCGCGCCTACTAAGAATTCAGCTTCGAACTGTTCACCAGAAGTACTTTGAATGTGCCATACACCTTGCAAAGCATCAAATTCAGCACTGGCTATTTCAGTATTAAATTGAACATGTGGGCGAAGGTCATATTTATCGGCGCAGTGGCGTAAATATTGATAAATCTCTTGAGATGTCCCGTAGCGATTTTTCCAACCAAGTTCTTGCTCAAAAGAAAAGGAATACAGATGAGAAGGCACATCACAGGCAGCGCCCGGATACGTATTGTCACGCCAAACACCACCAACATCGGCAGCTTTTTCAAATAGGGTAAATTGTTCAAAACCTGCTTGTTTGAGACGAATGGCAAGTCCTAGACCACCAAAGCCAGTGCCAATAATGGCGATGCGTACATTTTTATTTGAATTAGTCGACGAATTAAACATAGGCTGCTCTAAATCCTTAAAAACAGTGGGCGAAAGAATCGCAATTTCCTGTATGCAGAATAGACGTTTATTAACTTGATTTAGAGGATGGATGAGGACAAAATATTGTGATTCGAGGACATTTTGGGAAGTACAGTGACGTACGCTTGGGCATTTGAACGCAGCATACATAGTGTCCGACTCATGGCTGATTTTGCAGTAGAAGCAGGAGCTTCTTATCAGACCATTTTAGATGGAACAGGATTGAGTCAACAGCAGTTGCTTGACCCGAATATGGTGGTGTCAGGGCAACAGGAATTACAGCTCATTCATAATCTGGTTGCACAGTTTCCAGACCGACCAGTGTTGGGCTTAGAAGTAGGTACACGCTATCATTTCACAACATTTGGGCCATTAGGTATGGCGCTGATGAGTAGTGCCAGCATTCGTGAAGCGCTTGATTTAGCTCTCACTTATTTTTCACTTACTTTTGCGTTTACCCATTTTTTAGTTTCAGATACTGATGCAGGAACACGTGTCGATATTGAAGAGGAAGGAATTCCATCTTTGGTTAGGCAATTTATTATTGAACGCGATGCTGCCGCTCTTATTACGGTGCAACGCGACCTCGTACAAGATAACTTTTGCCAATATTTGGCTTTTTCTTTTGAACCTACAGATCATTTAGAGGCTTATGAAAAATTATTTGGGGTCATGCCTGAATTTGGTTCTAGCAAAAGTTTTGTTCTGCTTGATGCACAGAAAATTAATCAAAAGCTGCAAATGGCAAATGAGCTGGTGCTATATACGGCAGAAGAACAATGTCGACAAATTTTAGATAAGCGTCAAACCCAAAAGAAATTTATTAATTTAGTACAACAGCAATTGATGACTGTGCGAGGTGAAATGCCTTCTATGGAAATCGTAGCTGAACGTTTGCATTTAAATATTCGTACTTTACGCCGTCACTTGGCATCTGAAGGAATGACTTTTATTCAAATACGTGAAGAAGTAAGACAAGTTTTAGCTGAGCAATATTTGGCATTACCAAAAGCTTCGGTTGAGCAGATTGCCGAGTGGTTAGGCTATGCAGAACCTGCCAGTTTTATTCATGCCTATAAAAGATGGCATGGGAAAACACCTCATGCCATGCGGCTTAACAACCAATAACCAAGGTATCTTTATTTCTTTAAACGTAAATGCAATAACCGCGTTGCTGAGGTGTGGCGAATTTCATCGATTCGTGCATTAAAATATCGTTCAGTAATGGCTTCCCCTGAAAGATCTTCGACCACTTCAAATCCCATCTGCTCCACTGCATGATGTAAATCTATTGGTTTAAATTGACCTAATAAAGGTTCTTTCAGCAAATGGGTAAACTGTGCAACGCCCATACTTCCAAGTCGCTCAATACCATTTAATTCCTGAAAATCGGTTGAATAGTCGAGTACCACTTCACTACCGTTTGCAGCAAATTCTGCAATACTTTTTAAAGTTTCCAAGGTGGTTTGCGGGTTTAAATAGTGCGTTGTGCCTAACCAAGAAAAAAATGCAGGAGCAGATGAATCATAGGCACTTCTGGTCAGGGCTTCCGAAATAGACTCTTTTTCAAAGTTAATCGCGACAAACTCAACGGTAGTAGGAATATTTCCTAACTTTTTTAGCTTAGTCTGTTTGGCAGTTTGAGTATCAGGGTGATCGACTTCAAAAATTTTCAAAGTAGGGTAATGGTGTGATTCACGTAGTGCAAAAGAGTCTAGGCCAGCACCCACTAAAACATATTGTTGAGTATTTTGTTGAACTGCCTGATCAAGTAAATCTTCGGCATAACGAGAGCGTCCGACTACTTGCCCAGTAAGTAGACCTAAAGTGCGGTTTAAAATCGAAGAATTCATGACTTTAACAATAAGTGGGCTAGAGAGCAGTTTTTTCCAGCCTTTACTGGTTAGTTCAAAAGCATAAGGGTCTGAAAATACAGGGTTCTTTGTATTTTTAAAATGATTGGCCCGTAATGCAGCGGCAGCTTCGGCGGTACGACTTGATTGACCTTCTTTCATCTTTATCCTGTTTTTTTATTTCTTGAAGATATTCAACGAAGAAGGCAGTGTATTTCATGAAAACCTAAAATACACTGCCTCTTTCTTACAACGGATTTGATCGAAATTACAAATTAGTGAGTTTTCATCGTTTGATACGTCACTTCATAATCTTTCAAATCTACTTTTTTCAAACGTTGTTTAAGTTTTTTCAATGACCAAGGCCATGCAGCAAAGTTACGCCCGTTGGCATCAAGGTAGTAACTCTTACAGCCGCCGCTATTAAATACCGTTGTTTGTAAGTGCTTTTGCACTAAATCATTATGCTTTTTAATCACATCAGATTTAACATTTAATTTGCTAATTCCTTTGTTTTTAATTTTCAATAAGCCATCTACGATATAGTCGAGCTGCGCTTCTGCCAAACCAATGAAAGAGTCATAGACCAGTACGTTAGGCCCTAAAACTAAAAATGCATTGGGTACATTTTCAATGTTAGTCCCCAAGTAAGCCTCTGGTGAACTACTTTTCCATATGTCTTGTAAACATTGACCTTTTTCATTGTGGACACGTTTACCAATGGGTGGATGAGATACTTCAAAGCCTGTACCCCAAATAATCACATCCACTTCGTGGCGTTCACCATTGGCAGCAACCACCGTATTGCCTTCAACCTTCACTAAGCCATGAGGGATCAGGGTCGTGTTTGGTGCTTGTAGTGCTGGATAATAATTGTTAGCGAATAAAATACGTTTACAACCAATGTCAAAGTTTGGCGTTACGTTTTTACGTAGTACAGGGTCATTAATTTGCAATTTAAGTAATTGCTTACCCAATACATTGACTGGTTTGAGCGCAAGAGGGTTACGTAAACCAAAGTTAATTGCATTCAGCGTTAGCGCTACACTTTTACGCCAGCTCGCCTGAATAGCCGGATATTTGGCAATGACTGATTTACTAAACTCGCCCAAGTCTGTATCTGGTTTTGGTAATACCCAAGGTGCTGTACGCTGGAATACAAAAAGCTCTTTCGCTTTTGGTTGAATTTGTGGCACAAACTGAATAGCAGATGCACCAGTACCAATCACGGCAATGCGTTTACCAGTTAAATCATAATCATGGTTCCATTTAGCTGAATGGAACATCTCGCCTTTAAATGTGTCTAAGCCTTCAAGACGTGGAATTTGAGCTTCGGTAATTGGACCTGTAGCAAAAATAACGGTTTTAGACAAATATTGACCAGTACTGGTATCAAGCACCCACACATGACGTGAGTCATCCCACGCTGCGTTGAGCAGTTCGCTATTAAACTCGATTTTAGACGTAACATTAAACTCGTTACTCACATCTTCCAGATAACTTAAGATTTCTGGTTGGCGTGCAAATAGATGGCTCCATTTTGCACTTGGTGCAAATGAATAAGAGTAAAGAGCAGAAGGTACATCACAACCACAACCCGGGTAGGTATTTTCACGCCATGTTCCACCAACACGGCCAGCTTTTTCAATAATCTTATAATTGGTATAACCAACTTGATCTAGGCGAATAGCAGCGGCGATCCCTGAAATACCAGCACCCACAATAAAAGTATCGAAAATATGGTTTGGTGATTTGACAGCTTTTTTTGCTGAAGCATTTGTTTTCATTTGAGCAGTCATATGTGTACTACCTATAAATTTCTTATTTAAATAATTTGTACGAGGTGCCAAGGAACTTGTTATACAAGCTTGGAGATGCACGTTTCATGAGCCAGAATAACTTCGCATCAATTTGAGGAATGGTATACAACTCATCCTGATCAAGGCGATTAAGCGTTAATCTTGCGACATCATCACTTGTCGTGAAGGCATAGTTCATCAGCGCATGGTCTGCTAGCTTTGAATAGCGTCCTGGAATTCGACCATTTTTAATGATATTGGTTGGAACCAGCGTCGGGCAGAGTACATTCACTTTAATATTAAACTTATGCAGTTCAGCTGAAAGCGTTTCTGAAAGCGCACGCACACCCGCTTTAGTCACGTTATAAGCGGTCATTTCTGGTGCAGCAGTGTAAGATGCAGCAGATGCCACATTAATAATTGCACCGTAACCTAGCTTTTTAAACTTTGGAACAAATGCATGACAACCATGAATAACACCCCAAAGGTTAATATTCATGACCCAGTTCCAGTCTTCTAGGCTTAGCTCGTCAAACTTGCCACCCAAACCCACACCAGCATTATTAATAACAAGAGTTACAGGGTGTCCAAGTAAGATTTCAGCAGTTTCAGCTAGATGATTAACCTGTTCAGCATTACCCACATCACAACGCATAGCAAAAGCTTTAGCGCCTTCTTGTTCAAGAAGTTTTACTGTTTCTTCAGCAGCTTCGAGATTAATATCTGCACACACTACGCTGCCACCACGTTTTGCAAGTTCAAGTGCAAAACTTCGACCAATCCCACTGCCTGCACCCGTCACTACGGCATAAGCTTTTTGGCTTGGTTTAACTTTCTTTTTGCCAAATAAAATCATGATTCATCCATAAATAGCTTGAAGAGATACCAGCTATCTTTTCGATAGCTGGAAATACAGGACGATTAAGACATGCGTACTGGTGGGGTAAATTCTTTAACAAAGTAAGGTGCAATCGCACCGCCTTCGTTCAGTAATTTTTGTTTGTAATACTCAAGATATTCAGTTGTATCGTGATCATTTGGATGAAAGTCTGGACGTAAGTAGTCAAGAATTTGACCAATCGTACTGCCAAAAACACCATCTTTTGGACCAAAAATTAAGCCTACACCACGACGAGCATCTTTCCAGAATTTTAAGGTCAGCATCTCTTGCGGTTTTCTTAACACAGGAACAAATAACGTTGTCGCAGGGATTAAGCCTAAAATCGTAAATAGCGCAAGGAAGAAACCAGATGCGCGCAGTGGATAGCTGCCATTTAAGATTTGATAAACATCGTAGGCAATGTCTTTATGTTCAGATTCTTCAAGCATATGCCACATCCACAACGCACGGCTTTTTGCATCATCTGAATAATAGAAATTCTTTTCATGCTTCATCATGTATTCAGCAAGTACCGCAGTAAAATGCTCAATACCTGCCATCATTGACAATTTTAGTGGTTGTGGAAATTTCAAAAATACATATTTAAAGAAGTTCGAACCAAGAAAACGATATAGCGCAACAGGATATTCAGCATCTTGAAGGGCATCGTTATATTCATTATGCAATTTAGAATGAATTGCTTCTTGTCCAATCAGTGAGGTAACACGTTGCTTTAAAACTGGGTCTTTAATAAATTCGCGGTGATGGCGAGCGGTTTCAATAACCAGATCTTCACCATAGGTTAAAAACACCGAAAGTGTGGCAAAAAACAAAGTAGCAAATTGATTGTCCATATAAAATCTGACATCAATTTCCTTTCCATCAAAACCAATATTTAAATGTCGGATTGGAATTGAGCTTTTGCTAGAAAAATCCGGTAACTCAATTTCACGCTGAAATTTAAGTTTGTTGAATGATTTTTTAACTGCGGTCGAGATCATGGCGACACCCTGAGGCAAAGTAGTGGTGCATTTTGATGAAAATCAATAAACTCAATGATCAACAAAGCACTGTAAAATTCCATTTTCAAAAGCAGATGATTCTCTGCATTGACTACGGTGTTGTTGCTCCGTTATTTGTTTGATTATTTGGCTGAATAACGGAAAGAAGAGGAAAGATAGACAAACTATTTAGTGACTCTTCTTTAATTTTTTCATATTAATCTGACTTTATGTTCGGATTCAATTCGGGTAAATTTTTAAAAATATGAAAGTATTTTATAGACCCGTTCTACAATAAAAAATTTAGATTTAATGGTTTTATATAATTGAAAAATAATAAATTAATTTAAATTTTAGCTATTGCGGCGGTCACTTAAAAATACAGTTTTACTCATAGCTTGGGTCATGTTTTTCCCATTTCTTTTTACTAAGTTTGACAACTATTCGGATTTTGTTTTTATATTTCTTCTGAGTCAAATTACATGCTAATCTGACTTTATGTTCGGATTATTGATTAGATCGTATGACTACGCGTAAACCTCGTCAAACTCGAGCCAAAGTCACTGTCGACACGATTATTGAAGCAGGTTTTATTGCAGTGGCACTTCACGGACCAAGTGGCACTACAACACGCCATATTGCAGAGATTGCAGGGGTGAGTGTCGGGTCTTTATACGAATATTTTAAAAATAAAGAAGAAATTTATGATGCGATGAATCACTTTTTTGTTCGGGAAATTCTGGACATGATTACAGAGCTTACACCGACGATTTTACAGTTGGATTTAGAGCCTGTCATCGAAATGATTTTTTATACTTTTAGTGATTTATTAAAGAAAAATAACGACCGCTATTTGACTGTTTTGCGTTATGCAGGGGAGTTACAGTACGACAAATACATCCCAAAAATTGAACAGGCTTTAATGGAAGTGATTATGAAATATATGATGCACAATCCTAAATACCTAAAAATCAATAATTTGCCTGTAATTACCTACATTTGTATCAATAGCGGAATTTTTAATGTCGCACGGCATCTTATTTTGCCAAACCCTTATATTAGTTTTGATGAAATGGTGCAGGGGCTAACCACGATGATTATGAGCTATATCAATACAGAGATGGCACGTTCAGAAGAACATTGAGCTGAGTTAGAATTTTATAAGTCCGATCAACAATAAAAAAGCCCTCGCATAAATTTTATGCGAGGGCTTAGTTACATTATGGCATGGTTGGAACTTCTTCAGGACGCATATCGAAAATCAAAATTTCGGCGTTATCACCATTGGTAAACGATAAACTTCCGCCTTCACGAATACGTGCAGCATCGCCAGTGTTAAATGTTTTACCATTTACATCAACACGACCTTTGGCAACGTGTAGGTAAACATATCGATCCTCAGGAATCACAAATTCAGCAGTTTCTTCACCGTCAAAAAGACCTGAGTAAATATTAGTGTCTTGTTTGATCGATAAAGTTTTCTCGCCACCTTTTGGTGAGATGATCAAATGCAATTTACCGCGTTTGTCTGCTTCATCAATATGAACTTGTTGATAGCCCGGATCTGTATTCACTTCATTTGGAACAACCCAAATTTGTAAAAAATGAACGCCTTCTTGAGCTGAATGGTTAAATTCACTATGAGCAACGCCACGACCTGCACTCATGAGCTGAATGTCACCCGGCACAATCACAGAACCTGTACCCATTGAGTCTTTATGCTCTAAAGCACCTTCAAGCACATAGGAAATAATTTCCATATTGCGGTGAGGGTGAGTACCAAAGCCTTTAGATGGAGCAACGTTATCATCATTAATTACAAGTAGATCAGAAAAACCAACTTGTTTAGGATCCCAATAGTTAGCGAATGAAAAGCTATGTTTTGATTGTAACCAACCATGATGTGCTGCACCACGCTCGTGAGATAAACGCATATCAAACATGATGTATTCTCCTGATTTAATTTTCTATCTGAGCGTAGTTTATCGTAGCGTTTATCGTAATAAAGCACTGAAAATGGAAAGCTTGGTGCGATTTTTAGAACGATTAAATGAAAATTATTTTTTGACTAAGAAAAAGGGCTCGTTTGGTTAAAATTGAAATTTTACTTTTAAAGCTAAAGATGAAAATCGAGAAATAGGGAGATCGCCAAACACTTTTAAATAGAACAATTGAAAGAAAAATGAATCTTTTTATCCTATTTAATTGGTAGAAAATTTAGAGATATTTCATGCTATATACACATTAGTCTACTCTGTGTATTTAAATGAACTTAATAATGGGAATGAATAAAAAGCTAATATTAAAAATAATTAAACCTAAACTATTTGGAAATAAAGTTACTTTTCAATGGAAATGTTTTGTATTTAACAATGATTGTAATGGTGAAATTAAAATCACCTTTCTTTTCAATAGTTTGAGTGAGAGTGTGTTATTGTAAATAAATGTGAAAATATTCACAAAGCTATAATTTTTTGTTAAGATCATTAACATTAAAAACATAGAGATAATAATAATGATCAATAAAGTATTAATAGTGTTGTGCGTGGGTATCGTCTTTGTATTGGGATATTGGGCCTATTTAGATACTCAAAATAAAAGACATCAAGAGCTAATGCGGATCATTCAAGAAGCAGAACAAAATTTACAAAGTATCGAACGCAATCCTAATCATGCTCACCACAGCAATTTGGCTTCTTATAATTTGCAAGGATATATAAGTGAGAAAAGAATTATTTTCTAAAAATATTGAATGATAAATTTCTGAATTTTACTTTGTCATTGGTCATATCTTTTCATAAATTTTGATCATGTTTCTGTTGAATCTGTTAAACTTATTTAACGTATAGTAAAAAAGCTGCATAGGGGTTATGCAGCTTTTTTGTGTTTCAAGAGGGCTGTGGCTATTTCCTATGTACGAACTAGAAACCAAATGAGTGGCATATTTGTTGCTTCATAAGTTTGAGATTCTTGTTTATAGGGCTGAACAGAAAAACAATATTGTTCAGCGACCTACATAGAAGTAAATATTCCACAGTTCAGATTTTGCATAGAGGCTACTTATGGCGGCGCCCAATTCTTCGGCAGGCTGGTTAGAGCGTTTATTTAAGTTAAGCGACAATAAAACCACTTTCCGAACTGAAGTTCTTGCTGGTGTAACTACATTCCTAACGATGTGTTACATCATTATTGTCAATCCACTCATTTTATCTGAAACCGGCATGGATCATGGTGCCGTATTCGTTGCGACCTGTTTGGCAGCAGCAATCGGATGTTTAGTAATGGGGATCATTGCAAATTATCCAATCGCACTGGCCCCTGGTATGGGTTTAAACGCTTACTTTACCTACTCGGTTTGTATGGGGATGGGCGTGCCATGGCAAACAGCTTTAGCGGCTGTTTTTGTTTCAGGCCTTGTTTTTCTTGCAATTAGCTTCTTTAAAATTCGTGAAGCGATTGTCAATGCGATTCCGATGTCACTTAAGTTTGCAATCGGTGGGGGTATTGGTTTATTCCTAGCACTGATTGCTCTAAAAAATGCTGGAATTATTGTTGATAACCAAGCGACATTGGTTGGTTTAGGTGATATCAAACAGCCGACAGTATTATTAGCACTATTCGGATTTTTAATGATTGTAGTTTTACACCAGTTGAAGATTCGCGGTGCGATCATTATTAGTATTTTAGTCGTTACAGGCATTGCTACTGCTTTAGGTCTAAACGAATTTAAAGGTGTAGTGGGTCAAATCCCTTCAATTGCACCAACGTTCATGCAAATGGACTTTAAAGGTCTATTTACAGCAAGTATGGTCGGCGTCATCTTTGTATTCTTTATTGTCGATTTATTTGACAGTACGGGTACTTTGGTTGGTGTTTCACACCGTGCCGGTCTTTTAAAAGACGGTAAATTACCTCGTTTGAAGAAAGCATTATTCGCAGACTCTACTGCAATTGTTGCTGGTGCTGCATTAGGTACATCTTCAACTACGCCATATATTGAATCAGCATCAGGCGTAGCAGCAGGTGGACGTACGGGTTTAACTGCTGTTGTGGTTGCTGTCTTATTTATCTGCTGTTTATTTTTAGCACCTCTTGCTCAATCTGTACCAGGTTTTGCAACAGCGCCAGCTTTATTGTTTATTGGTGTGTTGATGATTCAAGGTATCACTCATATTGATTGGGATGATATTACTGAAGCTGTTCCAGCCTTTTTAACTATTGTATTTATGCCATTTACCTATTCAATTGCTGATGGTATTGCAATGGGCTTTATTAGCTATGCATTAGTTAAATTATTCACGGGTAAGGCAAAAACTGTACCGTATATGGTATGGATTATTGCTGCGCTTTGGGTATTTAAATTTATCGCGTTTGGCGGTTAATATGATTTTTTATAATTTTCTTCTTGAGCTATCTTAGTCATAGTTTCTAATAAGAAGAAAGTTATAGAAGGGTGTGATTTTGACCACACCCTTTTTTCTTTAGATGTGGAGTTAATATGAATCAAGTCGAGCTGATTCGCGCCTTACCAAAAGCCGAATTGCATGTACATATTGAAGGGACTTTTGAACCTGAATTAATGTTTGCAATTGCCCAGCGCAATCAGATTCAGATTCCTTACAAATCTGTTGAAGAAGTAAAGCAAGCTTATAACTTTCATAATCTTCAATCATTCTTAGATATTTACTATGCTGGTGCGAATGTTCTTGTACATGAACAAGACTTTTATGATTTAGCATGGGCTTATTTTGAGAAATGTGCCGAAGATCATGTTGTTCATACAGAAATGTTCTTCGACCCGCAAACTCACACTGACCGTGGTGTTGCGTTCTCAACAGTGATTGGTGGTTTAAAGCGTGCGTGTGCAGATGCCAAAGCTAAGTTTGGTATCAGCTCTCAACTGATTATGTGTTTCTTACGTCATTTAAGTGAAGAAGCTGCATTTGAAACACTTGAACAAGCTTTACCATTTAAACAAGACATTATTGCAGTCGGCCTCGATTCAAGTGAAGTAGGGCATCCGCCAGCTAAATTTGAACGTGTTTTTGCTAAGGCTCGTGAAGAGGGTTTCTTGATCGTTGCTCACGCTGGTGAAGAAGGTCCACCTGAATATGTGTGGGAAGCTTTAGATCTACTTAAAGTGAACCGTATTGATCATGGTGTACGTTCTGAAGAAGACGAACAATTAATGGCGCGTTTAATTAACGAAAAAATGCCTTTAACTGTTTGTCCTTTAAGTAACTTAAAGCTATGTGTTGTTAAGGATATGAAAGATCATAATATCCGTCGTCTATTGCAAAAAGGCGTACACGTAACGGTTAACTCAGATGATCCTTCATATTTCGGTGGATATATGAATGATAATTTCTTTGCTATCCAACAAGCTTTAGACTTAAACAATGATGAGTTGAAGCAACTCGCAATTAACTCTTTTGAAGCCTCTTTCATTTCAGATGAAGAAAAACAAAAGTGGATTGCAGAAATCCAAAAAATTTAAATAAAAAAACCGCCTATCTCAGGCGGTTTTTTTATACATACGTTTTATTTAGGTTGTTTGGTCATACTATTTAAAATATTGTCTTTATCAACAAAGTGATGTTTTAAAGCTGCTAGTACATGCCCAACAATCAGCAAGCCTGCAAACCAAGAAATATAAATATGTAAAGGTTTAACGATAGCTAAAAGCTCATCATTTTTTTGAACTAAACGTGGAATATCAAATAAATATAAAACTGGAGCCGGATGGTCTGCACTCCAGCTAAATAGACATCCAGTGATAGGTAAAGCCACCAAAATCACATAAAGTAATAGATGACCAATGTGAGCCAGAGTTTTCATCATTGGAGACATGCTGTCAGGTAATTTTGGAGCTGGATGTGTATAGCGCCATAAAATCCGGATAATCACTAAAAAGATAATGGTGGTCGCAATATTTTTGTGCAGCGTAATGACATCACCTTTAATGGTACTCGTATCATAACTTAAAAAATTTCCACTATAGAAACCAATAGCCCATGCTGCGATGAAAATGATTGCCATCACCCAATGCAGGATTTGTGCGGTACGGGTGTAATACTGAGATGAAACAGCAGGCATAAAAAACCTATTTTTTTGTCGTTTTGATTTTCAATTTTATGAGAAAGCACTGATTTTGAGAAATGTTTTAAATGTAACAGAGCGTGCTAAAAACAGAACGTTTAAGGAAAAATGCATTTGATGAGCTGAGTTTTGCTGGGGAAAAAAGATTGCATAAATGCATCAAATTATTTGTTTCTTCTAAAGTCGAGTTTAGGCACAATACGCGCTGCCAACGTTCAATCAAAGGAAAAAATGATGAAAAAATTGATGCTCGCTCTAGCGCCAGTTGTTTTAGCTTTAACAGCGTGTGCAACGACTACAGGTACGGGTACAGGCGCTACTTCTGCACAAACAACAACTCAGCAGCTGGGTGTGGCTGCATTAAAAGTTGCTGTAAATGCGAAATGTATTACAGAGATTAATAATGTTGCCGCTTGGAAAACAGCAACAAAGCTTATGACTGCTGAGCAACGTGATAGCATTCAAACTAATGTTTGTGGTTGTGTGAGCGAAAAGGCACCAAATAGTGTAACGGCGGTAGAATTGGCAGCGGCTGCATTTGATGTAAATGCACGTGCTACAATTGTAAACCAAGTGGTTTCAAAAACTGTAAATGAGTGTGTGGCAGAAGCTTTACAAAAGTAATTAATGATTTTTGTATTAAAGAAGGCTGATTACTATTGATCAGCCTCTTTTGTTTAAAGGTGAAGAGTAAATGTTTATTGCTGGTGTAGATGAGGCGGGACGTGGCCCATTAGTAGGTTCCGTTGTGGCAGCGGCTGTTATTTTAGATCCGAATAATCCAATTGAGGGATTAAATGATTCTAAAAAATTAACTGAAAAGAAACGTGAAAAGTTGTTTATTGAAATACAAGAAAAAGCCTTAGCTTGGTCAATTGCAGAAGCAACGCACGCTGAAATTGATGAATTAAATATTTTACAAGCGACTTTTTTGGCCATGCAACGTGCAGTTGATGGTTTAAAAGCTCAACCACAAAAAGTGATTATAGATGGGAATCAAATTCCAAAAGGAATCATTATTCCTTGTGAAGCTATTGTTGGGGGAGATGCGAGTCATCCTGAGATCAGTGCTGCGAGTATTTTGGCAAAGGTTACACGTGACCGACAAATGGCAGAATTAGATCAGCAATATCCATTATTTGGTTTTGCCAAACATAAAGGATATCCAACTAAAGCGCATTTTGAAGCGATTGCAGCGCATGGGGTAATTGATCAGCACCGCCGCAGCTATGCTCCTGTTAAACGTGCTCTAGGCTTATAAATACAAAGTCCTAAAAAATTTAAAGCGACTAGAAAGTCGCTTTAATTAGGGAGAGAATAACTTCATATTAACGATTGAAGTTTTTCTGTGCATAATTATCATCTTCAAAAGAAACTTGATAATCTTGATCAAGATGTTGAAGGTGTTCATGCATTGCACGTTCATGTTGAATACGTTGATAAATTTCTTCGCGATGAACAGAAACCTCTTTTGGTGCATTCACACCAATACGAACCTGGTTTCCTTTGACGCCAAGCACAGTAACACTGACTTGATCCCCAATCATTAATGTTTCCCCGACACGGCGGGTCAGAATCAGCATGTTTATCTCCTTGCTAAACGCTTAAAACTGCAATATTGGTACCCAAATAAAAGCTCAACCTCAGTTTTCAGTCAGATTCTAACAGAAATATGAGAACAAAGTCATATTTTGATAATCACTGCCAAAAAACTTTCCGTTTAATATAACAGAGCCGCTATAAAAAAAACTATAGCGGCTCTGTGTTTTCTTTGATTATTGTCGGACAAGTAAACATTTTTTAATGAATTATTGACCGTTTGGTAAAATTAAGCGCGGGCGCTGCTTTCACCATGTTCACGATCTAAACCAAAAGCGGTATGTAGACAACGAACAGCAAGTTCAAGATATTTCTCGTCAATAATGACAGAAACTTTAATTTCAGAAGTTGAAATCATAAGAATGTTGATGCCTTCGTCAGCTAGGGCAGTGAACATCTTGCTCGCTACGCCTGCATGTGAACGCATACCAACACCTACGATAGACACTTTAACGATGTCATCACGTGTTGAAACTTCACGTGCACCAATATTTTTGGCAGTTTCGTTCAAGATTTTTTCAGCTTTCGCTAAATCAACACGGTTTACAGTGAAAGTGAAATCTGTTGTGCCATCTTCTTCAACATTTTGCACTATCATGTCGACTTCAATATTGGCATCACTTACTGGTGATAAAATTTTAGAAGCGATACCTGGTTCATCAGGTACACCTAAAATCGTTAATTTTGCTTCGTCACGGTTAAAAGCAATACCTGCAATGATTGGCTGTTCCATAGTATCTTCCGCCTCAGTCGTAATGAGTGTACCTACATTTTCTTTAAATTCTTCGTCAAACGCGCCGTCGTTATCATTATCAAAACTTGATAATACACGTAAAGGAACTTGATATTTCCCAGCAAATTCTACTGAGCGAATTTGTAAAACTTTTGAACCTAATGAAGCCATTTCTAGCATTTCTTCAAAAGAAATACGGTCGATTTTTTTAGCTTTAGGAGCAACACGCGGGTCAGTGGTGTAAACGCCATCTACATCAGTGTAAATTTGGCATTCATCTGCTTTTAGGGCAGCAGCAAGAGCAACACCAGAAGTATCTGAACCACCGCGGCCTAGTGTTGTGATATTTCCATTAGCGTCAAAGCCCTGGAAACCTGCAACAACAATAACACGGCCTGCATCTAGGTCATTGGTCATGACATCTGTATCAATAGACTCAATACGCGCCTTGGTAAATGCACTGTCAGTTTTAATACCGACTTGACGTCCGGTATAGGATTTAGCTTCCACACCAATCGAATTAAGTGCCATAGCTAACATGGAAATCGTCACCTGTTCACCGGTTGAAACCATTTGGTCTAACTCGCGTGGGTCAGGTGTTTCGGTAATGGCTTTAGCGAGAGCAAGTAAGCGGTTTGTTTCACCACTCATTGCAGATACGACCACAACAACCTTGTGACCGTGATCATGCCAACGCTTAACACGACGAGCAACATTTAAAATGCGCTCGGGGGTACCCATAGAAGTACCGCCATATTTTTGAACGATTAATGCCATAGTTTTTCCATATAAGCCATGACCCTGAGAGGCTTTTCAGGGTCAGTTACACAAAAAGTGAAGTCTTATTTTTGTTCAAGCCATGCAGGTAATGCAGCAATAACTTGTCCAAACTTCTCGTTAAGTGGCGCGCCACCTTGTGCTAAGTCAGGTTTACCACCACCTTTACCACCTAACTCGGTTGCTAGATGCTTGATGATGTCACCTGCTTTTAGATTTGCAGTGTATTGTGATGCAACTGAAGCAAGTAGGCTAACTTTGTCACCCTCTACGCCAGCTAACACAATAACTGCATTCTCTAATTTTGATTTAACACTGTCGTGCAAGTTGCGAAGTGATTTCGCATCTACACCTTGAACAGTGGTAATAAGCGTTTGACGACCAGAAATCGTTTGTACCTGATCAATCAATTCTGACGCTTGGAAGTTTGCCAATTTCTGATTGAGCTGTTCAATCTGCTTTTGTAATGCAGAAACAAGTTCTACATTAGCCTGTACACGCTCAACAGTTTGGTCTTTCTGTGCTTTTAATAAGCTATTAATGTGCTGGATATCAGCATCAGTTTTTTGTACTACATCTAAAGCTTTAGTACCCGTAACTGCTTCAATACGACGTACACCAGCAGCTACACCGCCTTCAGAAGTGATTTTAAATAAACCAATATCACCTGTACGCTTAACGTGAATACCACCACAAAGTTCAATTGAGAAGTTTTTCTCATCAATCACTGAACCCATAGCGAGAACACGAACTTCGTTACCGTATTTTTCACCAAATAACATCATGGCACCTTTGGCTTTTGCCGCTTCTATGTCAAGAAGTTCAGTGGTTACAGCTGTATTTGCAATAATTTCTGCATTAACTAAACGCTCAACCTGTTGTAACTGTTCAAAAGTTACAGGTTGGTCGTTAGCAAAGTCAAAACGTAAGATATCACTTGCAACTAAAGAACCTTTTTGTTGTACATGTGAACCTAAGATTTGACGTAGAGCAGCATGTAATAGGTGGGTTGCCGAGTGGTTGCGCGCAGTAGCTTCACGAATATCTGCTTTAACAATCGCTTCAACGTTTTGATCAGCTTTAAGGTTACCAACGGTCACAATACCTTGATGAACAAAGGCACCGCCTGATTTCTTAGTATCTTGAACTTCAAAAATACCAGTTTCGTTTTTGAAGATACCTGTGTCACCAATCTGACCACCACTTTCTGCATAGAAAGGAGTCTGGTTTAAAACGATAAGTGCTTCGTCGCCTTCAGAAACTTCATCAACTTGTACGCCATCTTTATAGATCGCTACAATTTGGCCTTGACCAGTGGTGTTGATGTAACCATCAAACTGGGTTTCGCCTTCAACTTGTACAATGCTGTTATAGTCAATAGCGAATTTACCAGCATCACGAGCACGTTGACGCTGAGCAGCCATTTCTACTTCAAAACCAGCTTCGTCAATAATAAAGTCACGTTCACGTGCAATATCAGCAGTTAAGTCTGTTGGGAAGCCGTAAGTGTCGTAAAGTTTGAAGACTGTCGCACCCGGAATAGTTTTGTCTTTTAATTGAGCAAGTTCACCTTCAAGTAGTTTTAAACCTTGCTCAAGTGTTTTAGCAAACTGTTCTTCTTCGCGAACTAAAGTTGCTTCAATCACATCTTTACGAGCTGCGAGCTCAGGATAAGCCTCACCCATAACTTCGATTAAAGGTTGCAACATTTTGTAGAAGAATGTACCAGTTGCACCAAGCTTATTACCGTGACGCACAGCGCGGCGGATAATACGGCGTAGTACATAACCGCGACCTTCATTGCTTGGGTTAACACCATCAGCAATTAAGAAGCAGCATGAACGCGCATGGTCTGCAACAACACGTAAAGAAGGCTGACCTTCGTCTTCAATACCAATAATGTTTGCAGCAGCTTTTAATAAATGTTGGAACAGGTCAATGTCGTAGTTTGAATTAACATGTTGCAATACAGCAGAAATACGCTCTAAGCCCATACCTGTATCAACAGATGGAGCAGGGAGAGGGTGAAGCACGCCATCAGCAGTACGGTTGAACTGCATGAAAACGTTGTTCCAGATTTCAATAAAACGGTCGCCATCTTCTTCAGGTGTGCCTGGTAAACCACCCCAAATGTGATCACCATGGTCAAAGAAAATTTCAGAACATGGACCACATGGACCGGTGTCACCCATTGCCCAGAAGTTATCAGATGCGTATTTTTCGCCTTTATTATCACCAATACGGATAATACGTTCAGGTGCTAAACCAATTTCTTTATTCCAGATGTCATAAGCTTCATCATCGGTGTGATAAACGGTCGCATATAAACGATCTTTAGGGAGAGCTAACCATTCATCGCTAGTCAAAAATTCCCAAGCGAATTTAAGTGCATCACGTTTGAAATAATCACCAAATGAGAAATTACCTAACATTTCAAAGAATGTATGGTGACGAGCAGTGTAACCAACGTTGTCTAAGTCATTGTGTTTACCACCAGCACGTACACATTTTTGTGATGTAGTTGCACGTACATAGTCACGTTTTTCAAGACCTAAGAAGCAGTCTTTAAACTGGTTCATCCCAGCATTTGTAAATAATAAAGTTGGGTCGTTGGCAGGAACAAGAGAACTCGACGCGACACGTGTATGCCCTTGCGTCTCAAAGTAGCGCAAAAATGCTTCACGAATTTCAGCAGATGTCATTAAACGAGTACTCACAACCAAGTCACTCCATATTTTCGAATTTGGCTAAATGTATCAATGCCTGTTTGTTTTATGCAAAACCTTAGCATGTGATACGGGGCTTATTTTTTAAAAACGCTAAATTGTAGCGGAAAAACCCCACCGAACCAACGATTTTAAAAGGAATATCTTACAAAACTGTGATTTGGCTAAAAATCTATATTCAATTGGGCGTGACGTGCTTTACTATATGCCTTCTTTAGCCTGTAGTTTTGTAGATAAGGATAGGTCATGCAACGTATCGCCATTAATGGGTTTGGCCGAATTGGACGTAATGTTTTACGTGCTTGGTTTGAGAGCTCAAAACAATTTCAATTTGAAATCGTGGCGATTAACGACATAGCAGATGTGCAAACATTAGTGCATTTATTTAAATATGATTCCACACATGGCCGCTTCAATGGGAATGTGGAAATATTCATTGAAAATGAAAAAGTTTTTTTGAATATTCAGTCAAATCAACGAACGCTAAAAGTTGAGGTTTTAAAGCAGGAACAACCTGAACTTTTACCATGGTCTAGTTTAGATATTGATGTTGTACTTGAGTGTACAGGACTGTTCCGTTCTCACGCTGATGCAACGCGTCATCTACAAGCAGGGGCGAAGCGGGTGATTATTGGGGCAGCACCTTTTGACCATGTCGATGCAGCCATTGTTTATGGTGTGAACCATCATGAAGTGAAAGTGACTGATCAGATCATATCAAGCGTTTCATGTACTACGCAGGCTTTGGTTCCATTGGTAAAAATCATTGATGATGCTTTTGGTATTGAAACAGCGCTTATGACTGAAATTCATGCAGTAACGGCAGACCAATCTGTACTCGATCACGCACATCGTGATTTGCGCCGCGCTAGAGCTTCAGGGCAAAATATTATTCCGACCACGTCTAGTGCACTCGGTGCATTAAAACGTGTTATGCCTAAAATGGAAGACCGTATAGATGGTTATTCAATTCGGGTACCTACTATTAATGTAGCTGCAATTGATTTAACTTTTATCGCGCAATCTCCAATTACTGTGCATCATATTAATGAATTGCTAATTAAAGCATCTCAAACAGACTATGCAGAAATTATGGCAGTGACTGATGAGCCTTTAGTTTCAAGCGATTTTAACCATTCACCTTATTCACTTATCGTTGATTTAACTCAGACTATGGTCGTTGGGCATCAAGCTAAAGTATTTGCTTGGTACGATAATGAATGGGGCTATGCAAATCGATTATTAGATTTGTGTGATTCTTTTTAAATTTAAAATAACTTAAGAAAGCTATTCAACAGTCAAGGTCGGTTAATTGCAAACAGGGCGATAGTTCAGATATTGGCCCATTCTTTGGTCGAAGAACTTTTGTCTATGATATAAACGAAGCAGAGTAAGATATTGAATATTATTATTAATTGTTTAAATCTTCTTTTTGACTTTAGAGTTTATTAAGAAAGATTTATGCAAATTGTCAGGTGCATGGCAGAAAGTATCATGCTACACTAAGAGAAATCGGGTGTGTTCCCGATTTTTTTATGTGGGGTCGTTCCACGTTGATCAGATTTTAGGCTTGAAATATGACCATTTCAGAGACATGGTTGCTGCCTGACGGGGTAGCAGATGTATTGCCGGAACAGGCACAAGTCATTGAAAAACTTCGCCGTGAAGCTTTAGATTTCCTCGCGGTGCGGGGTTATCAATTGGTATATACACCATTTATCGAATACATCGAATCGTTGTCTTCATTATCAGAATCAAATCAAGACTTGGATTTAGTAACTTTTAAGGTTATTGATCAGCTCTCAGGCCGTTTACTCGGTGTTCGTGCTGATATGACGCCGCAAGTTGCACGTATTGATGCACATGTAAGACCAGTTGAAGGTGTTGCACGTTACTGTTATTCAGGGACTGTATTACATACTAAACCACAAAATTTCAATGCTACACGTGCACCTTTGCAATTAGGTGCAGAGTTATATGGCCACGATAGTATCGAAGCTGATGTCGAAATGGTCGATGTTATGCTGGGATTGATTGAGAACATCTATACCTTACAAGGCGCGCATTTAGATTTAGGCCATGTAGGTTTGTTCCGCAGTCTAGTGAAGTATGCTGGCCTGTCAAAAAATGAAGAACATGAACTGTCTGATCTTTATCAAAGAAAAGCATTGCCAGAGTTAGCAGAGTTTACTCAAAGCCTTAACATGGGTTCTGATTTCTATGCGCTTGGTCGTTATTCTAGTGATTTAGAAGCATTGCAGACGAATTTAAGTGCCAATATTTTGCAAGATGCTGAATTTAAGTCAGCATTAGATGCATTAAAGACGACGCTTGAGCAAATAAAAGGTCGTTGGCCAAATCTCAATATCGGTATTGATGTTGTAGAGCTACGTAGTTATCACTATCACACTGGCTTAATGTATGCGGTCTATGCACCAAACCGTGCTGCGCCGTTAGCGCAGGGTGGCCGTTACGATGGTATTGGTGAGCACTTTGGTCGTGCACGTCCTGCTACTGGCTTCAGTTGCGATTTATATGCCTTAGGTGCAAATCAGTTCGCCGAAATAGAAACTGTTGTTGCTCCAAAAGGCTCAGAACAAGATTTACTCTCAGCAATTTCGAATGCACGCGCTCAAGGTTTACGTGTCGTTCAATTGTTAGGTAATGATGATTTAAGTTCTATTCCATACGCGACCCATCAACTCGTGGCGCAAAATGGTCAATGGAATATTGAAAAGATTTAAACGCCAACGGTAAGTTTTTACTGGTGGTTTCCAATTTTAACAGCATGATGTAATGAGGCTATTATGGGCAAAAATGTTGTGGTACTTGGTACCCAATGGGGCGACGAAGGTAAAGGTAAAATCGTCGACCTGCTCACAGATCAGGCGGCTGCGGTAGTACGTTATCAAGGCGGACATAACGCAGGTCATACTCTTGTCGTAGGTGGTAAAAAGACTGTATTGCACCTCATTCCATCAGGCATTTTACGTGAAAACGTATTGTGCTTAATTGGTAATGGTGTAGTACTTTCACCAGCCGCGTTAATTGAAGAAATGGGAATTTTGGAAGCAGAAGGTGTTCCTGTTAAAGAACGTCTACGTATTTCTCCAAACTGTCCACTCATTTTGCCTAACCACATTGCACTTGATCAGGCACGTGAGAAGAAACGTGGTAATGCTAAAATCGGTACTACAGGTCGTGGTATTGGTCCTGCTTACGAAGATAAAGTGGCTCGCCGTGCAGTGCGTGTTGCTGACCTTGTTCGTGGTGGCGCAGCATTAGAAGAAAAACTGTCTGAAATGCTTGAGTTACATAACTTCCAGTTAACTCAGTTCTACGGTGTAGAAGCTGTTAAATTTGAAGATGTATTGGCTCTTTGCAACGAATGGCGCGAAGTGCTTGCTCCATTAGTGATTGACGTGACTAAAGTGTTACATGACTACCGCAAAGAAGGTAAGCCTGTAATGTTTGAAGGCGCTCAAGGTTCACTTTTAGACATCGACCACGGTACTTATCCATACGTTACAAGTTCAAATACAACTGCTGGTGGCGTAAGCTCTGGTTCAGGTATGGGACCTTTACATCTTGATTATGTATTAGGTATTACTAAAGCTTATACAACACGTGTAGGTGCTGGCCCATTCCCAACTGAATTGGTTTACGATGCAGCTGCTGATGCTGGTGACCCAGTGGGTAAACACCTTGGTACAGTTGGTCATGAATTTGGTGCTTCTACTGGTCGTCAACGTCGTTGTGGTTGGTTTGATGCTGAAATCCTTCGCCGTTCTGTAGATGTAAACTCACTTTCTGGTATTTGCTTAACTAAACTAGACGTTCTAGATGGTTTAGAAGAAGTAAAAATCTGTGTGGGCTATGAAAATACAGACTCAGGTTGTGTAGGTTCTTCTGATGCGGTTTCTTTTGAATGCTTGAAACCAATTTATGAAACTATGCCAGGTTGGAGCGAATCGACTGTTGGTTTAACCAGTATCGATCAATTACCAGCAAATGCTTTAGCTTATGTGAAGCGTATTGAACAATTAATCGAATGTCCGATTGATATCGTTTCAACTGGTCCAGACCGTGCAGAAACAATTGTTTTACGTCATCCATTCTCTGCTTAATTAGCAAAGATTAAAAAGGCCTCCTAAAAGGGGGCTTTTTTATACCCGACTAAAGTGCAGTTTTCGTTTTATTCGATTCAGATTAAAACGTTAGATAGATAAGGAATGATGGGCTCAGGATGAAGCTACAACCAACTATTTCGAAAACAATTTTTTATTCTTTTTTATTCGCTATTGGTGGTTCACCGACACTGGCGATGTTAGTTATTTATGGTCAAGAATATCATGAAGATTTCTTCATGACCGCGTTTATGAGTTTGTCGGTATTGTTCGCATGTGTGTTAATTCCTGTGGTGCTCATACAAAATAGTTATTTACTCTGGAAAAGAGAAAGTCCTAATCTTGAAGAGAAAGTTAAGTTTTTAAGTTATGTTTATCTTGGCTTAAATATAATATGTCTAATTTTCTGGATTTATTTGATGACTTTATCGGCTTGATCGTTACATAAATACTATGATCATGAAGAAATGAGACATTCAAAGTGTAAGCGGTATTTCTTATAATAAGTGCAAAAGAATAAACAGCTTTTTCTCGATTTAGGTGATCCATGTTATGAATAAAAAACTCTTTTTAAGCTTGTGTGCGGCAAGTGTGATGACCATTTCTGGCTGTGCAACAGTAGCGGACATGGCGGGTGCAGATACTGCAACCTTAAATGCCCAATCTGCTCAAGGTTTTAATAAGATGGTGCAGGAAGCACGTGGCAAAGGAACTTTGGATACAAGTTCAAGTACCTATAGCCGTATTAATGCTGTTTTTAACCGTTTAAAACCTTATGCGAACCAGATGAACCAGACTGGTCAGCCTTTTAGCTGGCAGTTGGCAGTACTGAAATCAGATACGATTAATGCTTATGTAGCACCAGGTGGTAAAGTGGTGTTCTATACAGGCATTGTAAATAAATTGAACCTGACAGATGCTGAAATTGCAGCTGTTATGGGACATGAAATGACTCACGCCTTAGAAGAGCACGCAAAAAGTAAAATCGGTGCTCAGGCTCTAACTGATTTAGCTCTTGGTATTGGTTTAAGCTATGCTGGCAATAATGTTGGCCAACTTGGTACTGCTGCGGCTCAGCTAGGTTCACAAGTGGGTGTAGGCTTACCATATTCTCGTAGTTTGGAAAGTCGTGCTGACCAAGGTGGCTTAATGCTAATGGCACGTGCAGGTTATAATCCAAATGCAGCGATTACACTTTGGGAAAAAATGAATAAGCTTGAAGGTGGTGGTGGTTCATCATTCTTATCTACTCACCCATCTAACTCTCAGCGTATTAGCGATATGCGTCAAAACTTGCCTGCAGCAATGGCTATTTATAATGGCCGTAAATAAGATATAAATTTTTTATAGATAAAGAAAACGGATGCTTAAGCATCCGTTTTTTTATTTAAGGAGCAGGGTTGGGCTGTTGGACATGAATGGCTTCAATGCCTTGTAAGACTTCAGCAGGTAGTTCAATTTCAAATGCCTGAATATTTTCTTTAAGTTGGTCTAGATTAGTGGCACCAATAATTGTGCTGGTCACAAAGAATTGTTGTTTAATAAAAGCTAATGCCATTTGAGTTAAGCTTAACCCATGTTTCTCAGCTAGCTGTGCATATTGTTCAGTTGCCCACTCACTTTGAGGGTTACTATAGCGGCTAAAACGTGGAAATAATGTGACACGAGCATTCGCGGGACGAGCGCCATTTCTAAACTTGCCAGAGAGATAGCCAAACGCAAGAGGAGAGTAAGCGAGTAAACCAACATCTTCATATTTAGCAATTTCAGACATACCTATTTCATACGTACGGTTGAGAAGGCTATATGGATTTTGAACACTTACAAATTTACTTACACCTAACTTTTCAGCCAAATGTAAAAATTTCATAGTGCCCCACGGCGTTTCATTCGATAAGCCAATATAGCGAATGCGTCCTCGGTTAATCTCTTCTTGTAGAGCAAGTAATGTTTCTTCTAGAGGGGTGGTATCGTAATCATTTTGTGCTTGCTGGTTGCCATAAGCTAGCGTACCGAAAAAGTTGGTATGACGTTCAGGCCAATGTAGTTGATAGAGATCGATATAGTCGGTTTGGAGACGTTTCAGGGAGCCATCTAGGGCTTTAGCAATATGATCGTTGTTGAAGCGCGTATGGCCTTCTCTGATGTGAGTTCCTCCAAAGCCTGGCCCTGCAATTTTAGAGGCAAGAAAGACTTTGTCACGTTGACCATTTTGGGCAAACCAATTGCCAATAATCGTTTCAGTTGCACCATAGGTTTCAGGTTTTGGCGGAACCGAATACATCTCTGCCGTATCCCAAAAATATAAACCGTGTGCCAGAGCATAATTGAGTTGTTCAAATGCTTCTTGCTGAGAGTTTTGCTCACCAAATGTCATGGTGCCTAAACAAATTTCTGGAAGCTTGAGGCCTGTGCGACTAAGTGGGTTAAATTGCATACAGCGGAATCCTTGGGAATTTTGAGTTAGCCTAACGGAGAATATGTATTCAACTTAAATCATAAAATTAGAATAGTTTGTAAGTTTTGTGTATTAACTCATTGTTGCATATAAAAAAAGCAAACCGAAGTTTGCTTTTTATTAAAAACTTAATAAATATTATTCTTCATCATCATAGTCTTCATCAGAAACAGGTGCTTCTTCTAATGAAACATCAAAAATAAGAATAGCTTTACCATCTGTCTGGATCATGCCTTGATCTTCTAAGGTCTTAAGTACACGGCCAACCATCTCACGTGAACATCCCACAATACGGCCAATTTCTTGACGCGTAATACGAATTTGACGACCGTTTGGCAAAATCATTGCTTCTGGTTGTGAAGATAAGTCGATTAAACAACGTGCAATACGTCCAGACACATCAATAAACGCAAGATCTGTCATTTTACGAGTTGTATTTTTTAGACGACGAACAAGTTGTGCAAAAACAGCATAACTTAAGTCCGGATATTGTTTGCTAAGTTCGTGGAAGTTGTCATAAGAAATTTCTGCAATTTCACAGACATCACGAGTACGAACTTCAGCTGTACGTTGAGGGTTCGGTTCGAAAAGCCCCATTTCCCCAAAGAAGTCGCCCGGATTCAAATACGCAACGACAATTTCACGTTCGTCATCTTCACGTAAAATAATTGAAACTGAGCCTTTTAAAATTAAGTATAAAGATTTTGACTCTGTTCCGGCATCAACAATTGTGGTTCGTTTTGGATATCTGTTGATGTGAGCACGTTTTAACAATGCTTTAACGGATTCAGGTAGTTGCCCCGGAGATAAAGCATCTGTGCTGAGTTGTGAAAAATTTGAAGTCATGCTTAATATGTTCCGAATAGGGTAAACAATTCACACAAGCCCGAGATGAGCTATTACACAGAAGAGATGAAATTCCTTATCAACTCATTTTATGTTAGTGTACAAAACAAGGGTCTGTTGACATTTCACAGATGGTTGCGACATAAGACAATTCTTTTAGACGTTACCAAGCAAGAGCTATGAAATTTAGCCATTCTAAATAAATAGATCTTAACAACGGAACGTACAAAATAACATGGTCTTGCGCTGTGCCTGCGCTGCTTAAATGGCAACTCAGATTATGGCTGAAATTTCACAAACTATATAACAAAACTGGACAAAGGATTGCCATTGTCTGGGTTTTGCGTCTTATTTGGATTAATTTTTAGCTCTAACGCAATCCATAGATGAAATGTCAACAGACCCTGCTTAAATTTATAATTTTTTTTAGGTAGTTGCAATGCAAACAAGTGTACATTGGCTAGAGAATGTTGCTTTTGAAGCGAAATCGGATAGTGGGCATAGTGTCATTATGGATGGCTCACCTGAGTATGGTGGTGAAAACCGTGGTCCACGTCCTATGGAATTGCTATTAATGGGACTTGGTGGGTGTGCTTCGTTTGATATTGTGACCATTTTAAAGAAATCTCGTCAAGATGTGACGAATGTTGTATGTGATTTAAAAGCTGAGCGTGCTGACACAATTCCGGCTGTTTTTACTAAAATCCACTTACACTTTGTGGTAACGGGTAAAGCTGTTAAAGAAAAACAGGTTGCAAAAGCGGTTGAATTGTCTGCCGAAAAATATTGTTCAGCGAGTAAAATGCTTTCCGATGGTGGTGTAGAAATTACCCATGACTTTGAAATTATTGAAGCGGAATAAGACAGTTTTTTGATAGCTAAAAATTAAAAGAAGCTGACATTAGAGTTGGCTTTTTTATTGTCAAAAATAACTAAAAAATAAGAGGAGAGATGAAATGAATATTCGTACTGCTAAATGGGAAGATACTCAAGCAATATGCGATTTACTTAAACAGATGGGCTACCCACAGCCACTCACTCTTATCCAAGAAAAATTTGAAATACTACATAATGACGCTAAATCACAAATTTTGGTTGCTGAAGAAAAGGGCAAGATTTGTGGTTTTTTATCTCTTTATTTTATTCCGCAAATTGCCTTAGAGGGCGACTTTGCCAAAATATGCTATCTGTGCGTTGATGAGAATATGCGTAGTAAAGGTGTAGGGCACTTACTCGTACAAGAAGCTGAGCAACAAGCCAAGCGCCGTGGTTGTGATCGAATGGAACTTCATTCTGGAGTGCAAAGACCTTTGGCACATCAATTTTACCTAAGAGAAGGTTATATCGAAGCGCCAAAGTATTTCCGTAAAGCTTTAAATTAACGAGCTGTATTTAGAAAAAGCTGCGGATCTACCCGAGCATTATTAAGGCTCATGCCCCAATGCAGATGAGGGCCTGTCACACGTCCAGTTTTGCCCACTAAACCAAGTGTTTCTCCTTGGCGGATATGTTGGCCTTTCTCTACTTTAATTGCGCTTAAATGGCAGAACATGCTGACTAGGCCTTGGCCATGATCAATCAACACGGTTTGACCATTAAAAAAATAAGATCCGGTTTGGATAACGACACCATCTGCTGGTGCAACAACTTTTTGTCCCACTGGCGCAGGGATATCTAAACCTGAGTGGGGAGCACGCTCTTCACCATTAAAAAAACGCTTTCTTCCAAAAGAGTTAGAAAACTTCCCTGAAGTCGGGCGTATAAATGCTGGTAAGGTTTGCCATGAACTCTTCGTAAATGAGCTATACACATCATTTTGTTCTTTAGCTTCTTGAGCATAACGGTCTAACTGGCTTTGGTTCGGGTTCACATAATCTTGGTTAGTGACTTTAATCCGTTGCTCCGCATAAGGATAGGACTTAATTTCTATTTGAATAGGGGTTTTATTTGTGTCGAGTTGTACATTGCCAAGTGGGGTAGATAAGGGTATACCCACAACAGCATAACGCTGCTGACCTTCGTGACTAATTAAAACTGGCTTTTGTTGAAAAGTGACCTGAGTAATATCAGCGGTTAATGGGACAACTGCGATGCCACCGGGTCTTCTTGAGTCTTGTGGAAGTTGAGCGACTGCCAGTGCTGAAGTAAAAAGACAAGTTGTTGTTAATAGAATGTGTTTAAAGTGCATTTTTCATTTCAAAACGAGTAGTAAACTAACAAGATAAACTAAAGCTTAATCAATAAATTCTCAATGAAGAGTTTGTGAAAACTGTAGTATGAATAAGCATGAAGCTAAATATTCAAGTATTTTAATAAAATGTAGCTGAACTGTACTTGAAATATATACAAAACAATCCCATATTATAATGGAGTTTTACTCATTGTTATTTTAATAACATTATGAAAAATATATAAAAATTTATTTGAAATCCGAAGAAATGTTCCCATCTATTAGACAAGTACAAATTTGTTGTGAGGAATAACAAGAATGCGTTTTGAAAAATTTACAAACCGCTTGCAGCAAGCCCTTTCAGATGCTCAATCTTTAGCGATGGGTAAAGACCATACCGCAATCGCGGGTATTCATATTTTGAGTACCCTTTTAGAAGAGCCATCAAATATTAGTTTGTTGCAACAAGCAGGTGCACGGTTACCTGAACTTAAACAAAAGCTTGAGCAAGCTATAAAAGATGCTCCGACCATTGCAAATCCGACTGGGGATGTCAATTTAAACCCTGAAGCTGTTAAAGCGCTTAATCTTGCAGATAGATATGCACAAAAAGCGGGTGATGAATTTTTGTCAACTGACTGGGTGCTATTAGGCTTAGCAGAAACAGGCGAAACTAAAAATATTTTAAGTGCCGTAGGTGTAACTCCCGACAGTCTACGTAAAGTAATTGAACATATTCGAGGTAGTGACAAAGTCATGAGTAATAATCACGAAGATCAACGTGACTCACTTAATAAATATACGATTGATTTAACTGAGCGTGCCTTATCTGGAAAACTTGATCCGGTGATTGGGCGTGATGATGAGATTCGCCGTACCATTCAAGTCTTGTCGCGTCGTACAAAAAACAACCCTGTTCTTATTGGTGAACCAGGTGTAGGTAAAACCGCTATTGTTGAAGGTTTGGCTCAGCGTATTGTCAATGGTGAAGTACCAGAAGGCTTAAAAAGCAAACGTGTTTTATCTTTAGATTTAGGTTCATTACTTGCTGGTGCTAAATATCGTGGTGAGTTTGAAGAACGTCTAAAAGCTGTTTTAAAAGATTTGGCAAAACATGAAGGCGAAATCATCCTGTTTATTGATGAGCTACATACGCTTGTAGGCGCAGGTAAAGGCGATGGCGCTATGGATGCAGGTAATATGTTAAAACCTGCATTGGCTCGTGGTGAATTGCGCTGTGTGGGTGCAACAACTTTAGATGAATACCGCCAATATATTGAAAAAGATGCAGCTTTAGAGCGTCGTTTCCAAAAAGTGTTGGTTGATGAACCAAGTGTTGAAGATACCATTGCGATTTTACGTGGTCTAAAAGAGAAATATGCCACTCACCATGGTGTGCAAATTTTAGACTCAGCGATTATTGCAGCGGCAAAAATGTCTCATCGCTATATTACAGATCGTCAATTACCAGACAAAGCAATTGACTTGATTGATGAAGCCGCTTCTCGTATTAAGATGGAAATTGACTCTAAACCTGAAGCACTTGATAAACTTGATCGCCGTTTAATCCAGTTGAAAATGCAATTGGAAGCTGTGAAAAAAGATGAAGATGTCGGCAGTAAAGCTGAAGTTAATCATCTTGAAAAACAGATTGCTGAAGTCGAGAAAGAATACAACGATCTTGAAGAAATCTGGAAATCTGAGAAGACTCTTGTTGAAGGTACTAAACAGGCTCAGGTTGAACTTGATAAAGCGCGTATTGCTTTTGAGAAAGCTCAGCGTGAAGGCGATTTGGCTGAAGCAGCGCGTTTACAGTATGGCGTAATTCCAGAGCTACAAAAACAACTAGAGCAAGATGAAGTTGCTGAAGAAAACGAAGAGCCAAAACTTATTCGTACTAAAGTGACTGAAAATGAAATTGCCGAAGTTGTGAGTGCTGCAACAGGAATTCCGGTTGCTAAAATGATGCAAGGCGAGCGTGAAAAACTCCTTAATATGGAAGAGTTTTTACATGACCGTGTTGTAGGTCAAGATGAAGCTGTTGTAGCCGTTTCGAATGCCGTACGTCGTTCACGTGCTGGCTTGTCTGACCCGAATCGTCCTAGCGGATCATTCTTGTTCTTGGGTCCAACAGGTGTTGGTAAAACAGAATTAACCAAAGCATTGGCTAATTTCTTGTTTGACAGTGATGATGCCATGATTCGTATCGACATGAGTGAATTTATGGAGAAACATTCGGTTAGCCGTTTGGTTGGTGCGCCTCCAGGATATGTGGGTTATGAAGAAGGCGGTGTTTTAACCGAAGCTGTTCGCCGTAAACCATATAGTGTGGTGTTGTTTGATGAGGTTGAAAAAGCGCATCCAGATGTATTCAATATCTTGCTACAAGTATTGGATGACGGTCGCTTAACAGACTCACAAGGTCGAGTAGTAGACTTTAAAAACACTGTGATTGTGATGACCTCGAACTTAGGTTCACAAGATGTACGTGAGCTAGGTGAGGGTGCAACAGACGATGAAGTGCGTACCATTGTAATGAATGCGGTAAGTCAGCATTTCCGTCCGGAATTTATTAACCGGATTGATGAGCTTGTGATTTTCCATTCACTCAAAAAAGCACAGATTCGAGGCATTGCCGATATTCAGTTGGATCGCTTACGTTCACGTCTGGTTGACCGTGATATGAGTTTAACTGTAGATGACACTGCTTTTGATTTATTGATTGATGCTGGTTTCGATCCTGTTTATGGCGCGCGTCCATTAAAACGTGCGATTCAACAACAGATTGAAAACACATTAGCGCAAAAAATCTTGTCGGGTGATTTTGTCGCAGGTGATACCATTTTAGTGAAAGGTGAAAATGGTCATTTAGTCTTCGATAAAATGAAACTCAGCTAATCTTGTTCTGCTAAAACCGAAAAGAGAATATGGAAACATATTCTCTTTTTTTATGGCGAAGCTATTTGGGTTTTTGATGTGAGTAAAGCAATTAGGGTATCTGAAACTTTCTGAGTTAATGTCTTTAACTTTTGTTCGGGATGGCCAGATAAAAAATAATGGTAATGATAAATACGTTCTTGATAAGAAATGCAGATAAAAAAGGTACCTACAGGTTTTTCTGAGGTTTCACTTCCCCCAGATTTTAATAGTCCAGTACAACTTACAATAATATCGGCTTTTGGAAATAAAGTTTGTCCAAGCTTGCACATTTCCTCTGTAACTTGTGGCGACTCAGCTCTGTAAGTCTCTATTAACTTGGGATTAATATTTAAAATGCTAATTTTAATGCTGGGGTCATAACTCACTAAACCACCGAGTAAAATGTCTGCACCGCTATTTTTATGAATAGAAAATTGACTGGTTAAATAACCGGAACTGGCACTTTCAATAAAGGCAATTTTGAGTTGAAGATTTTCTAATAGTTGGCAGCAGTGCTGAAGCATTATTTCACCTCGAATGGTGTTTATTTATAAATAAAATCAATTTACAGATAAATTATAAAATTACAGTAAGTGATTTAAGGGAGTCATTCAAGTCTGGGATAAAAATCTATAAAACTACTTGAATATTCACAAAATGCCTGTGAAAAAAATCAGGTTTTAAAATGTTCAATGTTAATTGTCGGGAAGTTTATTTATAACATTGCGACATGCGTAAAAAATTGTTAATTTTGTTCGATATAACGAACAATAACAATTTTAGGATGAATGAAATGAACAATAAGCAAGGGTATATACTGGGAATTTTGAGCGGTGTATCTGTATTATTATCAAACACATGGGCAGCACAACCTATGTCGGAAAGTGCGCTTGCCACTCAAACAGGGGCGATAAACGCATCTTTACCCGTAATTATTGCTAAAGCTCAGGATGATGCTAAAAAACCTGCGATAGAACAAAAACAAGTACAGCAGGCGTTAGGAGATAACTATTTACAGCAAGTTCGATGGGATGCACTTAGAACCAGCGTACTTTCTCCATATCAAGAACAAAAACAGAATCATGTTGTTGATAGTAAAGAAAAGAAGAAATTAGAAATGATTGCGTTACCGGAAAGAGCAGATCGTTTTACTAAATATGATTTTGAGTCAAAAAATGTTCATGGTGAGGTTATTATTACCGTGAAGTAATAATAACCTCTAGTCTCATTAATACTGATCTAAACCAGGGTGCTGAATTTTCCATGCACGGTGGATTTTTTGATTACGTTTAAAATCAAGGCCGATAGTTTCAGAAGTGATTTCTTCAACCTGAAAAATAGCTTCGATCTCTTCGTCCATTTCAAAACCACGATAGTTATTCGAGAAGTACAGCGTGCCTTCACTGTGTAAACGGTTCATTGCACGTTTAATAAGTGAGATGTGGTCACGTTGTACATCGAATGTACCATAGAATTTTTTCGAGTTTGAGAATGTCGGCGGGTCAATAAAAATAAGATCGTATTGTTCATGACCTTCTTTTAACCACTCAAAACAGTCGCTTGCAAAGAACATGTGTTGTTCATCTGCATGATCTACAGTTAAGCCATTTAAAACGAAGTTTTCTTTTGACCAGTTCAAGTAAGTGTTAGATAAATCAACACTTGTTGTACTTGCAGCACCGCCAAGAGCAGCATGTAAGCTTGCAGTAGACGTGTAACTATATAAGTTCAAGAAGTGTTTACCACGTGCTTCTTGAGCAATACGTAAACGCATTTGACGGTGGTCAAGGAATAAACCTGTGTCTAGGTAATCTGTCAGGTTAACTAAAATTTTAGCTTTACCTTCTTGCACGATAAAACGTTTTGAAGCTGTACTTTGTTTCGTATATTGAGTTGTACCAGTTTGGCGTGCACGTGTCTTAATAAAGATGGCATCACGGTTTAAGCCAGTAACAGCACGAATTGCAGCAAGCGCTAAATTAAAACGTTTTTTAGCTTTTTCTGGATCAATTGTTTTTGGTGGTGCATATTCCTGAACGTGTAAACGGTCACCATATAAGTCAACAGCGACATTAAAGTCAGGTAAGTCTGCATCATACAAACGTAAGCAATAAACATTTTCTTTCGTTGCCCATTTTTTCAAGGCAGTCATATTTTTTTGCAAACGATTAGCGAAGTCTTGAGCTTCTTCCATTTCAATAGGTTGAGCTTGCCAAGTTGCTAAAAATGGTTGAGTTACTTTTTCAGGTTTGATTACACCAAAACGAATATAAATTGGTAATTTACCATTCATTAAGCGTAAGGTTTCAGGCGCTTCAAATGCTAGAACATCAGATTGTTCAATTTGAGCTGCAATAACTGCTGCATATTGATTTGGAAAATGTTTTTGTAAAAGCGCTGATAAACCTAAGTATAGAGAACGGTTTGATGCTTTTTCACCTAAACGTTCACCATAAGGCGGGTTAGTCACAATAAATGCAGTTTTGCCTTCAGCAGCAAAATCTGGCCAGTCCGCTAAAGTACGCTCTTCGATTTGAATCTGACCTAATAAATTTTCAAAGCCTGCCGCAATAATATTTTCACGGGTTGCTTTAATTGCTTCCCAATCTGCATCGTAGGCATAAAATTTAGGTAAAGGTAATTGAAGTGCTTTTTCGTGACGTTCTGCTGCTTCTGCTTTAAGTGAAAGCCAAAGTTCACGGTCATGACCATGCCAGCCATTAAATCCAAAACGACGAACAAGTCCCGGTGCACGGTCAGTTAAAATCATTAATGCTTCAATGATGAATGTGCCTGAACCACACATTGGGTCAAGTACAATCTCTGGATTACGCTGTTTGAGCTGAGCTTTTTGTAAAATTGCCGCAGCAAGGTTTTCTTTAATTGGCGCATCGGTCATGTAACGGCGGTAACCACGCTTATGGAGCGAATCACCTGATAAATCTAGACAGTAAGTATGTTCAGTCTTACCTGCCAAAGCATAGATCGTAATTTCTGGTTGTTTGGTATCAATGCTAGGACGGCGACCTACAGCTTCCATAAATGAATCAACGACACCATCTTTTACACGCAGTGTCGCAAATTGCGAATTGACCATGATTTCACGTTCTGCATGCAAGCGAATTGCAAAGGTACTTTGTGGTGCAAAAACAAGTGACCAGTCAAAGCTCATTGCACCTTCGTAGAGTTCTTCTGCCACATCACGTGCATCGTGCGTAAAATCAAGTTCATAAGTATGAATAGGAAGTAAAACACGAGAAGCGAGACGCGACCACATACAAATGCGGTAAGCTTGTTCAAGCGTTCCTTCAATGATTAAACGTCCTGCTTTACGTTCTGTCACTTTGGTGCCAAGTTGTTCTATTTCTTCTTGTAAGAGGGGTTCTAAACCATCAGCACAAGTAATCCAATAGTGGTTTAAACGTAAAGAGGTATTCATAAACTCGATTGACCAAAACATATAAATATTAACGATGCAAAGTTTAACTTATTTTGATGTCTAAAGGTTTTTAAATTATTGCAACCTTTCATTTAGCAACCAATAATCTGATTTTTAAAGAGTAATACCTTGTAATTGGTATGTATTTTGCTAGACCAAGATAATTGATGGTTATTTATTTAACAGACAAAGTCGATTTTTAACCATTTTTATAATTTTAATGGATGGGGACGTTATAAATGAAAGACATGATGGGGAATGGTTTTATTACGAATGCGGATGCTTTCTCAGTGGCTACACAAATATATGTACGTATGCGTCGGGTCACGGGGCGGGTAATAGATGCAATGTATGTGATTCAAAATAAAGATTATGCAAAATATGTAATTACAGTGGCGTTAGAAACAGAGGATGATGAATTAAAACGATGTGTTGAGCGATTAAGATCGTTAGTTGACACACTGCCAGAACCTCCTCAAAAAGAAACGCTCGCTGTTGCTAAGGTCGATGAAGAGCCAGAAATAACAGCCGAAGACATTTATCGAGCACAAGTTCCACATCATTATATTGGTGCTTTAAGGTAATCTCGAATAAGACCTTAAATTTTGGTCAATTTAGGGTCTTATTCTGTAAAGTTCTTCTGCGAAAAGAGCGGAATTCAGCTACACTATGCACGTTTTCGCGATTCGACCCATAGGAATCCATTATGCATATTGCAGCGTTGCATCAGCCGAGCCAGGTTCAGCTCAATCAGGACGGAAATTTAAAACATTTTTTAACAATTGAGGGACTTTCAAAAGAAAACCTCACGAAGATTTTAGATACCGCACAAAGCTTTTTAGATGATAATAATAATTTAATTAACCGTCCGCTCTTAGAGGGATTGACGGTTATGAATCTTTTCTTTGAAAATTCCACCCGTACTCGTACTACTTTTGAAGCAGCAGCAAAACGCTTGTCTGCCAATGTATTGAATATTGATATTGCACGTTCAAGTACTTCAAAAGGTGAAACGCTACGAGATACGCTTTGGAACCTTGAAGCAATGGCTGCCGATATTTTTGTTGTCCGCCATTCATCTTCTGGCGCTGCACATTTCATTGCTAAAGATGTATGTCCAAAGGTCGCGATTATTAATGCTGGAGATGGACGTCATGCTCATCCAACGCAAGCGATGCTTGATATGCTTACTATTCGCCGTGAAACAAAGAAACCTTTTGAAGAGTTGAGTGTTGCCATTATTGGAGACATCAAACACTCTCGTGTAGCGCGTTCGGATGTGGCTGCATTACAAACATTAGGATGTAAAGATATTCGTGTGATTGCGCCGAATACATTATTGCCAGTGGGCTTTTCAGAATATGGCGAACACGTTCGTTTGTTCAATAACATGGATGCTGGGATTGCGGATTGTGATGTGATTATTGCTCTACGTATTCAAAATGAGCGTATTGACTCTCCGGCATTATCTTCACAGTCTGAATTCTACAGAATGTATGGATTAAACAAAGAGCGTCTTGGTTTAGCTAAACCGGACTGTATCGTGATGCATCCGGGACCAATGAATCGTGGTGTAGAAATTGACTCAAGTGTTGCGGATGGGGACCAATCAGTTATTTTGAAACAAGTAACCAACGGTATTGCTGTTCGTATGGCTGTGTTGGCACTGTCAATGCAAGGCCAGCTCCAAGAGCAAGGTTTAATTGAAGCGATTACGTTGTAAGGAATGGATCACATGAGTATTGTAAAAATTGAAAATGTACGTGTGTTAGACCCAATCCAAAAAACAGACAACGTACAAACTGTATATATTCAAAATGGCAAGTTGGTTACTCCAGTAGAACAAGTTGAACAAACCATCGATGGTCAAGGCAAATGGTTAATGCCAACCATGGTTGATTTGTGCGCGCGTTTGCGTGAACCTGGTCAACAGCAACACGGTACACTTAAATCTGAAGGGAAGGCAGCACGTGCTAATGGTATTTTGCATGTGATTACTCCACCCGATTCAAAGCCAATTGTGCAAGATAATGGTGCGCTTATTCATGGCCTGATTGAAAAGGCATGGCTTGATGGCGGCATTCATATGCATATTATCGGTGCTCAAACCCAAGGTCTAAATGGTAAACAACCTGCAAATATGGCCGGTCTTAAAAAGGGTGGTTGTACTGCTGTTTCAAATGCTAACGCTGCTTTTGAAAATGATGATGTGGTTATTCGTACTTTGGAATATGCAGCGGGTCTTGGCTTAACGGTTGTGTTCTATGCCGAAGAACCACAAATTGCTAAAGATGGATGTACACACGAAGGCTTTATTGCTTCTCGCCAAGGTCTGCCAATGATTCCGGCGCTTGCTGAAACTGTAGCGATTGCAAAATATTTGCTTATGATTGAAGCAACTGGCGTAAAAGCTCACTTTGGTTTGTTGTCTTGTGGTGCATCGGTTGAATTAATTCGTGCGGCAAAAGCAAAAGGCTTACCTGTGACTGCTGATGTTGCAATGCACCAGTTACATTTAACTGAACACTTAATCGACGGTTTCAATTCACTTGCACACGTTCGCCCACCATTGCGTTCTGAGCAAGATAAAGAACTTTTACGTCAAGGATTAAAAGAAGGCGTAATTGATGCAATTTGTACGCACCATGAACCTTTAAGCAGTTCGGCAAAAATGGCGCCATTTGCTGAAACTCAGCCAGGTATTACCGCTTTTGATACTTATGTATCTTTAGGTGTCCAACTCATTAATGAGGGTTTATTTGAACCTTTAGAATGGGTTGCTAAAGTTACTAGTGTTCCAGCACAGGTTGCGAATATGACCTCGCGTTGGGAAGATGAAGCTGGATGGGTATTGGTTGATCCTGCTTTAAGCTGGACAGTAAGCAAAGATACTATTTTATCGCAAGGAAAAAATACCCCATTGTTGGGTCAAACCTTGACGGGTAAAGTACTTCAAACTTTTGCTGACTGATAAAGTGCTTAGTTAAAGTAAATTTAAAATATGAACAGGTAGATCAATATGATCTACCTGTTTTGTAAATACTAGATGGAAAATTGTATATAAATTATATAAAAAACAACAAAAGATTGAAGGAAGATTAGAATAAAAAACTATCAGCAAAGAGAAGTATTTGAATAATCAAAAATTGCTGGTTACGACGTATAAGATTCGGGAGAATAACCAATGTCGATAAACCCTATAGAATTGCTTAAAGAAAAAGTATCTTCAATATTATTAGATGAACAGGATGGATACCTAGGCGAAAAATCGAATGCTTTATCTAAGTTTTATCCAATTTTACTTTCATTATTAGCTGCTAAACCTGATCTTATCGGACAATTGAAAAATAGTTTGGCTCCTTCCTTATCAGACCTTTTTTCTCATAATGACCAAATCAAAAATACTGTACTTACCCATTTAAGTGGTACAGCACCAAATAATGAAATTGAAAGCACGCTCAACAGTGCGATTAAACCCAGCCTTAATGCAATTTCAGATGTTGCTGGAAATGATCAGCAAAGTATTGTGAATTACTTGCGCCAGCATGCAGATACTATTCGTTCATATTTACCAGCATGGGCAGTGGGTCTATTAGCTCCGCTAGGACTTGGTGCAGGTTTATCTTCTGTCACACCATCAACAGCACCTCCGCTTGCAGCAGCAACTGAAAATACAGGTAAGTCTCGTGGGTTCTTACCGATTATCGCCCTCATTATTCTGGGTCTTATCATTGCTTGGTTATGGCGTTCTTGTCAGCATAAAGAAGCTGTACCAGCCCCAGAACCGACGGCAGCCAGCGGTGTTGAAGCTGCTGCTGCACCAGCTAGCTTAACTTTAAGTACCGATGATAAAGGTACAGTGAGTGAGTGTCAGGCTGGAATTGGCGATCAAAGCTTCTTGGCAACGCTACAAACTAACGTTAAAAAGGTTTTTTCGACAACTCAAGATTGTAAGGTGGATACAAGCCAAACTTATGCAGCTTCATTTACCGACAAAGATGCGCTTGCAGGTGTGTTAGGTGCGTTAAAAGGTGTGCCAAATGCATCTTTAGAATGGGTGGGCGACAAAATTACTTTGAAAGCAGGTGATGCGGCAGCATTAGAAGCTTTAACTGCAAAAGTAAAAGCATTGGTGCCACATACTGAGGTGGTCGGTACAGCACCTGTAACAACTGAGCAATCTGTAAGCAATAGCTTAACTGCTTCGCAAACTGCTCTAGGATCAATTGACCCGAACAATGTCGATGTAAATGCTTTAGTGAAAGCACTTAACTTACAAATTATTAATTTTGCGAGTGGTTCAAGTGACATACCTGCTGATAACAAAGCCATTCTTGACCAAGCTGCAACACTTTTAAATAAAGTGTCTAGCGTCAAATTAAATGTGGGTGGTCATACTGACTCAACTGGTAACGCTGCTGCAAATAAAGCTTTGTCTCAACGCCGTGCTCAAGCAGTTGTAGATTATTTAAAATCTAAAGGTGTGGATGCTTCTAAATTAGTTGCAGAAGGCCATGGTTCTGATCAGCCAGTTGCAGAAAACACAACAGAAGAAGGTCGCTTTAAAAACCGTCGTATCGAGTTTTCAGTAGCCCAATAATCGACTGATTTATGAAAAATTAGTTATTTTAATTTGAAAAAAGCTTCTCATTTTGAGAAGCTTTTTTTTGTTGAGACAAATAATGTTGGATTGATATGAAAGTTAGTTTGGTGGGAAGTGGGCGAGTTGCCTTTCATTTGGCAAAGGCTTTATTGGGCCAAGGTCATAACATCGTACAGGTCTATGCGCGTGATTTTGATAAAACCCAAAAATTTGCAGAGAAAATTCAAGCAAAAGCATGCCAGTCTCTTCAAGAATTTCAACCGTCCGATCTTATCATTCTAGCGGTTTCAGATAGTGCAATTGCAAAGCTTATAAAACAAGTTCATGAATTCTTTCCTTACACACTTATTGTTCATACCTCGGGCAGTACTGATATTGAAGTCATCAGTCATGTACATGAAAAAGCAGGGGTGTTTTATCCATTACAAACATTTAGTTTAGAAAGAGATGTTGATTGGTCTGCAACGCCGTTATTTGTTGAAGCAATAACAGATGTCGATCAGGAGCTACTCTTAGATTTAGCAAATAGCCTAAGTAATCGAGTATATCAATACACCTCAAAACAACGTTTAACTTTACACTTAGCGGCTGTATTCGCTTGTAACTTTAGTAATTATTGCTTTGATATGGCAAAACAGATTGTAGATAAAGAGCAGGTGGACTTTAGCTTGCTCTATCCTTTAATTTTGGAAACAGCTAAAAAAGCCACTGAAAATGATCCGAAACAAATGCAAACTGGGCCTGCGGTAAGGGGAGATCACAATATCTTGACAATGCATCAAGACTTATTGGCTCAAGCAAATCAAGATGATTTAAAACAGGTTTATCAACTTTTAAGTGATGGCATCGTAAAACGCCATCACTCGGACTAAAAGTGATTTAAAATTAAGGTTCGCCGTTATTTCCCCATTTTAAGAAACCAGCACGTTGATTTAAACGTTCAAAATATTGGTCGACATGCTTAAGCGTTGGATGGTCAAAAGGAGTGGCCTTCCAGCGCTGTACAGATAGACCAATTGGAATATCGGCTAAGCTAAATTGTGAGCCTGCAACATAGGCCTGAGTTTTTGCGAGTTGTTGATCAAGAATCTGCATATGATGATTCCAGTCATCAATACCTTGTTGTAATAAGTTTGGATCTTGATGATCTGGAGAATGTCTAAGTAGAGACATAATCGTATAAGTCCAACTGTTATTCAGCTCGATCGCTTGCCAATCAATCCATTGGTCAACAAAGAATCTTTCTTTCGCTTGAGTAGGGTAAAGTTGATGCTTTTTATCATAAGCATTTGCCAGATAACGGATAATACTGTTGGATTGCCAAAGGACTAAATCGCCATCTAAAACTACAGGAATTTGCCCATTTGGGTTTAATTGTAAATATTCAGGTGATTGAGCAGAGCGAAAGCCTCGTCCCCAGTCTTCTCTTTCATATTCAAGATTTAGTTCTTCACACAACCATAAGACTTTGCGAACATTAATGGAGTTATCGCGCCCTAAAATTTTTAACATAGTGTTTTCTGACTTTTCGTGAGTTTAAGAAATTAGTTAATGAAGCGTTCATTTTTATATTTTTAACATGATTTATGAATATTAATAAGTCTAGAGAATAGCTAAAGTGATATTTAAAGAAAATTATATTGCTTGAGAGCTTTCTATTTTAGGGGGTGAATAAAGGAAGATAAAAATATACCTCAAGAAGGGGAATGTTAGTACTTGGAAACAAAATGAGTATCCTTTTTTAGCAGGTAATAAAAAAACCGCACTTCGGCGGTTTTTTGAATTTTGGTTTATCTACATTGGTTTTCTGGTTTGTGTAATTGCTCACGCAGCCATTCAGAATCCTCCTGTAGATTTTCTTTAGTATATCCCATTGTTCTAACCTCTTCTGAGGCTGATTCATATTCTTTAAATCTACTTAAGATAAAGTCAAAAAGTTCAATATTTTCTTTCCATCCTTTGCAATCGAGAGCTTTGAGTTTATTCGACCTAACAAGATCTTCTTGCTCAGTTTTTGCTTCTGTGGAAATGATTTGATTTCTGTCCGATTGAGTTTGAATGTATCGTTCCATTAACTTGTAATATTTAAGTTCAAAGTCTTCTTGATTTGAGGCAAAGCAGCCACTTGAGACAATTACGCAAATTAGAAATGCGAAAAGCTTCATTGTTATTTTCTGTCTAGTTAAAATGATGGTTATTATTATATTTATATATTTAATAATTCAAAGGTTATTTTCATTTAAATCTTTATGCTCAGCTAATTTTTAATTCAGCTTATTCACTAGATTGGTTTTAAAATAAAAAAGGCCTAGTTTATTACTAAGCCTTTTTTATTATTTACTTAATCTTTTTAAAGATAAAGTCATTAATCTTATGACCTGACTCAATACCACGGCGTTCGAACTTAGTCACTGGGCGCCAGTCTGGACGAGGGTAGCTGTTGCCTTTACCTGCCAAGTTTTCAAGGTCTGGACGGTTGTCTAATACATCTAGCATCCATTCAGCATACGGTTCCCAATCTGTTGCAGCGTGGAACGTACCGCCAAGCTCAAGTTTTTGTTCAACCAATGGCATACGCTCATGAGCAACAAAACGGCGTTTGAAATGACGTTTCTTTTGCCACGGGTCTGGGAAGTAAAGTTGTACACAGTTAATGCTGTTGTCTGGCATTTCACGTAGAACCTGAATCGCATCTGCATCAAGTACACGTAAGTTTTTAACTTCTGCTATACCTGCTTCATATAGGCATTGAGCAATACCAGGTACATGGACTTCAATACCCACATAGTTGCGTTCAGGGTTCGCTTTTGCCATAAGAACTAACGAACGACCCATACCAAAACCGATTTCAACAGTTAATGGACGCTCTGGGTGTTCGAAGTGTTGACGTAAGTCGCCAACAGGATATTCCAAAATTAAATCGCGATGTTGTTCTAATGCCGTGCGTTGAGACGTATTAAGTGGTGCTGAACGACGCATAAACGTCACAATTTCACGGTGTTCAGGCAAATTGTCTAAGTCTGCAATTTGCGTTTCTAACTGATCGATCGACATAACCTTGGCAATATTGAAATTCAAATGCGGTATTTTAAGTCTTCATGTGATCAAGTCAAATGTTTCGGTGTTTTTCTTCATGTAGATGTCATGATCAATATTTACTCTAAGAGACTAATTAAAACTCATATGAACACTTTTACTCATGAAAACTTTTCAATTAAGAACACTTTCGGTCTTTTTAAGTGCATTAGGTGCATTTTCATATAGCTCAGTTGCTCAAGCGCAGCTCATGTTTAGCCAATATGTGGATGGCAGCAGCAATAAAAAAGGCTTGGAAATTTATAATCCAGATGGCGCTACGGTTAATTTAGCCGATTATGAGATTCAACAATTTAATAATGGTGGTACAGCAAAGACTGTGGCTTTTCGTTTACAAGGCACGCTCGCGAGTAAGCAGAAGTTTTTAGTGGGGCGCTCAGAGTTACAAACTGAGCTTGGAAGTAAAGTTAATCAGGTGGCTGCTTTATCTTTTAATGGAGATGATGCGGTTGTACTTGTTTATAAAGGTACGCCTGTAGACCGTTTTGGCCGTATTGGTGAACGCCCAGCAGCGGGATGGGGGACAGCAGTTTCAAGCTTGGGAAATAGTTTTAAGCGTATTGAAACTGAGAACCCAGCTTTAAGTGTTGATGCAACCGCAGCATTTGATTTGGACCATTCATGGTCGGCTTGGACAAACCGAAATGACTTTTCAAATTTATCGGGTTCTACAACTCAGCCTCCTGTTGAAACAGTAAGTTGCTCAAGCTCAGATACAGCCATTGCTGACTTGGCGGCGGCAACTCAAGACCAGACTTATACTGTGCGTGGTGTGATTACAGCTGACTATCGTTATGCCAATGGTTTCTCTGGTTTTTATGTTCAAACGCCAGATACAAAAGCACGTGCAAATGTCAGTAATGCTATTTTTGTTTATATTCCAAATAGTAGTGCGGTAAAAGGTGGACAAGTTGGCGATGAAGTTATTTTACGTGGTCGTTTAACGTCTTATCAAAATCAGCTACAGATAGATCAATTACAACAAGATATTCAAACCTGTAATAGCAATATGGCAAATCAGGTTCAGCCGATTAGTCTCGAACTTCCGTTTGCTAGTTTAACGGATGGCTCAGTTAATTCACCGCAGCGTTATCAAGGTATGTTGGTCAAATTACCTCAGACTTTAACGGTGAGTGAGAACTATAATTATGGTCGTTATGGCGAACTATCGCTAAGTTTAGGGCGTTTATATATTCCAACCAATTTATATCCAGCGTTATCTCCTGAAGCCAAAGCTTTAGCTCAGAAAAATTTATTATCGAAAATTATTTTTGATGATGGCTATAACAATCAAAACCGTACACCTTGGTTACCAAGCAATTTTAGCGCTGCTAATACGCTACGTTCGGGTTATCAACTTAAAAATGCTGAAGGTATTTTAGAATATCGTTTTAATGGTTGGCGTGTGCAACCAGTGCTTGGACGTAATCAGCCTGAAGTTATTACTCAAACAAACTCGCGTCAAAGCGTCCTTACTAAAAATGCTAATCACATTCGTGTAGCTTCATTTAACGTTTTGAACTATGACAATGGTGCAACGGGTTTCCCAACAGAGCGTGGTGCGACAACACAAGCTGAGTTTGATAAACAGCATCGTAAAATTGTGAGTGCATTAAAAGCGATTGATGCCGATGTTTACGGTTTAATGGAAATAGCGAACAATGGTTATGGGCCTAACAGTGCAATTGCCAATTTGACCAAAGCTTTAGGTAGCGATTGGAAATATGTAGTTCCTGAAAATCTAGATCGTTTAGGTGGTGATGCGATCGCAGTTGCTATTATCTATAACAGCAAGCGTGTTAAGCCTTTAAATAAACCTGTTGTGCTTGATTTAGGCGACAAGAACCGAACAACTTTGGCGCAAAGTTTCCAAGCGGTTCGTGGGAATAAAACATTTACTGTTATTCCAAACCACTTGAAATCGAAAAGCTGTAGTGGGGTCGATGCTAGCTCTACTGACGCAGACCAAAAAGATGGTCAAGGCTGTTGGAACCCAACTCGTGTGAAAGCCGTTGATCAAATTGTGCAATGGCTCGCGAAAAATCCAACTCAAGTGCAAAAGCAAAATGCTTTACTTGTAGGGGATATGAATAGTTACGCAAAAGAAGAACCTATTTTGTCATTTGAAAAAGCGAACTATAAAGTTTTACTTAATGACGCTAAGGTCGGTCAGGGTACTCAGGCATATAGCTATGTGTATGGCGTTGTGAGTGATGCCAACGGCAATGGCGGAGCAGGTAACTTAGACCATGCAATTGCTGATGCAGCTTTATATCCAAAAGTGGTTCGAACCTTTGCATGGCATATCAATGCAGATGAGCCAACGGTTCTAGATTACAACGAAGAATATAAAACGGATGAGCAAAAGGCATTGTTTTATGGGGAAGATGCTTATCGTTCTTCGGATCATGACCCCGTAATTGTCGATCTAGATTTAAATGGAAAAGACTCAAGTCATCCTGACGATGATAAGAAAAATGGAATTTTTGATTTCTTAACTGAATTAGTGAATTGGCTTAGCCAGCTTTTTAAGCGTAATTAACGGAAAAATTGCGTGACGCAAATGTGTTTTATCATATTTTAAACAATCGTCACGCAAGACAACTTGCAAGGAATGACTTTTTGAAGAATATTAGATGGTGTAAGTATTTTATAAGTTTACGCTTTTTTACAATTAAAGAATTGTGCAAACCTTGCAGGTTTTCTAGAAGCAATTTAAAACGTTAATATGAGATAACAAGGATCAGATATGAAATTATATTATTCGCCAGGCGCATGTTCTTTAGCTGCACATATTATTTTAAATGAAATTAATGTTGATTTTGACTTAGAACGGGTAAATTTAAAAACTCATAAAACAGAAAAAGGCGCAGATTATTACGAGATTAACCCAAAAGGATATGTACCAGCTTTAGAAATTAATCCGGGTTTAATGTTAACTGAAAACGTTGCTATTTTACCGTTCCTTGCTCAGCATGATCCTAAACAAGACTTAATTCCTCCATCAGGGATGGGCCGTGCGAAAGTATTGGAATGGTTGGGATATTTGAACTCTGAATTACATGATGCATATGCAGTCTTCTTTGGGGCGCCGTTAACGACTGATGAAAAAAACAAAGCTTATGCAGAAATTGATCGCCTTTTAAAATATATCGATAACTATTTGGCTGAGTCTGATTATGATTATTTGGTAAATGATAATTTCGGCCCAGCAGATGCTTATCTATTTGTTTTAACAAACTGGTCAAACTCAATTGAGCATGATTTAACGCCATATAAACATATTATTGCTCTACGTAATAAGGTAGCAGAACGTCAATCTGTACAAATTGCGATGCGTGATGAAGGTCTAATTTCTTAATCAGTTTTTTAGACTTTAATATAAAAAAAGCCCCTGTATGAACAGGGGCTTTTTTTATATTAAAGATGATTAGTGTTGAGCATCTTTTTTCACATCAGCAGCAGTATTTTCAACAGCTTGGGCAGCATCAGCAGTTGCCTTACGAGCAGTTGCTTCAGTTTTTGCAGCAGCTTCAGCGGTTGCATCAGCAGCATGGTCAGTTGCAGCATCGATTTTTGCAGTAGCATTATCAGTTGCAGTAGCAATATCGCTTGCAGCTTTGTCACCAGCAGATTTGATATCTGCAGTTGCTTGTTGAGCAGCATTTTCTAAGTGTTCACCCGTTGTCGCACCTGTTTCTGGAGCTTTATCTTTATTACATCCAACAAGGGCAACGGTCGCAGCAAGACCTAAAGCAACAAGTAATTTATTCATTGTGTTTTTCCTTCTAATTCATGGCATCCAAATATGGATGTATAAAATATAAACATAAACTAACTGATTAATAAAGATCGAAAATTGTTAAAGAGTTGTAACTCTAATATTAAAAAAGCCTAGCATTTTGTAATGCTGGGCTTGCGTTAAATCATACTGGTTTGACTAAATATTACTGCCCAGAACGGATGATGTAATCAAACGCAGAGAGTGATGCTTTAGCACCTTCACCTGTGGCAATAATGATTTGCTTGTAAGGCACAGTCGTACAGTCACCCGCAGCAAATACACCTTTGACATTGGTTTCATTGCGGTCATTCACAATGATCTCGCCACGGTTGGTTAACTCAACTTCAC
>NZ_JASCAI010000014.1:0-617 GCF_029967875.1 Acinetobacter sp. V89_4
AAGTTTGAACGTAATAAGCCACACGTAAACGTGGGCACAATTGGTCACGTTGACCATGGTAAAACAACTTTAACTGCTGCGATTGCAACTATTTGTGCAAAAACTTACGGCGGTGAAGCGAAAGATTACTCACAAATCGACTCAGCACCTGAAGAAAAAGCACGTGGTATTACAATTAATACTTCACACGTAGAATACGATTCTCCAATCCGTCACTACGCTCACGTAGACTGCCCGGGCCACGCCGATTATGTTAAAAACATGATTACTGGTGCTGCTCAGATGGACGGCGCGATCCTTGTATGTGCTGCGACTGATGGTCCAATGCCACAAACTCGTGAACACATCCTTCTTTCTCGTCAGGTTGGTGTACCTTACATCATCGTATTCTTGAACAAGTGTGACCTTGTTGATGATGAAGAATTACTTGAATTAGTAGAAATGGAAGTTCGTGAACTTCTTTCTACTTATGACTTCCCAGGTGATGACACTCCTGTTATCCGTGGTTCAGCTCTTGCTGCTCTTAACGGTGATGCTGGTCAATATGGCGAGTCTTCAGTTCTTGCTCTTGTTGAAGCGCTTGACTCTTACATTCCAGAACCAGAACGTGCTATCGA